>JAFUHB010000068.1 GCA_017469085.1 Clostridia bacterium
AGCTGCAATGCGTCACGATCGCCTGTCAGCAAGACAGTATCTACCCCACGGCCCGAATTGATCGCGCCGACAGTGCCCAGGATATCGTCCGCCTCCCAGCCCGCGCAGGCGTAAACCGGCACGTGCAGCTTGGGCAAAAGCTCCCGTATCAAATGAAATTGGCTAACCAAATCATCGGGCGTTTTCTGCCGGCCCGCCTTATATTCGGCATAGGCCTGATGGCGGAAGGTGGGCGCGTGCTCGTCAAAAGCCACCGCGCAGTAATGGGGCCGCCGGGTCTCAAACACCTTGAACAGCATCATCAAAAAGCCGTGCACCGCGTTTGTAGGCGTCCCCTCGAAATCCATCGGAGGCAGGGCATGATACGCCCGGTGCATCAAGCTGTTTCCGTCAACGATCAAAAACGTTTCCCTCGGCATGGCGCAAACCTCCGCTGACAATTTGCAATATGCGAATTATACCATAGAAACAGGAGGCTGACAAACCCTTCCGGAGGATAACTCATGTAAAACCGTCGGCACGTCAAGATCACGCTTCTTCAAACCACTCCATATAAACATCCAGGCCCGGCCTTTCCTCGTCGAAGCCCAGCTTTTTATATACACCCTTTCCCTGCTTGGAGGCCAACAGCCACACATTTCCCAGTTCCAGGGTTCGCGCGTCCTGAAGGAGCCTGCAAAGCATCGAAGAAGCGATCCCCTGTCCGCGGTATCGCGGATCCGTATATACATTGGTGATATAGCCCCGGCGCTCGCCGCGCCAGCTGATCGACGGCGGATATTCCTGGATCATCATGGCCGCGGTCGAAATCAAAACGCCCTCTCGTTCCGCGATATACTGGATCAGGGAACCGTCCCGAAGCTTTCTTTGAAAAAAATCGATCATCTCGTTCCGGGTATCATACTTCATCACGCTTCCCTCGTCCAGAAGCTGGCTGACCCGCGCCTGCATTAAAAGCTCGGCGTCCGCTTCCCGGGCAAGCCGCACCTGATACTCCATATGGTTTTTCCTCCTTTTGCGTACAAATCGAGCACTGTCAAATTGAGCGGTCAAAAAAAGGAACCCTGGGCGATCATGATCCTGATCCATCCCTTCAGGTTCCCAAGCTTGGTGCGGCCAACGAGACTTGAACTCGTACTCGGTTAAGAACACGCCCCTCAAACGTGCGCGTATGCCAATTCCGCCATGGCCGCATGTCGACAAGCAACACAGATAGTTTACATGATGAAGCCGATTTTGTCAATTCCATTTTTTGGCTTTTGGAAAGCATTTTGAAGGATTTTGAAGGATATAGAAAGCGACAGAAAAATTCCCCAAAGCGCATCTGTCATGGACGTCGCATTGGGGATCATGAATAATACAACCGATTATTTTGTATGCAGCCGAAGATCCTGTGGCGTAAGGCCTTCCGCGGAAAGCATTGTTGGCTTGGCAATGATCGCGCTGGTATCCGTGATTTGGGCGGGCGGCAGTCCCATCGCCTCCAAATCCAGGATCTGACGATCGATCAGCGCCTGGTCGATCCCGGAGCCGCTCAGGCCAGTTCGCGCCCTGTAATCGACCAACGCGCCGGCGGTATCATCGTCGAGGGTTGCCGTTTCCGGCACGTAGTACCCCAGCTGATTCAACTGCTTTTGCGCCCACAGCACGGCATAAGCATTCTGGCCCGCCGCGTAGACCGTTGCGCCGATATATGGGATGCCGGCATAGGAGGCAAGCGTCTTGGGTTTGGGAGTAGCGGTAGGCCTGGGCGTCGCCTTTGGCTTTGCGGTCGCCGACGTTCCCGCGGAAGCAGCGCCGACGTCAAAGCTTTCTTTACCGGATTCGGCAATCGAGCGGCTCATAGACACGGCGCTCTTTTTAACGAAGCCGCGCATCGTGCCCTTTTTGGTGCTGACCTCGATATAAGCCCACCGGCCCGTTGTAGCCAGATATGTGACGTCCCGTCCCTTGGGCAGGGAAACGACGCCGGTTGCCTTGATCACCGGATCATCCGTCAGCGTCGCACGCTGGTTCAATTCCGCCTGAGCATAGGCAAACTGAAGCTTCGCGGGCTCCGCCCCCTCCGGCGCTTTATAAATTTTTTCCTTCATAGCGGGCTCGACGTAACCGATCCGATAATCTCCGGCGCTGTTCTGATATCCGATCATCAGCCAGCCGATGCTTTCCTCGCCGTAAATGCGCACCACGCCGCCGCCATACTGCGCTTTGCCGTTCGCCCCGCGAAAGTACTTCGTACCCGGTCCGGAGTAGACCTTGGGATTGCCCTTGATCCGGGCCTTATAATAGCCGAGCGTCGCAGCCTGCGCCATACAAGCCACGCAGGTGATGAGCAGCGCCAACAGCAGCGCGCAAATTCTTTTTCTGTACATAGCGTCCCCCTCCGGCACCGTTGACGATGCCTGTTTCAGTATATCACAATCTCCCACTTCCAAAGTCTTTTCGAGATAATTTTACAATTGTCTTGCTCTGCAGACGCCACCTTTTGTGATCGTTCATCACAAAAACGCCCGCAAACCGCGGGCGCATGAGCGCTGATAAGTATTTGATTCCGGGCCCGCGCTCAGACGCAAGGAGCAATATCCGTCAGGAACGCGGCGTATGCGCGTATCGCTTCGTACAGATCCGCCTTGTTGATGATTTCCTGCGGCGCATGCATGGACAGCACAGGAACGCCGCTGTCAATGACCTCCATGCCGTAAAGCGCGCAGATATAGGCGATGGTTCCGCCGCCACCGACATCCACCTTGCCCAGCTCCGCGGTCTGCCAGGCCACCTGATGATCGTCCATCACCTTGCGCAGGCGACCGATGAACTCAGCGTTGGCGTCATTGGAGCCGGACTTGCCCCTCGAACCGGTAAACTTGTTATAGCACACGCCATGTCCAAGGATCGCGGCATTCTTCTTTTCAAAAGCGCTTGCATACAGCGGATCATAGCCCGCGCTGACATCGCAGGACAGCATCCTGCTGTTCGCCAGCGCGCGGCGCAGATAAAGGTCGCCGCCCTTACCGGTCAGCGCAAGCAGCTCAGCCACGGCGTTTTCAAAGTACCGGGCCTGCATACCGGTCGCTCCGACAGAGCCGATCTCTTCCTTATCCGCCAGCAGGCAGCAGCACGTATATTCCGGCACCTCAGGAAGCATCAGCATCGCCTGGAGCTCGGCATAAGCGCACACGCGGTCGTCATGCCCATAGCCCAGGACCATGCTGCGGTCCAGGCCAAAATCTCTCGCTTTATCGGCGGGCACCGCCTCAAGCTCGGCGCTCAGCATATCCTCTTCGTCAAGGTCATACTTTTCCTTGAGCAGCTTGAGCAGCGCAGCCTTGACCGGATCCTTTTCTTCGTCCTTCAGGGGACGGCCCGCCAGGATGATATCCAGGCTCTCGCCCGCCACGGCCTCCGCGGCCTTTTTGCCCATCTGCTCCTGCGCCAAATGAATCAGCAGATCCGATACGCCGACCACCGGGTCGTCATCGTCCTCACCGATCGTCACGTTGACCACCGTTCCGTCCTTCTTGGCGACGACACCGTGCAGCGCCAGCGCCCTTGCGACCCATTGGTATTTTTTGATGCCTCCATAATAATGCGTATCCGCATACGCAAGGTCAGTATCCTCATAGAAGGGATTTTGCTTGATATCGATGCGCGGGCTGTCGATATGCGCGCCGACGATGTTCAGGCCGCGGTCCAGGGGCTGCCTGCCCAGATGGAACAACATCACAGCCTTTTTCATCTGCACCGCAAACACCTTCGCGCCGGGAGCAAGCGGTTTGCCCTCGCTGATTGCCTGCTCAAGCGGGATATAGCCCGCGCTCAACGCCAGCTGAACGGCCTCCTGAGCGCACTCGCGCTCGGTCTTTCCGCCGTTCAGAAAGGCGATATAGCCCTTAGCGGCAGCCTCGAGCGCTTCGAGCGCCGCATCGTCATACTGATTCCATGCGTTCTTTCTTTCCATGCGTTTTACCTCCTGATCAGTTAGTACGATAACATTATACTCAAAAATCCACGGAGGGGCAACCGGTGATTTTTTTTGGTTTTCTTCATTCTGGCGCAAGCTCCGCGGTTGCGTCCAAAGGCGCGGGCAATTATAATCAAACTGTTGCAAACGGGGACAAGGGAGGCTTTTCATGACAAGGGATATGACGATCGGTTCTCCTGCACGGCACCTGATCACCTATGCGCTGCCCGTATTGCTGGGCAGTTGGCTGCAATTGGCGTATAACGCGGTCGATTCCATCATCGCGGGGCAATTCATCGGCCAAGACGCTTTGGCTGCGGAGGGCGTCGCCGGACCGGTCATGAACCTGGTGATTTTGGCCATCTCGGGGCTTTGTGTCGGCGCGGGCGTCGCGATGGGCGAAGCGTTCGGCGCAGGGGACCTCTCCCGCTTCCGCCGCACGCTGGGCGGAACGCTGCTGCTGGGCCTGATCATCGCCCTGCCGGTCACACTGCTGGGGATCCTGTTGACGCCGCTCCTGCTGCGTCTGCTGCAGGTGCCGGAGGATATTTTTGACATCGCGGTGCTGTATTTGCGCGTCACTTTCCTGGGCGCTCCGTTCACCTTTCTCTATAACGCCCTGGCCGCCGGGCTCAAGAGTGCCGGGGACAGCCGCACGCCCCTTCGATTCCTTGCGTTTTCATCCATCCTGAACGCCGTACTTGATTTGATTTTCCTCGGTCTCCTGCATTTTGGCATTCTGTGCAGCGCGATCACGACCGTGGCGGCCGAGGCCGCCTCCGCGCTGCTGGCCGTATTTTACATGAAACGCCGGACGGCAGAGCTGATGCCCGCTCCGGGCGATTTATCCCCTGACCGGGCGCTGCTGCGCCGGGTGATCGGCTATGGCGCGCCGGCCGCCCTGCAGCAAGCGACGCAGCCCATCGGCAAGGTGCTGATCCAGGGGCAAATCGACGCTCTTGGAGTCAGTGCGATCGCCGCCTTTAACGCTGTAACCCGGGTAGACGACTTTGCCTGCGTCCCCGAGCAGGGGATCGGCGCGGCGCTGAGCGCTTATCTGGCCCAGAATCGCGGCGCGAACAAGGAGGATCGTCTCCGCCCCGGCTTCTGCTCCGCCATTCTGATGGAATGTGCCTATTGGCTGCTGATCGGGTCCGTCGCTTTTTTCCTGGGGAAGCCCATCGTCGCCCTGTTCGTGCGCGGCCAGGACGCCCCGGGCGTCGTACCGCTCGGAGCCGAGTATCTGAGCTACATGGCCTTCTTTTATCTGCTTCCGGGCCTCACAAACGCGGTGCAAGGCTTCTTTCGAGGCATGGGTAAGCTGTATACCACCGTCCTGGCCACCGCAGTCCAGATTACTGTGCGCACTGTATCGGTCTATGCGCTGGTCCCGCGCTACGGCCTGATAGCCGTCCCATTCTGCTGCGCCGCCGGCTGGACGCTGATGCTGCTCATAGAAATCCCTTATTATTTCCATTTCATCAGAAAAAGGGCAAAAAGCCTGGAACAGACCTGATGCCAGCATCAGCGCCTCCATTTACTCCTGGCCGCGCAATTTTGCGAGCAGGCCGTCGCAGCCCGCCACAACGTCACGCCAGGTTGCCTCAAAATCGCCCGTATACCAAGGGTCCGCCACTTCGCCGGGCTCGGAAGTAAAATCGAGCAGGCGATATAGCTTACCGGCGCGGTCCTCTCCGAAAATCCGCTTCATATTGCGGAGGTTTGCGTTGTCCATCCCGATCAGATAATCGTACTTCTCATAATCGGGGCGGACAAGCTGTCTTGCTGTTTTATCGGAGCAATCGATACCGTGCTCCCTAAGCTTCCGACGTGCCGGCGGATAAACCGGATTGCCGATTTCCTCGGTGCTCGTCGCGGCGGAATCAATTTGAAACTGCTGTTCCAGCCCTTCCCTTCGCACCAGGTCCTTCATCACAAATTCCGCCATCGGGCTGCGGCAGATATTGCCGTGGCAGACGAATAGTATCCGTAGCATTTTTTGCTTCACCTCATAAATGTGGGATTTTCATCTGATAAAGCTGGCAATTCAATATAGCAAAGTTTATCATATTGACCATTCCGTGTAAAAAACATCTCTCCTTGCGCCCGTCAATTGTTGCCAAGCCAATCCCCTTATTTGATACTTTCCGCACGGGTATAGTATGTGTTTTTTCCAGCCCCATGACGGAGAATCAGTCCCTCGGCGGTCAGCCTTTTGAGAGCGGCCAGCGCGGAGGATCTTCCGATGCTTGGGCAATTAGCAACCACTTCCGCGCCTGTGAATTGGCCGATCTTGTTTTCCACATATTTCTTTACGACGGCGTAGGCTGTGCTGAAAGCTCCGACTTTTGCCATCAGGGCGACCCGATCCTCAAACTCCGTGTAGCAAGCAAGGATCACTTGCAGCATATAGCGAATAAAAGGCGTTGGATCGTTTTTTTCTTCATGCCAACCGACACCAGCCATTTCCAACACATCGTAATAGCGATCCTTGGTTTTTTCGATCTGCTTTTCCATACTGATATATTTGCCGACACTATATCCATTTTTATATAGAAGTAGCAGCGTCAATAAGCGGCTCATTCTTCCATTTCCGTCGTTGAACGGGTGAATGCAAAGAAAATCCACAATGAAGCTGGGAATAAGGATCAGTGCGTCAATGCGCTCCTTGGCAAGCGCCTGCTCATATGCCTCGCACAGTCTGTCTATTGCCTCGGCTGTCTCATACGGGGCGATCGGCGTAAATCGTGTGAAAGTCGTTCCGTCCGGCCTTGTCTCATTGATATAGTTCTGGACGGTCTTGAAACTGCCGCCATAGGATGCGCCAGCGCGCCGCAGCAAATCACGGTGAAGCTGTAGGATATATGACGGGCGGATGGGGATATATTCATTGCTCTCGTGGATGATGTTCAGCACATCCCGATATCCCATGATCTCGTCCTCATCACGGTTCCTCGGCGTGATCTTTTCCTCAAAGAGCTGTTTCATGCGAGTGCTGGTGGTAACGATACCTTCGATTTTGTTGGATGCCTCAGTGCTTTGGATCTTTGCGATCTCCACCAAGCGATCCATCTCCACGGGCTTTTGCCGGACAAATATATCCTGTCTGCCCTTGTACTCGTGGATCTTTGCAACAAGATTCAAAATATCTGAAGGCCATGAACGGTTTGCAAGTTTGCTGTAATCAAATCCTCTCATGAGACGCTCCTTTCGTCCAACCGCATTCTTTTCGTCCAATTTTAATTTATTTTGGACGAAAAAACAATATGTTTGGATAATATAATGAGGGCGATCGCTTTATTCTTTTGATTTTAGACTTATGGCAATTGCAGAAATAAATTACAATTCCAGTTTTTATCTCATAGAATTTTGCATTGAACCACGCTTTCCCGCATGTCAAACCCAAAATGAGGTCAATACCTGATCAAATAATCCTCACGCTTCCCGAAGCGTTTCATAGAAAGAATAATCAACAACACCATGAATATCCTTCAAGGCTCCCGGCACCAGTTCTTTCACCATCAGGCAGCTGACGTGCGGAAGATGGATATTGGGACCGGCAATAATATCATGATCCGCACTGGTCTCAAAGCCTCGCGGATTGTAGTTCTTCGGATCGCCCTCCACCAGGACCGCTTTATACCCCATCTTCCTGGCCCGATCAAATCCATATTCGATCAATTCCCGTGAAATGCCCTGCCGCTGCCTATCCGGCCGCACAGCCACCGGCGTCAGAATCAGCAGCTCATTTTCATATCTGCCTTCAATATGAAATCTTGAAAACATGGCATACCCGATGATTTCATCCTGCTCGTCCACCATCAACAGTTCCAGCTCCGGAAGATAGTACTTTTTCGCTCTGATCTCCTCGACCAGACGGCGCACCGTCTTTCCTTCCTCCGGGCTGTCCCATTCGCCAAACACCCGCTCTACCAAGTCTAAAGAGGAGAGCAAGTAGCGCTCCCGCATGGTAAGAATCGTTCTGCTCATTCTTTTTCCTCCCAATTCTCCCGCATCCACTGGATCGATTTTCTCAACGCTGCAATGGTCTTGGTTTCTAATACGCACCTTGCGTTTCTTATCCTTGCAAGCTCAAGATGAGATATGAGATCGATCTCGCCATCTCCCAGCGCCAAATGATTTCGAGGCGGCTCCTCCGTTCCGTCATGAACATGAAAGTGCATCAGCCGTTCCGAGTGCTCCATGATCCAGGGAACATCCTTCTCCCAGATTGCCTTGGAGTGTCCGATATCCCAGGTCAGGCCGAATACCGGGCTTTCCAGGAGCAATTCGATCGCCTTCTTCTCATAGTCACGATATCCGTCTGTATTTTCCACAACGATTCGGACATCGCTGTCCCCGATCCATTCCTCACAGAAGGCCCGGAACCTCGCAAACGATTTCAAATAAGTGTCAAAATCCCTTTCGTACATTTGCACCTTCCGATCCGGCAAAGTAATGTGTACGCCGTGATTCATGTGCATATTCAGCGTCAGGAGCTGTGTGCAGTCGCCAAAGCGATCGCGCAACGGCAGTAACGCCTTGGCCACCGAGATCGTCCGCCGAATGGTTTCCAGATACGCGTTCACAACCAGCTGATTGAAATCGGCTATATCCAGATTTTCGTCCAAATGAATCGTATAATACACCCCGGCCTGCTCCGCAGCGGATATCAGCGCCCCGGTATCCTCCAATCGCTCTGTTTGATACTCCGGGAAGTTCATATTCAATTCCACGAAATTCAGTCCGAGACTGCCGCATAGCGCAACATTCTCCTCCAGCGTCCGATTTTCGATCAACGTCGGCATGCCGAATTGCATACGCGCCTCCTCCATTTGGAAAGAATTTGGCAAAAAGCAATTAATAATAAAAATCCTGAAAACGCTTTTCAAATCAGCATTTTCAGGAAATGGTGCGCCCGGCGCGATTCGAACGCGCGGCCTTCAGAGTCGGAGTCTGACACTCTATCCAGCTGAGCTACGGGTGCATAAGGAGCAAAGCTTGAACTTCTTTGCGGATTGGATTCTAACATAGAAGCGGTCGAATGTCAAGGCCCGGCAAACAGTTTACGCTTCGCCCCACGGGATCACAATACCACCTTGGTTTCGGATTTATATTGTCCGGTCCGAACAAAAATGGCATTTTTGTTATAATTGGTTAAATAATTGTCTGATACGTTCATTGACTTTATTTCGCTAAAGTGGTAAATTAATAAAGTGCTTCGGCACAAAGAGTAAAGGAAAGAGGTCAAAGAATTATGAAAAATGTATTTGCGATGCTGCTGGCTGTGCTGATGCTGACGAGCGCCGCGGCGCTGGCGGACAGCGACCTGGCCTATGTGCAGGATAAGGGCGTGCTGCTCGTTGGGATCACCGATTTTGAGCCCATGGACTATCAGGACGATAACGGAAATTGGATCGGTTTTGACGCCGATATGGCCAACGCGTTCGCTGCCTCTATTGGTGTGAAGGCTGAATTTGTGCTGATCGATTGGGATAACAAGTTGCTCGAGCTGGACAACAAGTCCATCGACTGCATCTGGAACGGCATGACGCTTCGTCCCGAGATTGAAGCCGTCACCGCCTGCAGCCGTGCTTATGCCAATAATGCCCAGGTCGTGATCGTGCCGAAAGAAAAGGCTGCCGATTATCAAACCGTGGAGAGCCTGAGCGGCCTTCAGTTCGCGGTGGAGGCCGGCAGCGCAGGCGAGGATGAAGCCGCCGCCAACAACCTGAGCTATACGCCCGTACCCAGTCAGGCCGATACGCTGATGGAAGTCAAAGCCGGCACTTCTGACGCCGCGATCATCGATGCGCTGATGGCCGCCGCCATGGTCGGCGAAGGCACCAGTTATGAAGACCTGACCTATACCATCGGCCTGAACAGCGAAGAATACGGCGTCGCTTTCCGCGCGGGTTCTGATCTGGCCGCCGCACTGAATGAATACTTTGCCGCCTCCTACGCCGACGGCACCATGCTGGCCACTGCCGAGGCCTATGGCGTTCAGGCCGCCATTATTCCCCAGAACTAAACGGACATCAAGCAACAGCACAAGGACGTGGCTGCGCCTTTCAAGCGGAGCTGCGTCCTTGCGCTGGAGGGCTTTCCACGAGGATCAAGATGACGGGCGAACAAATCAAAATCGTTTTTGACGCGCTCAACTTAGGGTTTTTACAAACCCTCAGGCTGTTTTTTGTGACCCTGATCGGCGCGGTACCGCTGGGCCTGTTGGTCATGTTGGGCCGCATGTCCCGCGTCAAGCCTCTCAGCCTCCTGATGCGCGCCTTGATCTGGATCATCCGCGGCTCCCCGTTGGTGATCCAACTGCTGATCATCTATTACGTGCCCGGCATCGCGTTCAACTGGCATCCCTGGGGCGGCGGAGAAAGCGGGCGCTTTGCGGCCGCCTCGGTTGCTTTTATCATTAACTACGCCTGCTATTTTTCCGAAATATTCCGCGGCGGCATCCAGTCGATCCCCCGCGGCCAGGAGGAGGCAGGGCTGGTGCTTGGCATGACGAAGCGGCAGATCTTCTTCAAGGTCAAGCTGCTGCCCATGTTCAAGGCCGTCTTGCCGCCGATGTCCAACGAGATCATCACGCTGGTCAAAGACACCAGCCTGTCCCGCATCATTGCGCTGCAGGAGATCATCTGGGCAGGCCAGGCCTTCCTGAAGGGCACCCGCGGCATCAGCGGTAACGTGCTGCCCCTATTCTTTACAGGCGTTTACTATCTCGCCTTTAACGGCCTGCTGACCATCCTGCTATCCCGCCTCGAAAAGAAGCTGGATTACTTCCGATAAGAACAGTGTGTCACAGCGTGCAGACTGCGAAGCAGCATACACGATCATGGCGAACTGAGAATCTACCGTATTTTTCGGTGGTGCCTTAATAATCGAATGATGTACGAGGGCTTATATGCACATCCTTGAAGTTCAGGGTATCCAGAAGCGGTTTGGCGCGACCGAGGTGCTGAGTGATATCAGCTTCACCATGGAACGCGGCGAAGCGCTGTCTATCATCGGTTCCTCCGGCAGCGGAAAAACAACGCTGCTGCGGTGTCTCAATTTCCTGGAGACGCCGGACGCAGGACGAATCCTGGTAAACGGCGAGACGTTGTTCGACGCCGCTGACGCCAGAAAAAAGAGGGACCGCGAGATCCGCAAGAAGCGGCTTCATTTCGGCCTCGTTTTTCAGTCCTTTAACTTATTCCCGCAATATACGGCGCTGGAAAATGTCAAGTTGGCCGGTCAGCTGCTGGCGCGCGAGCGCCCTGATTATCAAAATCACAAAAGTGAAGTTCTGTCCGAGATCGACGCGAAGGCGCACGCGCTTTTGAAGGAGATGGGCCTTAGCAACCGCGAGCAAAGCTATCCCTTTCAATTATCCGGCGGGCAATGTCAGCGCGTCGCGATCGCACGCGCGCTGGCTTTGGAGCCCGATATTCTCTGCTTTGACGAGCCCACCTCCGCCCTGGACCCGGAGTTGACCGGCGAGGTACTGCGCGTCATCCGCGAGTTGGCCGATCGGAACACCACCATGATCATCGTAACGCATGAAATGGCCTTTGCTCGGGATGTAGCGGACCGCGTAATCTTTATGGATGAAGGCCGCATTTGCGAGCAAGGCGATCCGAAAGAGGTCTTTGAGCATCCCCGGGAGGAACGCACCAAGCAATTCCTCGCCCGATACCGCCAGGAAGCATGAAACCGCGCCCACGGCAGCATGTCCATCAAGCCGTGGGCGCGTTCCTTTATGTCATGATTGCTATTTCAAATACTTCCCGGTCAGGCTCATCGGATTTGCCATGATCTCCTCCGGTGTTCCGGCCGCGACGATCCTGCCGCCCTCCTCGCCTCCGCCGGGCCCCATATCGATCACGTAATCAGCATTCCTGATAACGTCCTGGTCATGTTCGATCACGATCACCGTAGCGCCAGCGTCGATCAAGGCGCGAAAAACATGCAAGAGGGTGCGAACGTCGAGCGGATGCAGGCCGATCGTGGGCTCGTCAAACACAAAAACGGAATCGGCCTGTCCCCGTCCCATCTCGCTGGCCAGCTTCAGCCTTTGCGCCTCGCCGCCGGACAGGCTGGGTGTTTCCTCTCCCAGCGTCAAATAACCGAGTCCCAGGTCCTTGAGCACTTGCAGACGCCTTTGCACCAGCGGGAGCTCGGCGCAGGCAATCAGCGCGTCCTCCACGCTCATCGCCATCAGCTCCGGCAGGGTCTGCCCCACACTGCCCCGCTTTGGCACCCGGCGAATCAGCCCCGCCTCCCGTCCATAGCGGGAGCCCCCACAATCCGGGCAGGTGATTTCCACGTCCGGCAGGAACTGAACGTCCAGGCTGATCGAGCCGGTGCCGTCGCAGGTCGGACAGCGCAAAGCGCCGGTATTGTAAGAAAAATCCCCCGCCTTATAGCCTTTGGCTTTGGCATCCGCGGTGCGGGCATATGCCTTGCGCAATTCGTCGTGCACATCCGCATAGGTCGCCACGGTGGAGCGCACGTTGATACCGATCGGGGTGGCGTCAATCAGCTTGACCTGGCGGATGCCCTCCGCGTCGATACGCCGGACATGGGAGGGCAAGCGCTGCCCGCTTAAGCCAGCCTCGAGCGCCGGGATCAGGCTTTCGAGGATCAACGTCGTCTTTCCCGACCCGGATACGCCGGTCACCGCAGTCAGCCTTCCCTTGGGGATAACCACCTCCAGCGGCTTGACGGTGTGGATCGCGACGGTGCTTAAATGGATCCCGCCGATTGAAAACAGCCTGTCCCGTGGAATCGGCTGCCGTGTTGCCACGGTTTCCCGGCCTGAAAGAAAACCGCCGATCCGGGAGGCCGGGTTCGCGGCGATCTCTTTCAGACTGCCTTCGGCAATCACCTCTCCGCCTTTTGCGCCTGCCTCCGGCCCCATCTCCACCAGCCAGTCGGCCTCAGAAAGAACGCGCAAATCATGATCAACCAGGATCACGCTGTTGCCGTCCGCCAACAGGTCCCTCATCACGCCGGTGACGCCCTCGATGTTGGATGGGTGCAAACCGATGGACGGCTCGTCCAGCACGTATAAAACGCCGGTCGTGCGGTTGCGTACCGCGCGGGCCAGCTGCATGCGCTGACGCTCTCCGGTGGACAGCGTGGCCGCCTCCCGGTCCAGCGTCAGGTATCCAAGTCCCAGGTCCAGCAATCGCTTCGCCGTATGCGCAAAGGCTTCGCAAATGCTGACGGCCATCGGACGAAGCTCTTCCGGCAGAGACGAGGGCACCCGACCGACCCAAATCGAGAGCTCCGACAGCGTTTTTTGACAGACGTCCGCCAGCGAGATCCCTTGGATCAAAGGCGCGCGCGCCGCTGCCGACAAGCGGGTCCCGCCGCAATCGGGGCATACGTCCTGACGCAGGAATTTTTCCACCCGCTTCATGCCCTTTTCATCCTTGACGTGGGACAGGGCGTTTTCCACCGTATAGATCGCGTTGAAATAGGTAAAATCCATCTCTCCGCTGGCGCCGGTCGTCTGATTTTGATAAATGATATGCCGTTTTTCCGCCGGGCCATGAAAAACGATCTCCCGTTCGCGCTCGGTCAGCTCCCGAAAGGGCACGTCTGTCCGCACGCCCAGCTCCCGAGCGATATCCTTCATTAGCGACCACATGAGCGTCTGCCAGGGCGCCACCGCGCCTTGGTCGATCGAAAGGCTTTCGTCAGGCACCAAGGTGCTTTCGTCCACCGTCCGCACCACGCCCGTCCCCTCGCAGCGGGGGCATGCGCCGGAGGAATTAAAGGCCAGTTCCTCCGCGCCCGGCGCGAAAAAGCCTGCCCCGCAGGTCGGGCAGACGATGTTTTCCCCGGCTGCGACCCGTAAGGTAGGCGGACAGTAATGCCCGTTGGGGCAACGATGGGACGCAAGGCGTGAATACATCAGCCGTAGGCTGTTCAATAATTCCGTTCCTGTGCCGAAGGTGGATCGGATACCCGGCACACCGGGCCGCTGATGCAGCGCCAGCGCCGCGGGCACATACAGGATCTCATCCACCTCCGCCCTCGCCGCCTGCGTCATGCGCCGCCGCGTATAGGTGGACAAGGATTCCAGATAGCGCCGTGAGCCTTCGGCGTACAGGATGCCCAGCGCCAACGAGGATTTGCCAGAGCCGGAAACGCCCGCGATACCTACGACCTGGTGAAGCGGAATATCCACGTCGATGCCTTTGAGGTTATGGACCCGGGCCCCGCGTACACGGATTGCCTCCGGAATTGTTTGTCCTTGATCGCGCATGTCAGCACCTTCTTTTTCTTTTCAGAGAGCCAGTCCGCAAAAAGCCGACACAGACCAAAGATTGGACTGCGCCGCCCCCGGATGCTCTCCTGATCAATATACCACCAGATACCGTTCAATTTCCCAATTGCTGACGCGCGTCTGGTATGCCTCCCATTCGCGCAGCTTACCCTCGATATATTGCTGCGTCACATGCTCGCCCATCGCTTCCCGGATCAGAGGATCGGCAACAAAGCAATCCACGGCCTCTCGCAGCGTTGCGGGCAGGCTGTGAATGCCCCGCTGCCGGCGCTCCGCTTTTTCCATCAGATAGATGTTCTCCGTAATCTCAGGCGGCGGCGTCATCCCCTTTTCAATGCCGTCCAGCCCCGCCGCCAGGCAGGCAGCGATCTCCAGATACGGGTTGCAGGAGGGATCCGGGCTGCGCAATTCAACCCGGGTCGCCTGTCCGCGAGCCGAGGGGATGCGGATCAGCGCGCTACGATTGCCCGCCGACCAGGCGATATAGCAGGGCGCTTCATACCCCGGCACCAAACGCTTATAGGAATTGACCAGCGGATTGGTCAGCACGCACATGCCCTTGATGTGCGCAAGAAGCCCGGCGATAAAGGAATAACACTCCCCGGACAGCTTTTTATCGCCGGAAGGATCAAAGAAAACATTCCGTCCCTCCCGGTCAAACAGGGACATGTTGGTATGCATGCCCGAGCCCGCCACGCCATACAGCGGCTTGGGCATGAAGGTCGCGTGCAGGCCATTTTTCTGCGCGATGGATTTTACCGTCAGCTTAAAGGTCATGATATTGTCCGCCGCCCGCAGCGCGTCGGCGTACTTAAAGTCAATTTCATGCTGGCCCTGCGCGCACTCATGGTGAGAGGCTTCGATCTCAAAGCCCATTTCCTCGAGCGCCAGGCATATTTCCCGTCGCGTGCTTTCACCGTGATCCAGGGGCCCCAGATCGAAGTACCCCGCCTCGTCGCCCGTCCTGGTGGTGGGCTTGCCGTTTTCATCGAGCTGGAATAAAAAGAACTCGCATTCCGGGCCCACGTTAAAGCTGTAACCCATATCCGCCGCCTTTTTGAGGACGCGCTTGAGCGTCCCGCGGGGATCGCCGATAAAGGGCGTACCGTCCGGATTATATACGTCGCAGATCATCCGGGCTACCTTCCCCTGCGTCACATTCCAGGGCAGGATCACGAAGGTGTCCAGGTCGGGATATAAATATTGATCGGACTCATGAATGCGCACGAAGCCCTCGATCGAGCTGCCGTCCAGCGCGATCTCGTTATTGACCGCCCGCTCGATTTGAGAGGCCGTGATCGCGACGTTCTTGAGCTGACCGAAAATATCCGTAAACTGCATCCGGATAAACTGGGTGCCCTCCTCCCGCACGATGCGGATAATATCTTCCTTCGTATAACCCATTTTGACCGGCTCCTTTCATACCCGCTGATTATACCGGACCCCATTTCGCTGTGTCAAGATCAAGCAAGGCTTATCGCCGATAGAGAACGCCGCAATACTGATCGACGCCGTCTTTATCCTTCCTGCTTGCCGGAATATAAGCGCCGTCTGTAAGCTCCAGCAAGCTCCAGTCCAGGTTGGCGACCACCTCGCACACATCGCTGTCCGCTCCGTATACGGCCATGATCATCTGTTCATCCCGATCCCTGAGAAAAATCAAGGCCTCCGACGGGCCCATCAGGCAAAGCGCGGTCGTCAGGGCGTCGTTCAGGGCCGCGCTTTCCCCCAGCAGCGTAACGGCCGCCGTTCCATTTTGGGGAAACCCATCCGCCGGAGTGTTCAGGGGCCAGCCCGTCCGCGGATCAATGATATGACAGTAAACGGTATTCTCCCATTGATAGTAATGGCTTTGATCATCACTGGAGGAAAGGGTCGTTTCCCTGATACGCATCCGGGCGTAATCCGTTCCATCACTGTCGCCCGGCCGTGGTTTGCCCGCCGAAACGGTAAAGTCCTCCCCATTTGGACGGGACAAAAACGCCATCGAGCTTCCCCCGCAGACAAAGTAACCCTCTCGATATCCCTTCCTTCGCAGCAGTTCCATCACCCGATCGCAGGCATAACCCTTGGCGATGCCGCCCAGATCGATCTGCGCCTGAATCACCGCCCCATCCATCGTCACCGCTGTCGTTCGCTTGACGAGGGCATAGCCGCGCTCAGAATCGATCAACTCGATCTTGTCCAGCCCGACCAAGGGCAACAAGGCCCTGATATCCGCTTCACTGGGCAGCGGCAGACTTCCGCCCGTATAATCCCTGTCATAGGGCATCAGCTTCTGATAAGTATTCTGATTAAAACGCGGAGAAAAGCCCCAAAGATCCACCAAAGGGAATACGGTCGGGTCATACAGCCCGCCTGTCAGGCGATAGGCCTCTTGCGCAATCTGAACGATCTCAGCCGTAATTGGGGAGATCGGCACCTCTTCTCCCGCTTCAGCCCGGTTGAAACGGGTGATGTCAGAGCCTTCCAAAGACACAGAAACCGCTTCCTCGATCTCCGCCAGGATCGCTTTGACCTCCTCCCAGACCTGCGGAGCATTGGGCGTATCGTACAGCACCAGCATGGAAACGGTCTCGAAGTAATCCGTAGTATAGCGCTGAAAGGTCGGCGCAGCCAGCGAAGGCGAGGAAAAGGATGTGAAAAGAAAGACCAATAATATCGAAATCGCTTTCCTCATCCTGTTCCCCTCCTGGCAGCAAAAGCATCGGCAGCATTGAATTTACGAATAGCATTATATCCGAATTATCATAGTCTTTCAATATTGACACAGTGGTTGTATAACGCTATAATTATTGCATGCGTAACGAAACAACAAATGAAGTGCGCAGAAAGGAAGTATAGCTGATGAAAAAGCTGATCGCCCTGCTGCTGGCCGCCATGATGCTGGCTATCCCCGTGCTCGGTCTGGCCGAGGCCGCCGAGGAAGCTTTCAACCCCGCCGACTTCATCGATTGGTTCAATGAGAGCTATGGCTGGATGACCGTCGCCAACGGCCACTGGTCCACCGATCCCATCGACCGCATCACCGACGCCGAACTGGAAGCCATTTTCTCTATGGCTACCAAGCAGCAAAACGCTGTACACTGGACTCCCTGGTATTTCGTCGTGATCAAGGATACCGAAGAACAGCAGAAGATCATCGGCGACTATTGGGATAAGCCCGAGAACTGCGCGACCGACGGCACCGTGACCGTGCTGTGCCTGGCCGACCAGATCCTGACCATGGATCAGGGCCATGTGACCGAGTATTCCGGCTATTATATGCCCACCACCTTTGCTTACTATGACAGCGGCCTGACCTGCGGCACGCTGGGCGTCGCCGCCGCCGCTCTGGGCTATGAGACCCACTACTTCGGCACCATCAACGGCGAATATGCACCCCGCGACCTGGCGGACGGACAGTACCAGTCCATGAGCCGCTATATCAATGAGAATGATATCCGTACCTGGGGCTTCTCCGGCGCTTCCTTCCCCGTATCCGGCAACTGCGTGTTCGTCTGCGCGATCGTGATCGGCAAGCCCGCCAGCACCGAGACCGTGGAAACCTGGGGCAGCAATCATGTGCGCCCCGCCAACTGGAAGATTTGGGACGGCGTTGTGAACGAAGAACCCTCTCCCGCCCTGTTGAGCGCCGCCCCCAAGGCTGAAGAAGCCGACCCCGCTGAAGAAACGGCTGTGGAGGCCGACGAGAATTCTGTGACCGTTAAGGGCTTCCAGGACGGCGACATCATCGTGACGCTGACACTGGACGCCGAAGGCAAAATCGAGACCCTCGCGATCGACGCCACCTCCCAGACGGAAGGCCTTGGCCAGAATGCCATGAAGGATGATTTCATCGCGCAGTTCATCGGCAAGACCCTGCCCGTCAGCGCCGAGGAAATCGATACGATCGCCGGCGCCACCATCACTACGGAGGCCGTGATCGAAGCCGTCAACAGCTTCGCTAAATAATCGGCCTTACAAAAATCACTAAGGCGCGGACCATTTCGGCCCGCGCCATTTCTTTGCTCCATTTTGAAGGATCAGTCCCCAACAATTTCAAAAGCCGCCTCGGGAAGGCGCAATTGCACCCGTTCCACCAGCCGCGTTTCCGGACGATGGCGGGGCGAATTGCCCATGACCAGCATCTGCGCGCCGTGTTCCCTGGCATAGGAGCAGATCGTATCCTCCACCTCGGGCGAAGATATGATTTCCATTTCCGCCTCCGCCTCGCGGGCCAGCCCATACAGGTAATTCAAAGCCTCCGAAATATCCGGATTTCCCATCAGCGTCCGATCCGTCGTGCGGACATGTAAGACGCGCAGAGGCATCCCCGTGGAAAGCGCAAGTTCCCTTCCCCTGCGGATCAGTCGATCACAGCTGTTTTGCCCCGTCACACACACCAGGATCATACCCGTCTGACTCATCGGATGATTGCACCTCGTTTCTTTCAGGCCGCCTCCCAACCGGAAACAAATTTCTCATAGCTTTGGATCCGGAGCACCTGTCCGGCCTGCCAGGCAGGCCGCATCAGGTTTGCGTCATAATAAAACAGCCGGTCATCGTCTTCCTCATCCTGATCGCCAACGTTGATGAAGAAGGGAAAGTACATCACGCCTTCCCGCTCGACAGGCTTCTCCTCCATGAACTTAAAAATGCCCTCCGTCACCTTTTGCGTTCCGGACAGCGCCAGCTCCAAATGCCGACGATAGCGACTGAGCGGGGCAATATAGATCCCATAGGTGAAAATCAGGATCGCGCCCGCCAGGATCGTCGCCGCCATCGTCAGCCAGCGGATCCTTACGATAAAGGACCAGACGACAACGCCCAGCAAAACGATAAAGGGCAGCAGGGAACACAGCCAGTTTTTGCGCAGCTGACGGTTGATATCCTCATAGTCCCGCAAGGTGTACATGCAAACTCCCCCATGACTTTTCTTTCTTGTTTATTTTACCCCATTCACTGGAAAAAGTACACCGCAAAAGCGCACAAAAAAGGGGCAGCATGCAAAAGGGAGCCATTTCCGTTTTAGAAGTGGCTCCCGATTTCTTTCTAAAAATATGCTGGCATCTCAAAATGCCGAAGCTTTGCGCGGTATTTTTCTCTGTCGTCTTCTATCCGACTATTTTATTGGGGAGAATACACTGCCTCTCCAGGAATCGTGACATCGATCATGCCGCCGATCCGTCCCATTTCCTTTAGCTTATTGACCACGCCCCGCATCGTGCCGATCTTGGCCATCAGCTCCCGCGCCTGGCCCAGATCGGCGGTGTATCCGGAAACCGTCGTCAGGTAGATGTGCTCTGAATTGGTCACATTGATTTGGTCGATTTCAGTGACGCAGCCCTGCTTCAAAAGCTCGGCGATCACATTCAGATAATCCTCAAACTGATCCTGCTTAGCCGGTGTCACGACCTCCCCCACCCGGATCGAGCGGACCTGCAGCCCCGTCAGCACCGGCAGATTGTTTGACTTGCTGATGCTGCCGGTATTGGCCAGCACAAAGCCCTCTTCGTCAATCAGGTAAAGAGAGCCCTGTCCCTGCACATTGGCGCACGGCGCCCGTTCCTTGACATTCAGGATCAGTGTGTCAGGAAAGCGCCGCTCAATGCTGACAAAAGACAAATACCAATCGGACGAAAGCCGTTTTTCGACATCCCTTTCGTTGACTCCGAAGAATATGCTGATCATGCCGCGGTTGAGGCCGGACAATTCCACGACGCTCTGCGGGTCTCGCGTCCGAAGGCCGTTTACCTGGATATGACGCACGCGGAACAGCGTCGCGTTCAGCACCAGAAAGAGGATCAGCAGTCCGGCGACCAGCAGCACCACACGGGCAAACGGGCGGATCTTCCTTCGGCTCCAATCCTGAGCGCCTGGTCCCGCATCCTGTGCCTGCGCTTCAAAATCCTCCGGAGACAGAAAATCGCTTCCGAAGGGAAACGCTTCCGCCTCCTTTTGCGCGCCCTGCTCCTCCTGTCTCCGCTGAGTGTCCTTCCAATTATTTTCCATACCGCGGCCTCAGTTCATCCGCTGCACCAGTTCTTTGAAATGTTCGCCCCGCTCTTCAAAGCAGGTGAACATGTCAAAGGAGGCGCATGCCGGAGAAAGGAGCACATTCCCGCCCCTTTGCGCCAATACCCTGGCCTGCTCCACTGCCTGATCAAAGCTGTCCGCCAAGGTAAAGCGCGTAACGCCCGCCGCGGTCAGCTCATTTTGCAGCTGATCCCGAGTCGCGCCCAACAGCACCAGATCGGTGATCTGCGGCGACTTCGCGATATGCTTGGCCAATCCCTCGAAGGACACATGCTTGTCGTATCCCCCCAAAATCAGCACCGTCGGCGCCTGCATCGTGTCGATCGCTTTGATCGTGGAATCGGCGTTGGTGCCCTTGGAGTCGTTAATATATCGCACGCCCTCCAACTCGCGCACGAACTCGATACGATGCTCGACGCCCCGGAATGTCTTGAGCGCATGGCGAATCACCGGGGCGGGCACGCCGCGTACCCAGGCGATCAGAGTTGCCGCAAGAGCATTTTCCAGATTATGAGGCCCCGGGATATAGATTTCATCGGTACGGCAAATTACCTTTTCGACTCCCTGCCAGCGCACGATGACTTGTCCATCCCGCACAAATGCGCCCTGATCCACCTCGGTAAGCCGTGAAAACCATCCCACTTGCACTTTTAAGCCCTCGGCCATCGCCCGACAAATCGGATCGTCTTTGTTGAGCACCGCGACGTCATCGACGGTTTGATTTTCAAAGATCCGGCGCTTCATGGCGATATAGTTCTCCATCGTATAATGCCGGATCAGATGGTCCTCCGTTACGTTCAGGACGGCGGCAGCCAGGGGATGAAAGGTGTCAATGCTTTCCAATTGGAACGAGGAAACCTCCGTCACCAGCACATCCCCCCGTCTTGAAGAAAGCGCGGTCAAGGAAAGCGGCGTGCCGATATTGCCCGAAACATAGGTTTCTTTGCCCGCCGCGCGAAATATCTCGCCCAGCAGGCTGACCGTAGTCGTTTTTCCGTTGGTGCCGGTCACAGCGATCATATCGCCCTGCGCAAGCTGCGAAGCAAATTCCAATTCACCGATCATATATTTCCCGGTTTCTTTCGCGAATAATACCACGGGGGAATCGATCGGCACCCCCGGGCTGATGAGCAGAGCGTCACAGGTCTTTAGAAGCGCAACCGGATCCTCACCCAGCCGCCATTCCACCGGAAGCTCATTCAACTCATCCAGCTTATTTCCAAATGCGGAAAGCGGCTTCATATCGTTCAGCACCGGCGTAGCGCCCTCCCGAACGAGCAATCGGGCCGCCGTGATCCCACTGCGGGCCATGCCCACCACCAGCACTCGCTTGCCCGCATAATCAAACCGCCGGGCGGAGCGCTCCAGCCCGGCATTGGATTCCTGTTTCATCACGTTCATGATATTACCCTTTGAAATACGGCGACATGATCCAGATCGCCAACAATGACGTAACCATCGTCACCACCGCATACATCCGCACGATCTGCTTCTCCGTCATGCCGCACAGCTCAAAATGATGGTGGATGGGCGACATTTTGAAAATTCGTTTACCATGCGTCAGCTTATAGTAGCTTACCTGCAGCATAACAGACAGGGACGACATGATGCTGGTAAAGCAAAACAGCAGCATCGGAAACACGCATTTGGACAGCATCGCTACTCCGATCATCATGCCGCCGATATACATGCTGCCCGTATCGCCCATGAAAATCTTCGCCGGATAACGGTTGAAGTACAGGAAGCCCAGCGCGCTGCCGGAAAGGGCAAGGCAGGCTGTCAAAACAGCGCCTGCGTCCCGCCGTCCACCCGCTCCACGCCCTGCAAAGCGACGATCATCGCGCCGAAAGCCAGCATACCCAGGATCGTAACGGTGGAAAGCAGCCCATCCAGCCCGTCCTGAAGGTTTGCGCTGTTGGTCATGAACATCACGGCGACCGTCATCACCGGGATATAAAAGACGCCGAGGTCCCAGGTCTTACGGGTAAAGGGCAGCAGGATATCTGAGCCTACATAAAAATAGCAATATACCGAAAAAAGGATTCCTACCGCCAACTGAAGCGCCAGCTTTTGCTTGGGGCTCAGGCCATCGTGGCGGTGATGGACATCCTTGATATAATCGTCCGCAAAGCCGATCCCCATCGAGCCCAGCGTGATCAAAAGCAGAGCAAAAAGCCGATGATCCAGCGAAAAGAAAACTGTGCCACGCCGGATGGAGATCCAGACCGCGCCCGCGATCGTTACAACCGTCGTGATGCCGCCGATCAGCAGGCCTCCCATATTGGGCGTCCCCTGCTTTTGCTGATGCTTGGGCCCGAGCTCATAGATCGTCGTTCCCAGCTTGAGCACGCGCAGCCTGGGAAGAAGCTTGGGCATCAAAAGCAGCATCAGCGCAGCGCTCGCCGCGACGACGAGCAGGATATATCCCCACATATCAGAAAACCTCTTATCTTTCCTTCATTTCAGCCAGCAGCTCGCTGACGACGACCTTCTCGTCAAACGGCCGTTTGACGCCGTTGATTTCCTGATAGGTCTCGTGCCCCTTGCCGGCCAGCACCACAATATCACCATCGCGGGCGACTGTCAACGCATGTCGGATAGCCTCGCGGCGATTCTCAATCACGGTATATTCACCCTTGGTCTGTCGGATCCCTTCCTCCACGGAACGGAGAATGTCGTAAGGATCCTCGGTGCGCGGGTTATCGCTGGTCAGGATCGAGTAATCCGCCAGCTCGCCGCCGATCCGTCCCATAATGGGGCGCTTGCCGTGGTCCCGGTCGCCTCCGCAGCCAAACAGCGCGATGACCCTTCCGCGCGCAAATTCGCGCACCGTTTTCAGGATATTTTCGAGCGCGTCGGGCGAATGGGAGTAATCCAGAATCACTTTGTAGGGCGTATGCGTGTCCAACACCTCGGCGCGCCCCGGCACCGCCTTGAGATCGCCCAGCGCATCAACGATCACCTTGGGATCGATCCCCTGGTTCAGGCATACGGAGGCCGCCGCCAACGCGTTGTACACATTAAACATCCCGGTAAGCCGCAGCTTCACGGGATAATCGTCCGTGCCCAGCACGCGCATGGTAAAGCGAACGCCCTCCTCGGTGATGTCGATATCCCGCGCCGTCAGATCAGCCGGGCTGCAGATCCCGTAGGTCATCCTCGGCACATCGATTTCATTCAGGATCTCTGCCGCGCGCTCATCATCCAGGTTGATCGCCGCGTTATTCAGCCATTTGGAGCTGAAAAAGCTCTTTTTGCAGGCAAAATAGCGGTCCATCGTTTCAAAGAAATCCAGATGGTCTTGGGAAAGGTTGGTATAGCACCCCGTTTCAAATTTGACCCCTTCCAGCCGATGATAGGCGATGGCATGCGCGGAGACCTCCATCGATACATAACGCGCGCCTTCATCCGCCATCTGCCGCAGCGTCCGATGCAGATCGATCGGGTCCGGCGTGGTCAGGCCGCTCTTGAGCAGGCGTCCGCCCATACGGCTGCCGATCGTCCCGATCAGGCCGCAGCGCGCGCCCGTGTGTTCTAAAATCGCCTGAATCATGTAACTGGTCGTCGTTTTTCCTTTGGTGCCCGTCAGTCCAAGCAGCTTCATCTGACGGTCCGGATGGCCAAAAAACTCGGCCGCGCAGAGGGACATGGCGACGCGTGTATTTTTAACGATCATTTGCGGAGCCTGCACATCAGGCAGCTCGCGCTCCACCACCAAGGCGACCGCGCCGTTTTTTATCGCTTGCGGCGCATAGGTATGTCCATCAAAGCTGGAACCCGTGATACAGAAGAACAAGCCGTTCCGCGAGACCGAACGGCTGTCCATCACCAATTCCTCTATTTCACATTCTCCGGTGCGGGTGATCAGCCCGGCTCCAACGGCAGCAGCCAATTGACTCAGCTTCATATACTTCCCCTTGTGGATGTGTTCAGATGATCCTGATAGCGCGTTTGCCCCATCGGGCGAGGCACTACTGCCCGGCGCGCGCGGAAATGACGGTCTTATGCTCAAAGGGCCGCGTATCGGGCGCGGTCACATAATACATTTCGGCTTCCTCGGCCGGGATCATACCCAACGTCTGGACCGCCTGATAGGAAATCCGCACCACATCCCGCGCCTCCAGGATCTGCAGATCCAACTGATAAATCTCATTGGTGGCGGTATCAATGTTGGCGTGCAGCGTATCGATATCCCGCACCAGGCCGCCGATCCGCAGATTATGCGCGATCGTCACGCCCACCAATACCATCAGCAAGGCAGCCCAAACGATCAGCGCGGAGCGCAGCGTCAGCTGGGAATAGGGATTCTCGCGCCGACTTTCTTCCGTTACCCCGTCAAACTCGTAGGGCTTCGTCTCCCGACCGGCTGTCGCGTCCTTGATCCGCACTTCGGCGCGGATATTAAATTTATCGGTCATTCCGCCCGGCATACCAGCCTGGGCATAGCCGTAGCTCCTGCTCTGCGCCATGATTCCCGACGCTCCTTTCCCGGTCGCTCCCTGCCAACTTCATTCAGCCGTTCTGCAGCTCCGCCATGAAAGCCAAGACATCGGGAATGTTCTTCTCAAAGCTCTCATCCTCGAGATTGCCCTGTTCGGCGCTTACAACGCGGATATGGTCGTAGTTTCCGTTGATTTCCACTTCCCGCGCCCCATTCAGATATTTGGCGCGCATTTTCTGGGGAAGCAGCAGACGGCCCTGCGCGTCCGTCTCACAATCCTTATAGCTGTACTTACTGAATTGATCCATCAGGACCTGCGCCTTCGCGTTCTTCTTAAGCAGCTGAGCCAGGTCCTTTTTGCGTTCCTCCCACCAATACAGCGGGTAGATCGCAATCGCCTTATAATCGGGCGTTGGCGATACCACGAATCGATCGCCCAGCAAAGGACGCATGCTGTTGGGAATGATCATTCGTCCCTTTGCGTCGATCCCGTGTGAAAAGCTGCCCGTAAATTCTCCGTCGGGCATCGTAATACGATCGGCGACGGAAGCAGCATTTTGCGTGTCGGACGAATCGTTTTCGCTGATCATCCCTTGCTGGCGCAGCTCGACTTTTTCGTCGCGCTTCGTTTCATCCGACATGCTTTCACCACACAATCTGCCACTTTTTCTCCACTTTCTGGGCTCAAAAACCATTTTACCCCACCAATTTTATTTTGTCCAGCGCTTCTCCAAGCGCCTCGGTACATCCATTCCCAGGTTTTTTAAGTTTAGGGGGCAAATGATATCGGAGAAAAATCCCAGCCTGTCGGAAAGTTCAAAAAAACGCATGATTTTCGTAATTATTTTGTAATCAATTTAGTATTTTATACTAAAATTACATGTTATTTTTGTGCATTTTAACGTTTTTTGTAACATCATGTTTTTGGGAAAACCGCTTCTGCCGATTTTATTACAAAAATTAGGATACTGTTCTTATATCAAATACAAATTGCGCCAATTCTCCACTTTTTGGGAAAACTCGCGCAATTTTCTTCTTGATTTCAGCTTTTTATTCTTTTTTTCATCTGTTTATTGGGAAATTATTTCCACTTCTCTGTTCTTCTGCTCCATATCGGCTCCATTTGCCGGGTCCAAATGCCCACTTCTATAATTCTCAGCAAGCATAGCAGCATAACAAAAAACGCCGCGAAAACTTCGCAGCGTCGTGTTATCTTGGAAATGGTATTCGATATAGCGCACTTCTATGATCAATGGTCAGCATCCAGGATCATGGAATTCCCGCTGAAAATCAAATAGTTGGAAATGGATTTGATCGCAGGATACGCAGTAATACTGCACACCGTTCAATCGCCCCTGAAATGCGCTCCTACCGGAGGCACCGTGCAGATGGCCGTACACAACTGTTCCAACGCCGTATTCCGAAAACAGCCGGCTCATCTCTGTTTCGGTTCCGTCCTCCGTGACGGGCGGATAATGCGTCATGCCAATGAGTTCGCCCCCCAGACGAGCCGCCTGCTCCAGCGAAAGCCTCAAGCGCATGACCTCCCGGGAATAGATTTTCTGATCCTCGGGAGCGGCCTGCTGCCCCGGAATGGTCCACCCCCGAGTGCCGCAAACCGTAATCGGACCGATCCGAGCCGCATCGTTTTGAATCGCCAGCATCCCAGCAGGCAACGCGCTGCGCAAGCGGCCGATGCCCGGCCACCAATAATCATGATTGCCCCGGAGCAGCACCTTAATACCCGGCAGCGCCGCGATCATCTCAAGATCAGGCAAGGCGTCCTTCAGCTGCATTGCCCAGGAAATATCACCGGGAACCAGCACAGCATCCTTTTCCGTGACCTGTTTGCGCCAGTCCGAACTGATTTTCTCAAAGTGTCCTTCCCATTGCGGGCCAAACACATTCATCGGTTTGTCATCCCCGCCCTGCAGGTGCAGATCGCCGATCGCGTAAACCTTCATCGGTCAGTTATCGTCTTCCTCATCCTCATCCGCATCGTTTTCGGATTCTTCCTCTCCCATAGCGTCCAGGGAGAGCTCATTTTCAATCTCGCTGTATTCGCTGCCCGGAATATCGTCGCTGATTTCCGGCATGATCTCGTCCATCGAGCTGATCGGATCCACCTCGCCCAGCGCGTTGCCGCTTACACCGGAGCCGGTATCGTCGTCCTGCAGGTCGGAAGCGCTGTCGTTGGCGGCATTCATTTCCTTCAGGCAGACATAGCAGACATCCTTACCCGGCACCACCCGGCGTTCATTACAGATCGTGCACAGCTCCACATCGTCCTGGGACAGCTCTCCCTGCATTTCTCGTTTGCAGATTTTGCAATACCCTTCGCTTTCCTCAATATAATTCAACTCGCAACGAGGACATTTCACAAAGCCCATTCAAACAGCCTCCCGGTTTCGTGACCCGGCATCCGCCGATCCCACCGATTTCGCCTCCAAAAGCCCCGCTTTCAAAAGGCAACGGGATTATACTACGAATCCCGTTGCCATGCAAGTATTTGGTTTGAAATAACTGATGTTTTGGCACAAATCACACGCTTTGCGCAGAACGTCTGCACGCTCCTCACAGAAGGGCTTTTTCCATTTCGGCCAATAATTGCGCTTTTCCTTCACCCGTTTCGGAAGATACGGCTACCGCCTGCCAGGGCTGAATGGATAATGTGCGGTAAATTTGATGGAGACATTTCATCCGCTGGGCGCGGGAGATTTTATCCAGCTTGGTGGCCACCGTCAGGAAAGGTTGGCCGCTTTCGCGAAGGAAGCGATTCATCTGCACATCGTCCTTGGTCGGCTCATGTCGGATGTCCACCAAATGCAGCGTAAGCCGGAGCGTCGAGGAGGACGCGAAATAATCCTCCATCATCCGTCCCCAACGTTCCTGCTCCTGTCGGCTTACCTTGGCGAAGCCGTACCCTGGGAGATCGATCAAATGAAAAGTCCCGTTAATCAGGAATACATTGATCATTCTCGTTTTTCCGGGCGTACCGCTGACCTTGGCCAGGCCCTTCCTGCCCGTCAGACAATTGAGCAGGGAGCTTTTCCCAACGTTGCTTCGTCCCGCCAAGGCAATCTGGGGCAGCCCGGCCCCCGGAAATGGGCCATACGCATCCAAACTGGTTACGAATTCCGCCTTGTTAATCTCCATAACGCTTTATCCCGCCTGTTTTGCCGGAAGCAGGGCCTCCCGGAGCACGTCGCCAATGTCGTCCGTCAATCGAATATGGAATTCCGCCTTTACATGGGCGGGAACCTCCTCCAGGTCCTTTTCATTTTCCCGCGGCAGCAGAATCGTGCGGATACCCGCCCGATAAGCGGCCAAAAGCTTCTCCTTGACGCCCCCGATCGGCAGCACGCGGCCGCGCAGGGTGATTTCCCCCGTCATCGCGACGTCTTGGCGTACCGGCCGCCCGGTCAACGCGCTGACCAGCGCTGTCGCCATCGTCACGCCGGCGCTCGGACCGTCCTTGGGCACCGCGCCCTCGGGAACATGGATATGGATGTCGAGCGTTTTATAGAAATCGGGAGCAAGCTGCCATTCTGCGCTGTGCGCGCGCACCCAGCTTAACGCGGCCCGCGCGCTTTCCTTCATGACGTCTCCCAGCTGCCCGGTCAGCTGCAGGGCCCCGGAGCCCGGCATGCAAGCGCATTCAACCGCCAGCGTTTCCCCGCCGACGGCCGTATACGCAAGGCCGTTGACCACGCCGACAAGCGGCTTCTTTTCAGGCAGATCGCGCAGATAGCGGGCCGCGCCCAGATATTGGCGAAGCAGCGGTTCGGTCACCGTGACGTTATCCTTGCCCTGCTCCATCATATCCACCGCGGCCTTGCGCACTACCGTCCCGATGGTACGGGTCAGGATGCGCACGCCCGCTTCCCGGGTATAATCCTCGATCACGCGCTGGAGCACCCGGTCAGACATGCGGACAGCGCGGGGCTTTAGACCATATTCCTTCAGTTCCTTCCTGAGCAGGTGCCGCTTGGCGATCTGCAGCTTTTCCTCTTCCGTATAGGAGGGCACCTCGATCAATTCCATACGGTCGAGCAGCGGCTCGGGAATGCTGTCCCGATTGTTGGCCGTTGTAATGAAAAGCACGCGGGAAAGGTCGAAGGGCAGCTCCATATAGTGATCACGGAAGGCATTGTTCTGCTCGGCGTCGAGCACCTCCAGCATAGCGCTGGCAGGATCCCCCCGAAAATCATTGCTCATTTTATCGATCTCGTCGAACAGGAATACCGGGTTCATCGATCCCGCCTGCTTCATACCCGAGATGATCCGTCCGGGGATCGCGCCTACATAAGTGCGCCGATGGCCCCGTATTTCCGCTTCGTCCCGGACGCCGCCCAGGGACATCTGCACAAACTGACGCCCGAGCGCCTTGGCGATACCGCGCACAATCGAGGTTTTGCCGACGCCGGGCGGGCCCACGAAGCAAAGGATGGGGCCGCGGATCGTCTGGTCTCCCCCCTCGCGCTGCTTGAGCCCCAGCACCGCCAAATATTCGATGATGCGCTCCTTGACCTTGACCAGCCCATAATGATCCTCGTCCAGCACCTTGCGGGCGCGGACGATATCCAGATGATCCTTCGTATACTTTCCCCACGGCAGATCCAGAATCCATTCGATATAATTCTGCGACACCGTGATTTCCGGCGTGCCCGGCTGCATCCGGGCCAGATGATCCAATTCGCGAAGCACCTTTTCGCGGGCCTCATCGTTCAGCGACAGCTCCTCCGCCCTTTTACGGAGACGCTCCGCCTCAGATGCCTCCTGCTCGCCCAGTTCCTCCTGGATGGCGCGGATCTGCTCGCGCAAATAGTAATCCTTTTGGTTTTTATCCATCTGCTTTTTGAGCCGCGCCTGCACCGAGCGCTCCGCGCCGGCCAGCTCCGTTTCCCGCATCAGGATACCGCACAAGCTTTCCAAACGAGCGGTCAGGTCCGTTTCCTCCAGCACGCGCAGGCGATCGTCGTAACGCGTCAGCACGTTTGCCGCGATCAGGTCGGCCAACTGCCCCGGGCGCTCCACCGCCAACACCGACCGCACCAGCTCTCCGGACAGGCTCGCGCCGGAATGGGCATACTCCTCAAACACATGATGCAGCGTCCTTGTCAGCGCGACCAGCTCCGGCGTTTCCTCGGTCGGCTCCTCTACCGCCTCGCATAGCGCGTATATGGCATTTTCTTCTTTTTTCAGGCCGGCCAGCCTGATCCTGCGCTTGCCCTCCACCAGTACGCGCAGCGCATCGCCGGGCAGGCTGACCACCTGCTTGATCACCGCCTGCATCCCGATCGGATACAGGCCCTTTAAGGTAGGCTCGTCCTCCTCATCGTCAATCTGGGTAGCCAGCGCCACGCGCTGGTCCGCCATCATGGCCTTTTCCAGCGAGGCCACAGAGGAAGCGCGGCCCACGTCAAAATGCAACACCGTATGCGGGAATACCATCAGCCCCCTTAAGGGGATCATCGGCATCTCGAGCATATCCTTTTTCTTACGCGGCATATTTGCTTTATTCCTTCTTCTGGCCGTCTCCGTCCGACGGCCGGTTCAGCGTTCGATATTTTTCGGGCACGACCCAAGGGTCGTTCTGTGACTTGGGCTGTGTCTTGGCCGCAGGCTGGCCGGCCTGCGCCGATGGCTTTGGACGGTTTGTATGCTCCCGACGGGGCTGCTGCGTCCTGGGCGGGCGCTCTTGCTCCCGTTTTTCACGGGGCGCAGCCTGATTTCCGTTCCCCTGCGGTTTCCTGCCGGGGCGCGGCTGCCTTTCGGCTCTGCGAACCGGACGCGGCTGTTCGGGGGCTTCGTCGTCCTCCGGAACGGGAATATCCCGGTCCTCATCTGGCACATCCATTTCAGAGGCCCGGAGCGCCCTCATGACCTCGGGATCGGGCTCGTCCAGCTCGTCAGTTCGCTCTTCCGGTCTGCCGACGGCCGGTCGCGCGCCGTTCAGGCGCTGCACATCGGCCGCCGGGTAATCCCGAAGCTCGGTATCATCGTTGCCCTTGGGCATCCGCACGCGCACCGTTTCGCGCAGGAGGTTCACATCTGTCACAACCCCCTCGCCATCCGGCGTCATGACGCTGCGGCCCACCCGAGGCATCGCCTTGCGCGCCTTCTCATAGAAGTCCTCCTCATATTGCAGGCAGCACATGAGCCTGCCGCAGGCGCCGGAAATCTTGGTAGGATTCAGAGACAAATTCTGCTCCTTCGCCATCTTGATGGAGACCGGATGAAAATCGCCGAGGAAGCGGGAGCAGCACAGCGGCCGGCCGCAGATGCCCAATCCGCCCATGATCCGCGCTTCATCACGAACGCCGATCTGACGGAGCTCGATGCGCATGTGAAAGACGCTGGCCAAATCCTTGACCAGAAGGCGGAAATCCACGCGCTTATCGGCGGTAAAATAGAACAGGAGCTTGCTGTTGTCAAACGTATATTCGCAGCTGACCAGCTTCATCTGAAGCCCGTGCTCCGCCACCTTTTCCTTGCAGATGCGCAGCGCTTCCTTTTCGCGGCTGACATTTTCCCGATGATGCTGCGCGTCCTCCTGCGACGCGATACGCACGACCGGGCGAAGCGGAGGCAGGACCTCCTCGTCCGGCACCTCCTGAGGGCCGGTCACAACCTCCCCGAACTCCTGGCCTCTCGCCGTCTCGACGATCACATCGTCCCCCGCCGAGGGCTCCAGATCCATCGGGTCAAAATAATAAAGCTTGCCTGCGTTCCTGAAACG
>JAFUHB010000069.1 GCA_017469085.1 Clostridia bacterium
AGCCGGGGCATACGTTCGTCCTGATCACCGCCCGGCGGGACTCGCCGGTGGAGCGGGAGCTGTTCACCCTGCTCTGCGGGCTTCAGGCTCCCCTGCTTCGCCTGAACGAGGTGCAGAGCAGCGTCGAGGAAATCTTCCTGGAAACCCTCAAGGAGTAAGCATGTCTGCCATTTACAAGCGGGAATTGCAAAGCTTTTTTTACACCCCGATCGGATATGTGTTCATCGGCGTATTTCTGCTGCTGGGCGGCATTTTCTTCATTATCGGTAATCTGGCAGCCCGGTCCTCCAACTAGCTGTCCCTGCTGTCCAACATGAGCTACCTTTGGATGCTGCTTTCCCCCGTGCTGACCATGAAGCTGCTGACGGGGCGAAAGGAAGGGGGCGATCAGGCGCTGTTTTCGGCGCCGGTCACATTGACCAGCGTCGTCCTCGCCAAGTTTTTTGCAGCCTGCACGGTGCTGCTGATCGCCGTGCTGCTGTCCCTGATTTTTCCGCTGATGACCGCGCTGTATGGCAGGCTTTACCTGGCGGAAACACTGGTGGGTTATCTGGGCTTCGTGCTTGAGGGGTGCGCCTTCATCGCGCTGGATATGCTGGTATCCTGCTTCGCGGCCTCCCAGACGGTGGCGGCCGTCGCCTGCTTTGGGGTGAACCTTTTATTCTGGCTGGGTGACGTTTTCGCGCAGGCCATCAGCGTGCCCGCCGTGACCTCGGTCTTTTCCTTCCTGAGCCTGTACAGAAGGATCAGCCCCTTTTTGAGCGGACAGCTCAGCCTGTCCGCCCTGCTGTACGACCTGAGCTTTACCGCCGTCATGCTGTTTTTGTGCATCCGCGCGCTGGACGGCCGCCGCTGGAGTCATGCCTGAAATGTCCGCAAACAAAAATCTGAAAACCGAAAAGAAACGCTTTTCCGACAGCCTGCTTAAGAACCCTCGGCTGCGTTTTGGCGCGCTGTCCGCCGGGTTTACCGCCGTCATGATCGCCGTCGTGCTGAGCGTCAATATCTTGGCCGGGATCCTGGAAAAGCGGTTCGCCTTGGTCGCCGACCTGTCCTTTAACCGGCTCACCCTGCAATCGGAAACCACCTCCGAGGTACTCGCCCAGCTGGAGAGGGATGTGGAAATCTATTTCCTGAGCTCGGGATATGGCTCCCTCTCGGTATCGGACGACGACATGACGCTGATGCTGGAGCGCTACGCGGCTCAAACCCCGCGCGTTACCTGGCGGCAGGCGGACATCGTGCGCGATCCCTCGCTCAAGACCCGGTTTGCGGAGCTTCTGGACGAGGATATCCCCTCCAACTGCCTGATCCTGTATTGCTCGGAAACGGCCCGTGCCCGCCTGCTGGACGATGATGATTTCCTGCAATATTCCTACAACCTTGAAACCGGCTATTACGAGGCGGGCGCCTATACGGTGGAAAAAAGCGTCACGGAGGCGATCCTCTACGTGACCCGCCGCGAGCTGCCCACGCTGTACCTGCTGACCGGACACGGCGAACTGCCCGAAACCGCCACCTCGGTGCTGCGGGAAAAGCTGATTGCCAACCAGTATGCCGTGGAAAACCTTTCGCTGAGCGCCGACAATCCCCCTGATCCCGACCGGACCATCCTGATCCTCTGCCCGCAATTTGATCTGACGGAGAAGGACCTGGACATCCTGCTAAATTACGCGCGTTCGGGAGGCAGTTTCCTGTTCGTCAGCCGATACAGCGACCCGATCGATCTGCCTAACTTCACCCAACTGCTGGGCTATTTCGGCCTCACGCAACTGCCTGGCATCTGCGTTGCCGAGGCAGACGATCCGGACAGCTATTACAGCGATTCCCCCGCCGTCCTGATCCCCTATATGAAGAACGGGACCGTCATGCAGCAAATGATCGAAACCGGCAGGGATATCCTGCTGCTGACAGGCGCGCGCGCCTTCAATTTCTCTCCCGACAACGGAGCTGCGATCTACGATGAAACGCTGCTCACCAGCGGACGGGCCTATCTGCGCCAGCTTTCGGACGGCCAGGAGGGCATTGAAAAACGGGAGGGCGACCCGGAAGGAGTGTTCGACCTTGCCGTTTACACGCGCAGGCTGATCGACGGAGACGTTTCCTCCGGCATGATCGTCGTCGGAAATTCGGACATGCTGACCGATGAATGGCTGTACAACAACACTTATTCCCTCGAATTCCTGATCACGGTGCTGCACACGCTGCATCCTGTGGATACAATCAATCTGGATATCCTGCAAAAAAGCGCTGTCCGCGAGCCGATGACGCTGGGCTCCGTCGCCTTTCCGGCCGCGGTATCGCTGCTTTTGCCGCTGCTCGTGCTGGGGCTCGCCCTGCTGATCCTCCTGCCCAGAAGGAACCTCTGACATGCAGCCCATCCGAAAAAAAGAAGCGTCGGTATCCCGGTGCAGAAGGAGCCTGATCCTCTTTTCCGCCGCCCTCGCCTGCCTGGCGATCATGGCCGCCGCTTTGCTGCTGCGCGTCCCGCAAGCGGCAAATATCGCGGATCAGCCTGCTATCGATCTGAATATTTATCAGCGAGACGTTACCGGCCTAACGTCCGTGACCATCACCCCCGCGGAGGGCGAGCCCTATACCCTGAATTATGACGGAGAAACGCTGAAGCTTTCGGGAGACCCTGATTTTCCGATCCGCTCTTATATCGTGGACGAGCTGCTTTCCTTGGCCGCCGGCCTGGAGGCGGATTCCGTGATCACGGACGGCGCCGCAGTCAGCGGGACCCATCTGAGCCAATACGGCCTTTCCCCCGCCGTCTGCCAGGCTTCGTTTGTCTACGCAGGCGGGGAAACCCTGACCGTCAGCATCGGCGACGCCCTCCCGATCGAAAACCCGCGATATTACTGCGCCGTCTCCGGCGTACCCCGCGTCTACTCCGTGACCGAGGACATCAAGACTGCCGTGAACGTTCGCTTCCAGCAGCTCCATACGCTGGAGCAGCCCGGCATCCAAAGCGACCTGATCGACCGGATCACGATCGGCGGGGATATCGACTTTGAGGCGGTCCGCACCGCCGACGGCTGGCAGGCCGTGCGTCCCATCGTTTACCCCATCGACCCAAGCGCGATGGACAGGTTCTTAAACAAGCTGGATTCCCTCCGCTTCTCCACCTGGATCGGCGATGCCGATCAGCTGGAGCTGCGGGCATATGGGCTGGATCAGCCGCAAAAGCTACTGACGCTGGAATTCGCCCCGTCCGTACTGACTGTGCCGGATGAGGAAGGGAATGAATTCACCTTTGATATTCCTGAAAGCAACCTGGAAATCGCCCTGGGCGCCCCCTATACGGACACCAGCTTTTACACCCTTTACAACGGCCAGGTACAGACGGGCACCATCCTTTCCTTCGGCTTTCTGAGCGACTTTTCGCTGAACACCCTGCTGCTCAAGAACCCCGTCAGCTTTGCCGCCAACAACCTGTCCCGGCTGACCTATCAGGCCGATGGCGCGGAGGCCGACTACCAAATCCGTCTGGTCGAGCGTGTGCTGGCCAATAATGAATTGGAGACGGACGAATACGGCAGCATCCTTTATGACATCGCTGTCTATCGGGATGGAGAGGCGATCGATCCCGATACCTTCCTGACGTTTTACCAGGCGCTTACTCAGCTGACCGTCTCAGCCCTGCTTCCTGATGACTATCAGCTTCCCGACGAGCCTGACGCCCTGCTGACGCTGACGAACGAGGCCGGCGACGTTACCCGCACCGTAGCCTACTATCCGCTCGATCGCGTCCAGGAGGCCGTCGCCATCGACGGCGTCGCCCTGTTTTCGATGGACGCCGACTGGCGGCGCCTGATCCCTGCGCTGCCATAACTTTCATGCCCCCTTCCCGTCATCGAAAACGACCCGCGGTTTCCCGCAGGCCGTTTCTTCGACGATGTAATTATACCACATCCAAAGCCCTTGTAAAGTAGCATTTATGTAGCGTTTATGTAGCAAACGCGTGTCAAATGTCGCATTCGCGTTTCATTTGTAGCGTTTATGTCGCATTCGTGTTTCAAATGTCGCAAACGCGTGTCATTTTCCTGGAGAAAAATTAAAAAAGGGATACCTGGCTGGTTTCGCTCAGGGCGTTCAAACACCCGTGAGCGCGCAAAAGCTCGATCACAGCGCTGGAGACGCGCGCGCGCGCCTTCAGATCCTCGATGGAAACGAAGGGAACGTGCCTTGCCTCCACGATGCCCTGGGCCGCGCTTTCGCCAAGGCCGCCAAGGGCGGTAAAGGGCACGCGCAGGCCCTTGTCCCCTTCGGGGATAAAGCGCGTCACATCGCTCTTATACAGGTCGGCAGGCAGGAAATAAAAGCCTCGGGCCATCATTTCCCGCACCATTTCCATGGCGGTGATCTCCGTCTGTTCCTTGGCGGTCAGCTTCTTTTCGGCGTCCAGCTTTCGGAAATCCTTGAGCCTG
>JAFUHB010000070.1 GCA_017469085.1 Clostridia bacterium
GCTGCTCTCGTCCATGGAGGAGGCTTCCTTTTCGTCCAGCACCACGATGCCGTTGGTGGTCTTGGTGACGGACACCGTTTCATTGGGCGCGCAGATGCCGGTCATGGTACCGCCGGCAATGATCTTGCCGGGCGCGTCCACGGTGTAGCCGCCGCAGGCGCCGATCGCGTCCAGGAAAATGGTGCCCACGCGCAGCAGCAGGTTGCTGGGCTCGCGCACCCTGCCGGTCACGGTGGTCACGCGCTCGATCAGCGGCTTTCCGTCGATCACCGCGTCGGCGATCGCCGCGGCCGTTCCCACGTTCATCACGATGCAGCCGGCGTCGGCGGGCAGCCCGCCCGAGGGCACCTCGCGCCCCATCACGCCCTTGATGATCTGTTTTTCAGCGCCCTGGGGATATTTGGCCTTAAGCGCGACCACCTGGACGCCTTTGCGGCCCTTGGCGGCCGCCTCGATCGCCTGGATCGCGTCCGCCTTGTTATCCTCGATGGCAATATAACCGTTTTCGACCCCGCAGGCCCGCATGGCCGCGCGGAGACCATCCACCACCTTGCCCGGCTGCTCCAGCATCAGGCGATGGTCGGCGTTCAGGAAGGTCTCGCATTCCGCGCCGTTCAGGATGATGGAATCTACCTTCTTGCCGGCGGGCACGGTCAGCTTGGCGTGCGTCGGGAAGCCTGCGCCGCCCATGCCCAGGATGCCGGCGTTCTGAATGGCCGGGATGATGGCCTGGGCGTCGCAGGTCTCCACATTGCCCAAGCCCTTGAGCTCCACCCATTCGTCGGCGAAGTCGTTTTCAATGGTAATGCAGGTGGAGGCTACCTTGCCCAGCTGCTGGACGGGGCCAACCTCCTTGACCGTACCGCTGACCGAAGCGTGCACCGGCAGGCCGCGCGGGCCGACTGGCTCCGCGATCACCTGGCCGACCAGCACCCGGTCGCCCTTCTTGACGATGGGCTGGGAGGGGGCCGCGGCGATGTGCATGTTCATGGGGATACAGACCGTGTCGGATACAAACGGCTTGATCGGCTTTGCGTCGGTCAGCGGTTTGCCCTGATGAAGCTCAGGCAGCGGATGGACGCCGCCGGGAAACGTTTTTTTCGTCATTCAGCTTTCTTCCTTTCCGCTTTCCTTTATTGAACGGAGGCATACGCCTCGTTGACCGCGTTGATGATCGCGTTGGAGCTCACCGTTGCTCCGCTCGCTACGTCGACGCCCTCCACCGGGGGGACCTTGCCGATGAACTGACTCAGGAAAGCTTCCGTGTTTGCGATCGCCAGGAAGCTTACGTCGTTGGCGCTGTCGCTCTCGCCGACTGTCACGGCCTTGACGCTGCCGTCGTCGTTGAACGATACCGTCACCGGGAACTTACCCGTCAGCCCGCTGGCTTCTACCGTGATGCCCTCAATAGGTTCTGCGATTGCTTCTTCCTCGGCAGGCGCTTCGACAGTGTTGTTCGCGGCGGCTTCGTTGACCGCGTTGATGATCGCGTTGGAGCTCACCGTCGCTCCGCTCGCCACATCGACGCCCTCCACCGGGGGGACCTTGCCGA
>JAFUHB010000071.1 GCA_017469085.1 Clostridia bacterium
GTTCCCATTCCGAACACAGAAGTTAAGCCCTTCAGCGCCGAAAGTACTTGGCTGGAAACGGCCCGGAAGCATAGGTCGCCGCCGGATTCCATGAGCAGTCTCATGCGAGACTGCTTTTTCTTATCATGTTCTTTAGGAAGGCTTTGTTCTGTACCGGCGCGTTATGAGCGAAGTGTCGCGAAATATTTCACTCGTTCCATGATGCTTTTCTATCATCATGCGTGAGATCCTTCACAACGGCCTCCTTCGTCGGCCTGTTCAGGATGACAACCGGGAGGTCGACGCCCAAAGAATGGCTTTTTTGAATATGATACTTTCGAATGATGAACCCGGGGTCGTCCTCTAACGGACCAAAAAAATTATTCTTTGCAACAGATATGATACTCTGCTTGCCAGGAATGAATTTTTTTCCCATTACCAACAATTAGGACGCACTTTTCACTATCTTGAAAGTCTGGAGAAAAGTGCGTTCTTCATTTCGACAAAATAGAATTTATAGCCACCAGTCCGGGAGCAGCTCGTCGAGCGTTACGATTCTATCATGCTGATAATCAAGCATGATCTCTATGTCGTGATATTTCCCCATCATCAATTGGGCCATGAATTCTCGGCATGCGCCACACGGGGCGCCTGTTTTCCCGTCGGGCATGATCGCCAATACCCGTCTGATTTCATTGTCACCGTTTGTGATCATATTGAACATGGCGTTTCGTTCCGCGCATATTCCAAGTGAAGAGGATGTATCCACGCATACGCCTGTGTAGATCTTGCCGCTTGCAGATTCAATCGCGGCTGCAACCCCACCGGCAGAGATTCTTTCAGAAATGTCTCTGGGGTGTTGTACAGCTATGGCCGCCTGATATAGCGCTTTCCAGATTTGCTCCATTTTCTACTCTCTCCCTCAAATACTGATACATTGATTCCAAATCAATGTATCATGTACAACCGCTTTTCGCAATATCAATATATTGTTGGGAAGCCACCTTGTTGTAGATCCGCAAATATTCATTTAGCGGAATGTGAGCCGAAATTTATAATTTAATTCGCGCTGCCACAGCTAAACACCTCGTCACAATACTGATTCCATTGAATTTCATACTGCTCATGAGGCAACAGAATCATGTCCTTCGGACACAGGATATTTCTACGCTCTGCTTCGTGAACGAAAGGCCATACCCAATCATCGCTTTCACTTTTTATAGCTTTTACGCGATCAAAATTGTTTTGCATAGCCCAATAGAGACGCGTATGACCATCCAAAGAAACAAACCTATCTCGATATGGGATTACTTGAATTACAATATCTTCTGCATTACTGATGAAGGCTTGGATCGCTTTCAGCTTTTCTTCATCTACATAAAATTGAGAGGGTTGAATGCTTTCAAGTGTAATATCAAAGAGGTGTGGAACTGAATATTCTATAACCAATCTGAAGCTTTGATCATAGAACTTAAAAATGTGTGGCGCATGAAAACGAAATTCTTCAATCAGCGCTTTGTATACTGCCGGATCATTTCCGCTGATTACTGCCGAGGTTGAGTCCGTAATCTCTATTTGATAAGGTTCATTATCAACGAGATACGCGCCGTGCTGGTTTAATACAGTTTTTGAAAATCTGCTGTCAACATAACTGTCTATCCGTTTAATATCCATGTTATCCTCACAAATTCAAATTCGTTGATTCCAAATTAGTGTATCATGTGCAACCGCTTTTCGCAATATCAATACATTGTTAGGAAGCCGCTTTGCCGTAGATGAATTGGCCCAACTGTGCTGTGTTAGGTGATGTTATAATCAAATTTCATTGTATATCAGTTGATAGAAAGTAATTATTAAAAAAACGGCTGCTTATAACGATCCGACGCAGGAATCACAAAAGGAGGAGGCATCCCCCCTCCTGAGCGATGATTGAGATAGTTTTGTATGGCGCTATTTGACGTTGCGATTATGCAGATAAACCCAAACAATCAATCCGACAATGCTGAGCAGACCGAGGATGCCCCAAAGGCTGAGGGGTTCCCGGTCGCCGGTGCTGGGGAGCTGATAGTTGACGATCTTCCCCAGGTGATAGGCGCAATCGACCGAATCTGCGTATTCTCCGGTATTTTCGTAAGTCGTCTGGTATCCAGCCAACGGCTCCTCGAGCACATAGTATGCATGCCCCGTCTCCAGATTGTCGAAACGATACCAACCGTCCTTTTGCAAAGTGGGGCGCCTGGTTGTTGCCTGACCGTCTTTATACAACGTTAAGGTGATGGAAGGCGTTTGAATATCTTCGGATACCCCCTTCCAAACCTTTTGCACCAGCACCTGCGTTGTACGGGTGTTGACGATCGTCGCGCCGTTCAAAGCATAAGCGGTGACGTGCGCGTCGCGATTGACATAGCGCTTCAGACCGTAACCGGCAACGGTTTTCTCCTGGACGGCATAGATGATCTCCGCTCCGGCCTGGTCATATTTGGGCAAGCCGCGGAAGATATAGGCGTTGCCCTGTCGTTCGGCGTTCGGCGATTCGCTCAGGGGGAGAAACTGCCCGTCTGTCACGGCGCCGAGTGTCAGTTCGATTCCTCCCGCCTCGCCGCCGATCCATTGCTTATAGACGGTAAAGTCTACCGTTTCTACCTGGTTGCGTATGGTGACGGAGGCACCGCTGGGGCCGATTTGGTCGGGCGAGGAGGCATCTGTACTGGTTTCATAGGCGGGCAGATACCCCAAAACATCGCCTTCTTGCACCTGGAATATGGTGCCCACGGGCAGGCCCAGGACGACGACAGCCTCACCGTCAGCCAGGCGGATTGTATCGCCGCTTTGCAGCGAAAGCCCCTCCTCTGTCTGGAAGGTATCACGCAGCGGTTCGCCTTCCGGAGTCAAAAAGTACAGCGTGATCGGGAAACGACGTTCGCCGCTCAATCCTCCGACTACCCGCTTTTCAACGGTCAGCGAGGCAACGAGGACGGGGTGGACGTAGGAGACGGCGTTGAGGAGGGAGAAGGCATAATTGTTGGCGTCACGGCAGGCGTGGGCGACGCTGTCAGCATTGGCGTGGGAGAGGGCGTCGCCGTCGGTGTAGCAGTGAGCGTAGGAGTCGGTGTCGGGGCGGAAGAAGGCGTGGCTGTTGGCGTCGCGGCGGGCGTAGGGGTCGGTGTGGGCGTTGGCGATGGGGATGGACTCGGTGTGGCGCGATTGGTCAACAGGAAGCCTTGGACGGCATCGCCTGTCAGGCTGACGTTACTTTCGGGCCAGGTATTCTCCTGTTCATCCAATTCGGAAATGGTGTAGGTGTAACGGTTGCCAAACACGTCAAAAGCAGGCAGATCGGCCCATGTCACGGTGACTGCGCCGGAGGTCAGCGTCCGGTCCGACACGTGGACCGGGATGTTTTGTGCGTCGGATTGTCGGAACAACCGGAAAATCATCGTGGGGTGGGCGCTCGCGTCTTCGTTTCCATCGGCATCCAGCCAGCGCTTTTGAACCTCGATGTCAATCAGCTGGAGCGCATTTTCCGCCACAAGCTCCACGCCGCGCTCTTCAGCGTTTTCCCGATCGATGGTGAAAAAATAGGGTGCGTCTAACGTGTAAGCCGCCGTTAAATAATCTGGATATTCGATTTCATAAAGCCGGTATTCGCCCGATTTTAATCGCGAGATCACGGCAATTCCGTCCGCGTTGGTGGTCAATGTTCCTGCAAGGTCCCACGTTCCGTCCAAGGCTTTCTTTTCCAGACGAAATACCACACCGGCGATTCCCAGCTCCGTACCGGCTACTCGTTTGCGCACACGGACCATGCCCGGCGGGAGCCCTTCAGCGCCGCCGCCCGCGTCAGTATTGAAGAAATAAGATTCGTCGTGCAGCAGCTGCGGGTGGTCCTGGCCGTCCGTATAGCTGATTTCCGCGCTGTTGCTCAGCAAGGCTTTCTCAAAGTCGATGATGTCGCAGCGGTAGGTCAGGTTCCAGTAGGTTCGATCGGCAGTCTGCCGGTCGATCACCCAATCAATGTTGCCGGATTCATCAAAGGTAAGCGATGAGAGGGGGAAATCCTGTTCCCAGGCGTCGATGACCTCCCGAACGGTGCCCTCGTATGTTTTTTTGATCGCGCCGCCCGAGTACAGGCGAAGATAGCTTTCGTCCAGGCTTTGCCCTTCGCCCAGAAGGTCATGCACCTTAACGTCCGTGTGTACCTCCTCCATATGCTCATTGACGGTCAAAATCCATTGGGTGTAGGTGGGGTCGCTGGGGTCAAGTCCCATGACGTAACCGTGAACCTCGTCGTCCCAGGCCCAGCCGCCGCCGATTTCATCGGCCTGCTTGCGGAACAGAGGAAGCTCGCCTTCGCTGATGCCCGCGCTTTCTCCCTTATGGATGATGAGCTCTGCGGTTTTATTGCCCGCGTGGATCACGACGGTTTCGGCATTTTCTTCGGTCGTATCTGTTTTGTTGACGGCGGTCGCCTCAAACCAGAACGAGCCGTGAACGTCTGACATTCCTTCGACAGCGTCGGTGAATACAACGCTCGCGCCGGTGGGCGTTATGTAAGCATGGGCATAGGTGATGCCTTCCGGGTTGACCAGGTGAATGGTTCTCGTCATCCCCTGCAGGCTGGCTCCGCCGACGGACGGCCAGGAAACGGTCAGCGTGTCCCCGGAGTGAAAGACCGGGTCGCTCGCGCCGCCGTCGCTGAATGAAACGCTGATTTTCACGCGCTCATAGCTTTCCGCGGTGGCCGTGGAGACGGTCAGCTCCGTGATATAATCGCTCTGTGCCAAGGCAAGCGGCGGTAAAAAGAGAATAGCCAGGCAGATCACCACAAACGCGGTCAGTAATTTCCGCATATCGGTTCCTCTTTTCTGAATCATAGTCCGTTGGTCAGTTCGGCCAGTGTGTCCTCTCCCCAGCTGTAATCGCTCAAATAAGTGCCATGAAATTTGGGGGATCGGCGTTTTTCACCATTCAGATATTCGTACAGGTCACAGTTGACGCGCTCGGGCACGATACGCCGATTTCCGGCCCGGCTTTCAAGGATGTCCTCCACCCCGTAATCGCGTAAAGTGTCCCGCAGCCGCAGCGTCACTTTTCGTAATCGAGCGTAGGTTTTCTTGGTGGCCGCTTCATTCTCCCACAGGCAGGCGATCAGACTCTGTGAAGTACAGTAAGCTCCCCGGCGATCGACCAGCAAGGCGAGCAGCTCCCGGGCCTTCTCATGGTGAAACAATATCGGTTTCTGGTCGACCAATACGGTAAAGATGCCAAAGGTCACGATTTCCACGATGTGTCCCTGCGCGGTCAGGTGCTTCGTCACCGTCCTGCCTGTTTCATCTTCCAGCCGGCAATAATAAAAGGAGGCGGCCATCCTCTGTCCGTCCTTGGACAGACGATCCAGCACGCCCAATACGGGGATCATCCGTTGGTCTACCGCGCGAAGATGACCGTGCAAAAAGACCGGCTCACCGGTGCGCTGCGCCCGGTGTACCAGCTCTGTCCAAGCTGCTGCCTCCTCCTGGGGGATCAGCAGGCTCAGGTGTGTCTCCAGAACGCGCTGCCAGGCGGGATCGCTGTGTGAGATGCCCAGCATCTTCTTCATGCCGGGGCTGAAAATGACGATCGGGTCCCGCCCGGATGGATCAAATTCGATCCTGCCGCTGATTTCCTGATTCTCTTTCCACGCTGCCCAAGTGGTGTCGATCATGCTTATATCACCTCCTGACGACGGCAGGCCCCACACGATTTCATTATATTGGTTTGCCGTTCTCTTTGGACTGGCGGCGCGTTCCTTCATCGTTCCGAGCCGGAAATAATTTGGCAAAAACGTCTGAATATCGAAAAAACAGCCGTCGCGTCATATGAAACATCAGCGACATTATCGGTGGAAAGCGCCATGCCAATAAAAAAGCAGGACCCTATGGCTCTGCCGGTATCCTAACTTGTCAATCACGGAAAAGCAATTGACATCGGATGGTAAACGTCCACCCTGTGGACGCTATGCATCATTTGTCGTTTTCAGCTTTTGCAGGCGGCGGAGCGCCGCGCGAATGGAAAAGGCCATCATCGCTTCACAGCGGCTGGCGATGTAGGCGGGCGTTTCCCGCATGCCGTCAGAGAAATAACTGTCCACCATGCCCATGAACATATAAAGGTAGGTATGCACCATGAACCGGCGATCCCGTTCGGTGATGGGCAAATTTCGATCGGCAGCGCATTGGCCGATCCCCCGCTCAACCAGCCGCGCGCCGTAGCGCTCGATGATGCGCAGCAGGTCCTCCCGGCTGGAGGAGCGGTATATGTGCAGAAAAACAGTCTTGCGCTGGGCAAAATAGGTCAAGATGCTCCGAAAGCCTTCTGCCCATCGATGGTAATCGTCGCATCCGGACACGGCGGCGTCCATCTCCCGTGTGCAGAGCGCCTCGAACACATCCATCAGGCAGTAATAATGATTATAGAGCGCTTGCCTGCTGACGCCTGCCTGCTGACAGACCATTTTGACTGTGATCTGGTCCATCGTATGCTCCTGAAGCAGCGCAAGCAGCGCGTCGGTCAGGACTTCCCGCGTGGGTATGTACATGCTGTGCTTTTATGCCTCCGTTCCTGGTGTTTTGCCGGGGCGGGCGTTCGCCTCGTCCGAGGCGCGGAGAAGCCAGGCGACCAGCTCCTCGTCAGGCGTTTGTGAAGCGTCCATCAGGATGTGCTGTGTCCATCGTCCCGGGTAGGTTTCGACCGAGCCGTCCACTCGCGGGGAAGAAATCGGCTCGCGAAGGCAGAGGGACAGCGTCAGGAAGTTTTGCGGGCGCAGCGCGGCTCGGCGCGCGGGCAGAAAGGAGACCGCGGCGAATAAGCGCCGGTTCTTGAAAGAAATCTGCGTCTTTCTGACCTCGATCCGCGTGTCAGGACGCGCCTTCAGCAGCCGCTCCCGCAGCGCTAAATACAATGGCAGGGCCTCCCGCTTTGCGTCAAAAAAGGCAAGCTCGTCCAGGCTGATGTCCGTCATGCTCTCCCTCCGTGCTCATGGCGGTAATAAGCGAACATGTATTGCTGATACACGCCGTTATAGGGGGCGTAGCGCGAAAAGGGATAGCCGCCCGGATATTCGTTGGCAAGGATGCGGCGTATCCATGTATCGACGGGAAATACGTTGAGCCGATGAAAGCCAAACAGCGCCGCGCAGCTTGCCACCTTGACGCCGACGCCGTATATGCCCGTCAGCGCGTCGAGCAGCGCTGGATCGTCCAGGTGATGGAGTGCATCCAGGCGCAGCCGACCCGCCGCGACATCCTGCGCGGCAGCCCGTACATAACGCCAGCGGTAGCCGAGGCAGCAGCCGATCAGCGCGGTTTCCGGAGCGGCCGCCAAGGCCTCCGGTGTCGGGAAAGCAAAATAAGGCTCGCCCTGTGCGTCTGTCCTTCTGCTGCCAAAGGCTTCGCACAGCATTTCGATCGAACGGCGGATGATGGGGATGCTCCGATTCTGCGAGATGATAAAGCTGATCAGTGCCTCCCAGGGGTCCTGGCGGAGGATACGGATCCCTTTTTCCCGCTCTGCGGCGCAGAAGAGGAAGGGGTCCGCATCATGAGGGATCAGGGAACGGATCGCGGCGTAGGATACGGATAGGTCAAGATACTTTTCCCAATATTCCGTCCATTCGGCGGACGAACAGTCCGCCTCGAGCGATCCCGGGGCGGGGGAGCGCAGGTATAGGCAACGCTCACCGCTTAAGGCGCGGTAGGCGTTTTCACCGATTTTCTGCCAGCGGAAGCATTGCCCGCTCTCCGCGATCCGCTCGAGGCTCAAATCGTCCCGGACGGGAATCTTCAGCGGAAAATGGAGACGATCAGACATAGAACCGACCGTCGGGAGTTCTCCAGTGAAACTGCGCAGAGAGTTCGGGCGCGCGTTTCTCATATCTCCAGATTGACCTTCGTTCTTTCATCTTGTTTCTCCCTTCTGCGTTGCGCCGTCTGGCGTTGGTTACAGTATACCATGTTTGGGCATGTTTGTGCAGGGCGTGAACGGGATTTGTGTTTCCCGCCCTGTCATGTTATAATGATTCGCCGCTTTTGAGCGAGCGTTTGGCAAGGAGATCGGGAATATGTATCATCATTTTTTCGCCTATATCA
>JAFUHB010000072.1 GCA_017469085.1 Clostridia bacterium
TGATCGACCTGGAAAGGGCCACGGGGAGCCTGGTTGAGCAAGCGGGCGAGGAGGGCTCAAAAAGGCTGTACTGCTTTGTGGAGTCGGGGGATTCCAATCATCCGGCCGGAGTGTCGGACAACACACATTTTTCCATGTATGGCGCTGCATGTATCGCCCGGCTTTTTCTTTCTATGATGCGCGGAGAGCAGGTTGAGCTGCTGAAGGAGGCGTCTGCGGCTGCGCCGGACGCCTGCCCCGAGCTCCTGCAGGCGGAAGATCAGGCGATCAGATACGATGCGGACGCTTGACATGAATCCAGCCAAACGTTATGATGCTCTGGCAAGGTAAAACATCCTGAAGGAAGCGGAGGATTGGCCATGAAGGACATTCAGGCTTTTATCGACAGGTATCTGCGCGAATATCAGCCCTACAAAAAATACTGGAATTATGAAGACGGCTGCGTATTGCTTGGCTGCGTGGATCTGTTTCGGGCGACGGGAGAAGCCAAATATCGGGATTTCGTATTGGACTACCTGAACAGGTATGTGAGCCCGACGGGCGAGATCGTCAATTTCCCGACGGATTCTTATAATATCGACTCGATCAACTGCGGCAAGGCGCTGTTCTTTGCCCTGGATGAGACGAAGGAAATCCGGTATGAGGCGGCCATCCGTTTTATCCATGAACGGCTGGAGCGCCATCCGCGCTGCGCCTGCGGGAACTACTGGCACAAGCAGATCTATCCGGAGCAGATTTGGCTGGACGGGCTGTATATGGCGCAGCCCTTCCGCGTGGCGTATGATATGCGCTTTGGGGGCAAGAAGGATACGCCCGATATCGTCCGTCAGTTTGAAAACGTCAAGAAGTATCTTTACGATGAGCGCAAGGGCCTGTATTACCATGCCTGCGATCTGGCCCGGCAGCAGCCGTGGGCGAACAGGGAAACCGGTCGGTCCCCCAATTTCTGGATTCGCTCGATGGGCTGGTATCTGATGGCGCTGATCGACTGCTATGACCTGATGGACGAGCAATTGTACGAGCACAGAAGGACGCTGGAGGATCTGTTTATCGAGGCGATCCGCGGCATTTTGCCCTATGCGGATGCTAAGACGGGTTTATACTATCAGGTGATCGACCGTTCCGATGTTCCGGATAATTATTTGGAAACGTCGGGCAGCGCCATGGTGATTTATTCCCTCTTAAAGGGCGTGCGGCTGGGTCTGTTGGACGAAGAAAAGTATCTTGCCCGCGCCCGCGCCGCTTTTGAAAGCCTGACGAATGAAAAGCTCCGCCCGGACGATCAGGGGAAGGACCGGCTCTTTGATATCTGCCAGGTGGCGGGCTTGGGCCCAGGCAATCAGCGGGACGGAAGCGTCGCCTACTATCTGAGCGAGCCGCGGGTCGCCGACGATTCCAAGGGCGTCGGGCCTTATTTGATGGCGCTGTCCGAGTATTGGAGGAAACGGGCTTGAAGATCCTGGATGTTTCTTCCCGCAGCGTTTGCGTATTGCTGGACGCCGAGGGGGATTATTACGCCAAGGCTCCCTGTGAGCTTGAGCTGAACGGGCAAAAATTGGGAAGCCGGGAGGAATCCGTGGCGTCCCTGTTTGGGCTGTGGCCCGAATCGGAGTATGCGCTGCGCGCGAGCTGGCCGGATGGAAAACAGGACACGGTTTGTTTTCGGACGCTTCCGGAAGCGGTGTCTTTGGATGTGCGCCGATTTGGAGCCGCGGGGGACGGTTTGGCCGAGGATACTGCCGCGCTGCAGGCGGCGATTCTGTGCTGCCCTCCGGGCGGGAGGGTGATGATCCCCGAAGGGAATTATCTGACCGGACCGTTGTTTTTGAAAAGCCATATCACGCTGGAAATCAAAAAGGGCGCGGTTTTATCCCTGCTGACGGATCGGAAGCGCTTTCCGATCCTGCCGGGCGCGACCCGGACGCCGGATGAGCAGGGTGAGTACCTGCTGGGCACCTGGGAAGGGAATCCACTCGATATGTTTGCCGCCGCCTTGACGGGGATCGGTGTAGAGGATGTGCGGATCATCGGTGAGGGCGTCATCGACGGGCGAGCACAGCAGGGCGATTGGTGGGAACATCATCATGACAAGCGCGGCGCCTGGCGCGGGCGGATGCTTTATCTGCGAAACTGCCGGCAGGTAACGGTCCAGGGCATAACGTTTCGGAACAGCCCGTCCTGGAACCTGCATCCCTGCTTCAGCGAGGAATTGTCCTACCTGAACGTGCGGGTGGAAGCGCCCAAGGTCAGCCCCAATACGGATGGGTTTGATCCGGAAAGCTGCCGGAATGTGCGGGCGTATGGCACGGTGTTTTCCGTCGGGGACGACTGCATCGCCATCAAATCCGGAAAAATCTATATGGGCCGCGCGTACCATACTCCCTGTGAAGAGATCGAGATCTCCTGGTGCCTGATGCTGGACGGTCACGGCGGGGTCACGATCGGCAGCGAAATGGCCGGCGGCGTCCGGCATGTGCGCGTGCATCATTGCCGTATGCAGGGCAATGATCGTGGGCTGCGCATCAAAACGAGGCGGGGCCGCGGCAAATACGCCGTGGTGGACGACATCCGATTTGAGGATGTCGTGATGGAGGATGTCAAGGCTCCCCTGGTCATCAACAGCATGTACAGCTGTGATCCGGACGGCAAAACGGCGTATGTCCAATCCCGGGAAAGACAGCCGGTGGACGATACGACGCCCACTGTGGGGAGTATCGCTTACGAGCGGGTGCATGCCACCGGCTGCTCAGCCTGCGTCGGCTTCGTTCTGGGGCTCCCGGAACGCCCGGTACGCGAGGTCGCGATGCGCGAGTGCGAATTCCGTTTTCGGTCGGACGCCGAGGAAATGGTCCCGGCCATGGCGGAAGGCGTTTTGCCGTGCAGGCGGCAGGGAGTTATCGCCCGTTTTGTGGAGCGCCTGATGCTGCGGGACGTGCGTATCGAAGGGATCGACGCTCCGCGCCTGATTGCACAGGACGTTGCCGTGCTGGAGGATCAGGAGGCGGAGTAAGGCCGGAAAATCTTGTATACAGGCCTGAAAAAGGCGGAAAAGTGTCGGAAAACGCTTGTATTTGCCCGAACGGTATGTTATAATCAATGCGTCCAAAGGCGCGTGTGGCCGGCGGATCGACTGGGCTTAAATGAACGTGCATGAAAGAAGGGTTTAACGAAGAGTGGGAACTGCTGCAGGCTGGAAGGAGGCGCGGCCTTCGCGCGTCGTTTCCGTAGGCTGAGGCAGGGATTTCCCGCTCTTTCTTTGTTCTTTTATTGAGGTAAGGAGGCTTATGGCACAGAAATCCTCTTTAGTGAAAACGATCCGGCCGCTATGCGAGCGTCTGGCAGCCGAGCGGGGGGTCGAATTGTACGACGTTGCCCTTGAGAAGGAGCCGACCGGCCTGTATTTGCGTATCTACATCGACAAAGAGGGCGGTATCGGCCTGGATGACTGCGAGGGCTATCATCGCGCGATTCAGCCGAAGGTCGAGCAATATGATTATGATTTCCTCGAGGTTTGCTCGCCGGGGATCGACCGGCCCGTCAAAACGGACAAGGACATCGCGCTGGCGCTGAACAGCCTCGTCTCCGTGCATCTCTACCGTCCGCAGGACGGCAGGAAGGAATTCGAGGGCATCCTGTTGCGCATGGACGGCGACGAGGTCGCGCTGAAGGAAGGGGAAAGCGAGCGCGTCTTCCCGCGCAAGGCGGTTTCCCTGGTGCGCTTCGTACCGGATCTGAGCGCGCTGGAGGACGGGGAGGAGCCCGTTGAAATCGGATGATCGATTACTCTTTGCAATATAACACAGAAGGAAGGAAATGAACATGGCAACCAGAAAGAACGCTCAGCCCGTCGCGTCCAAGTCCGATATCCTGGACGCCGCCGCGTTGCTGGCTCGTGAAAAGGACATCAGCGAAGACGTGATCATGAGCATGATCGAGGAGGCGTGCAAGGCCGCTTTCCGCAAATCCATCAAGAAGGGCACCGCGCCGGCGAATTTGGCCATCAGCATCACCAGGCAGTTCGGCATCCAGGTATTTGCCCGCAAGGTGGTCTCGGAAGAGGTCGAGGACGAAAGCAACCAGATTTCCCTGGAGGCTGCCCGCCGGATCCAGCCCTACTGCGAAATGGGCGATATCGTCGAGGTGGATGTGACCCCGGCCGATTTTGGCCGCGTCGCCGCGCAGACGGCCAAGCAGGTCATGGTGCAGCGCCTGCGCGAGGCGGAGCACGGCAAGATCTACGAGGAAATGAGCGATAAGGAAAATGAGATACTGACCGGCATCGTGCTCAAGGCGGACGCCAAGTCCGTGCTGTTTGAGCTGGGCCGCACGCAGGGCTATATGGATGCCGCCGATTTTATGCCCGGCGAGGAATATCACGAGGGGGATCACCTCAAGGTATATGTGCTCCAGGTGGCGCACCCGGGCCGCAACGGCAAGGATGCTCAGATCCGCGTTTCCCGCTCTCATACCGGCCTTGTCAAGCGCCTGTTTGAGATGGAGGTCCCTGAAATCGCGGCGGGCATCGTGCAGATCAAGTCCATCGCGCGCGAGGCAGGCAGCCGTACCAAAATGGCCGTCACCAGCGTGGACGCGAATATCGACCCGGTAGGCGCCTGCGTTGGTCCCCGCGGCAGCCGCGTGGACAAGGTGGTGCAGGAACTCAAGAACGAGAAGATCGATATCATCAAGTGGTCTGCGGAGCCGGAGGAGTTCGTTGCCAACGCGCTGAACCCAGCGCATGTGCTGGATGTTTTCGCCAGCGATGAGGAAAAGATCTGCCGTGTGATCGTGCCGGACAGCCAGCTGTCCCTCGCGATCGGCAAGGAAGGGCAGAACGCCCGCCTGGCCGCGAAGCTGACCACCTGGAAGATCGATATCAAATCGCAGTCCCAATATGCGGAGCTGATGCGCCTGCAGCAGGAAAACGGCGGTTATGCCGACCAGATGGGCTCGGTGATCGCGGACGATTACGAGGAGGATATCCCGCAGTTTGACGAGCCGGACGATATCGTCTGACCGTTTCGGGGAGAAGGATGATGAAGACCAGAAAGGTGCCGCTTCGGATGTGCCTCGGCTGTCGTGAAATGAAGCCGAAGAAGGAGCTCATCCGGATCGTGAAGCCGCCCGAAGGTGACCTGGCCGTCGATCTGACCGGCAGGAAGGCAGGGCGCGGGGCCTATATCTGTCCCAAGACGGACTGCCTTGCAAAGGCGGTCAAGCAAAAGCAGCTGGAGCGGACCTTTTCCTGCGCCGTATCGGACGAGGTGCGGCAGGAGCTCTCCAGGGCTGTATCCGAGCTGGAGGCGCGGGCCGGTCTATGATCGACGGATGGTCCAAAGTCTCGGGGATGCTGGGGCTTGCGTTTCGCGCAAGGCAGCTGGTCACGGGCGTTGATTTTGCGGTCGAGGCCGCGCGAACGGGCAAGGCGCGGGTGCTGCTCCTTGACACGGCTGCGTCCGAGAACACCCGGAAAAGGCTGCGCGACGCGGCGACACACTTCGGCGTTCCTCTTTATGAACTGCCGGAAGGGCTGATGGATCAGGCCACCGGAAAGTCCGGTCGAATGGCGGGGGCCGTTCTGAAGGGCTCCTTTGCGGAGCCGATCCAAACATTGTTGATGGCGGCCGGAAACGGCTGATCATACCACTTATTTTTCGCGATATGCGGGGGTGCAAGCGTTAGATGGCGACCAAGGTAAAGCTGGCGGATGCCACGAAAGAGCTCAACACAAAGGCGAGTAAAATGCTGGAGGATTCCAGCCGCGTGAAGCGGAACGTGGAGTCCGTCCTTCAATCGCTCCGCAAAAAGAAAAGCCTGTTTGCCCGGCAGGAAGCCGAGGCGCAGGAAAAGAAAAAATTGGAGGAGCAGGAGCTTCTGTCCAGGCAGCATACCAAGGCGTGGGTCATGCTGGATGAGGAACAGGAAGCTGCCCAGCAGGCTGCCCAAAAAGAGGCCAAGGAGGCCGAACGGCCTGCAGAAAAGCCCGCTGAGGCGGCGGCCGCAAAGGCTCAGCCGGTAGAAGAGAAGGTTGCTAAGCAGCCTGCGCCCGCGGAGGAGCCAAAGCCTGTCGAGCAGCAGAAGCCTGCGGAGGCAACGCAGCCCGCCACGGCAAAGACGACGCCCACGTCGCCGCAGCAAATCGGCCGTCCTGTGCAGACGCAGCGCACCACGCCCCGTCCCGCCCCGCAGACGGCCCAGCGCCCCGCGACGCCCGGCAGCCGGGCCACGGGGATCTATGCCAATCGTCCTGCGGGACAGTATGGGCAGCGGAGCGCTACCGGTCAGTATGGCAGCCGCCCCGCCGGCCAATATGGCGCGCGTCCTGCTGGGCAGGGCGGGTATAACCGTCCCGCGCAGGGCGGACAAGGCGGTCAGTATGGCGCTCGCCCGGCTGTCGGCGGCCAGTACGGCCGTCCCGCAGGAGGCCCGGATGCCCGTCCTCAGGGCGCTGGCGCAAGGCCGCAAGGCAATCGCCCTGGCGCAGGGCGTTCACGCAGCGCCGGGATTGATTTGGCTCCCGCGGTCGAAAAGGAGCGGGTCAGCAATTACGATCCCAATAAGAAGAATTACCAGCGCCAGCACGACCCGGAGCATGTCGCGAAGAATCGCAAGCAGCTGCAGCGGGAAAGCTTCAACGGTTTTGATGATGATACCGTGCGCGGCGGCAAGCGTTCCCGCGTGAAGAAGCCGAGCGCCCAGCAGCTGATGGCCCCGATCAAGATCGAGAAGGCCTATATGACGGCGGATACCATCACCGTCAAGGATTTGACCGAGCGTATCGGCAAGCCTGCCGGCGAGATCCTGAAGAAGCTGCTGATGCTGGGCATCATGTCCAATATCAATAGCGAATTGGACTTCGATACCGCATCCCTGGTGTGCTCTGAATTCGGCGTCACGCTGGAGATGAAGCAGGAAAAGACGGCTGAGGACGCCCTGGAGGATATCCGTGTCGAGGATAAGGAGGAGGACCTGCGTCCCCGTCCGCCGGTCGTTACCATCATGGGTCACGTCGACCACGGCAAGACCACTTTGCTCGACTATATTCGCAAGTCCAAGGTCGCGGCAGGCGAGGCGGGCGGCATCACGCAGCATATCGGCGCGTATACCGTCAAGTTGAACGGCGAGCCGATCACCTTCCTGGATACGCCTGGCCACGAGGCGTTCACCGCCATGCGTCTGCGCGGCGCGCAGGCGACCGATATCGCGATCCTGGTGGTCGCGGCGGACGACGGCGTGATGCCGCAGACGGTTGAAGCGATCAACCATGCCCGCGCCGCCAACGTGCCGATCGTGGTGGCTATCAATAAGATGGACAAGGCCGGCGCTAACCCGGACCGCGTGATGCAGGACCTGACCAAATATAACCTGGTGCCCGAAGCGTGGGGCGGTGAGACCATCATGGTCCCCGTCAGCGCGGTGACTGGCGACGGCGTCGACGAGCTCCTTGAAATGGTGCTCTTGCAGGCCGATATATTGCAGCTGCGCGCCAATCCCGACCGTCTGGCCATGGGCGTTGTCATCGAGGCCAAGCTGGATAAGGCGCGCGGCCCGCTGGCTACGGTGCTTTTGAAGAACGGTACGCTGCACGTGGGCGACAATATCGTCGCCGGTATGGCGGCCGGCAAGGTCCGCGCCATGACCAACGACCGGGGCGAGCGCGTCAAATCGGCGGGTCCCTCCATGCCGGTCGAGATCTCCGGCTTTGAGGAAGTCCCCGTTGCCGGTGAGGAAATGACAGCCGTCGGCGACGACCGCCTGTCTCGTCAGGTGGCGCAGGAGCGCCGCGATAAGCTCAAGGCTTCCCGCGCCGTACAGACCAAGGTGTCTCTGGACAACTTGTTCGCCGGTATTTCCGAGGGCAAAGTCCAGAACCTGAACGTGATCATCAAGGCCGACGTACAGGGTTCTGTGGAAGCGGTCAAGCAATCGCTCGAAAAGCTTTCCAACGACAGTGTCAAGGTCCATGTGCTGCACAGCGCGGTCGGTGCGATCACGCAGGATGACGTCAACCTGGCTTCCGCGTTTAACGCCATCATTATCGGCTTCAACATCCGCCCGGACAGCTCTGCCCGTGCCGCGGCCGATAAGGAAGGCATCGACATTCGGCTGTATCGTATCATTTATCAGGCCATCGAGGATATCGAAAAGGCTATGAAGGGTATGCTGGAGCCCGAATTCAAGGAAGTGATCCTGGGCCACGCGCAGGTGCGCAATGTGTTCAAGATCACCGGCGCGGGCACCATCGCCGGCGCTTATGTGACGGACGGCAAGCTGATGCGCAACGCCAGCGTGCGCCTGCTGCGTGACAACGTGGTGGTGTTTGAGGGCAAGCTGAGCTCGCTGCGCCGTTTCAAGGACGACGTACACGAGGTCAGCACCGGATACGAGTGCGGCGCGAGCCTGGAAAACTATGGCGATATCAAGGAAAACGACGTGATCGAATGCTTCAACATGGAAAAGGTAGAGGCATAAGGAGCATACATGGCAGGCTTTCGGATAGACAGGATTTCTGAAGAGGTCCGGCACGCGGTAGACGGAGCGATCCGTCAGATGAACGATCCGCGGATCACGGAAAACTTCAGCATTACACGCGCGGATGTGACGCGGGACCTCCGGTATGCGAAGATCTATGTGAGCATCCTGGAGGATGATCAGGCCAAGGATATGATGGCGGCGCTGAAAAGCGCCGCCGGATATCTGCGGCGGGAGCTGGGCCGGGCGGTGGACCTCAGGTATACGCCCGAGCTGATCTTCTCAAGGGATACCAATATCGCCTACGGCATCCACATTGCGCAGCTGCTGCAAGAGGTGAACGCCGGCTCCGCCGAGGGAGAAAATTCAAGAGATGAAACGGTTTCAGAATGAAGCACTGCTGTCCGCGCTGAAAGGCGCGAACAGCGTATTCTTATGCACCCATATCGCGCCGGACGGCGACGCGATCGGCTCCATGCTGGCGGCGGGCCGCACGCTGCGGCGGATGGGGAAGCAAGCCGTGATGTGCTGCGCGGACAGCATACCGGAAAAATTTTTATTCCTGCCCGGAGCTCGCGAGATCAGGAAGCCGGAGGGGCTGGACCCCGATGCTTTTGACCTCGCGTTCAGCCTGGACGCGGCGGACCTGGGGAGGATCGGGCGTTGCGCCGAGGTATACGAGAGGATACCGCTGCGCATCCAAATCGATCATCATGGGACCAATCCGGCTTATGCCGATCAAAATGAGATCGACGCGGCTGCTGCCGCCGCCGGCTGCATCGTCATGCGGCTGCTGCGGGCCTTGGATATTCCGGTCGATCGGGAAACGGCGGAATGCCTCTATACGGCGATCAGCACGGATACGGGGAACTTCTGCTTTTCCTGCGCGGACCGCGAGGTGTTTGAGATCATGGCCGAGCTGCTGGACGCCGGCATTGAGTTGGCGCCGCTTGCAAGGCAATTGCATTTGATGAGGGAAAAGGAATATCTGGGCCTCCTCGGCCGGGCACTGGGCAGCATGCGCTTTTTGATGGATGGGCAGGTCACGGTCACGAAGCTCACACCGGAGGATTACGCGGCGGTTCAGGCGCGTCCGGAGCATGCGGACGGGATCGTGAATTATGGGTTGTATATTCCGGGCGTTCGGATCACCTGCTTTGCGGATGGACGGCTGCCGGGGGAGAACAAGCTGTCCCTTCGGGCCATGCCGCCTTACA
>JAFUHB010000073.1 GCA_017469085.1 Clostridia bacterium
ACCAACAACCGCATGGAGCTTTTCGCCGTCATCAGCGGTTTGGGCGCGCTGAAGATGTCCTGTGAGGTCGACGTATATTCCGATTCAACCTATGTGGTAGACGCGATCAATCAACATTGGCTGGAGGGATGGCAAAAGAATAATTGGAAGCAGTCGGCAGGGGAGCCCGTTGCCAATCAGGACCTGTGGAAGCTGCTGATCATTATCCTACGCAAGCATGTCGTGCATTTTCACAAGGTCAAAGGGCACTCCGATAACGAGCTGAACAACCGATGCGACGAGCTTGCGCGTGGCGCGATCAGCCGTTATGTAAAAGCAAACGCCGACCTCTTTCCTGAACAGCAGGCGGAGAGGTGATTCGCTTGCTTGCGCCGGGTTGGGTCAGCTTTACGCTGACATGGATCATTTGCGTTTTAACCTTTTTTCAGACCGAGCGATTGCTGCGTTGTTGGCTGTTCAGCTGCCTGGAATATACGCAGGCAAGGCTGTATTTCGATCATTTTCCCTGGTATATCAAGGCTTTGTGCTTGTATACAAAGGATGTGAAGGGCTTTTTCAGTCGAGAAAAGATCGTTTTGTTTTTCCTGCATGAATTATCCATTGTGTTGCCGCTCCTGGAAAGTATTGCCTGGCTGACTGGAAGTAGGGGAAGCATCGCGTTAAGATGCTTAGATTTCATCTTTTTTCTTCTTTGTGTTTATTGTTACTTTTTCCGGATCAAAGGCGTTGACGGTAGACGTCACGCGCCCTTCAACGTTTATGCAGCTCTGCCGACCGTTGCAAAGCGTAAAATCCAGACGGAGAGACGTCAGATGACATTTGGCCAAACATTTGGATGGTGGATGAATGATGATCAAACGACCAATCGCATTTCCGGCAATACGTTGAGAGATGAAAAGCTGTTGGCTTTATTCCACCGATTATGAACGAGGGGATAGGTTCTCTCTGGTATATCTCTGCGTATAATAACCATTTTGCGCAGAGATGACCATAAAAAGTCAGTGATAACAGAACCATGTGTTTCCCGCTCTTGAGTCAGTTATCATTATTTGATCTTCCGCTGATTATATTGAGGGTTTAAAAATGGCTACGAAAAACAACGAAAATGCCTATCGCAATGAAAAAACTACGCGGATCAATACGAAAATCCGTGAAATGCAAAAAGATCTTCCATCGGTCGTCGTTGATTTTCTTCGATCGATGCTGGGCAACAGTCCGCTGACCAAGCTCGGTTATCTCTATGACATTCGTTTGTTCCTCCGCTACCTGCATGATGAGAATCTCGTGTTTTCTCAGGTGGCCATCAGTGATGTTACGCCCGAAATGCTCGGCGCGCTTACCTTGCGCGATTTTGAGCTTTATACTGAGTTTTTGAGCCAATATGTTAAGCTAGACCCTAACGGCGATGAGGTTTTGGATGACGATGGCGATCCGATTTTATTGCAGAACAAGGAAATTGGCATTGCCCGAAAGCTGAGCGCGCTTCGATCCTTTTATAAATATATGTACACGCATGGCTTAATCAAAGATAATGTAATAATCAACCTTAAAATGCCCAAAATAAACAAAAAACCTGTTGTTTACTTAAATAAAGACGAAATTGCCAAGCTTTTCGACGTCGTTTATTCCGGTCAGGGGCTTACTCCGCGCCAAATCGCCTATAACGAGCGTTTTCGTACCAGGGATATCGCCATTATTTCTTTGCTGCTCGGCACCGGGATCCGCGAAAGCGAGATGATCGGCCTGGATTTATCCGACATCAACATGGCGGAAAACTCATTCCTGGTTACCCGCAAGGGCGGCGACGAATCCATTCTTTACTTTAACGACCAGGTCAAGGAAGCGCTGGAGGATTATCTGTACGATCGCGAAAAGATCGAACTGCTCAAGGGGCATGAAAACGCGCTGTTCCTATCTTCACAGCGCAAACGTCTGTCTACACGCGCGTTACAGGACCTGGTCAAAAAGTATGCCACGGTCGCGGCGCCGCTGAAAAAAAGGCTATCCCCCCACAAGCTGCGTTCCACCTTCGCTTCCAATCTATATAAAAACACGCACGATATTTACCTGGTTTCCGACGCGCTCGGTCATGCCTCGATCGAAACCGTCACCAAATACGCCGCCAAAGAAAATCTGAAGGAAGAAGCAGCGGAAAGTGTCAACTGGGTGCCTTGACAACTGAATGAGAATATGTTATAAATACATCCGGTAAGTCTTTAAGACGGTACAGAGAGACCGACAAGAGGCGCCGGAAATTGAATCGCGCAGCAATAAGCGCGCCCGGAAAGCAAACAGGCTTGTCGTATCCCTGACTGATACGGCAAGTTTTTTTGTGCCTCCGCAATGGGACTGCCAGAAAGTGAGGAGGTTTTCCTATGAAGCTTGTTTACGACATCGATCAGAACCCGCCGATCAAAAAGAATCTGGTCTACGCACTCCAGCAGCTGCTGGCGATCATGGCGGCCACCCTGCTGGTGCCGCTGCTGGTCAACTTGAACTCCGGCGCCAGCTATATGAGTCAGGGTGCGGCATTGTGCGGCGCTGGCTTTGGAACGCTGTTTTATCTGTTCGTAACACGCAAGCAGAGCCCCGTATTCCTTGGAAGCTCTTTCGCCTTCATTATGCCGCTGAGCGGTGCCGTAGCGTTCGGTTATCTGGGTATTTTCCTGGGCGCCGTATTTGCTGGCCTTGTTTATGTCGTGATCGCGTTGATTATCAAGCGGACCGGCTCCGCTTGGGTCAATAAGCTCCTTCCCCCGGTCGTGATTGGTCCCACCGTTGCGTTGATCGGCCTTTCCCTGTGCGGGAGCGCCGCTAACAATCTGATGAACGTCGCTTCCAGCGCCGCGAATTATAATCTGGTACATATCCTGGTGGGCGTAATCGCATTTCTGGTCACTGTTTGGGCCTCTGTAAAGGGCAATAAAGGAATGCGGATGATCCCCTTCATCATCGGCATCGCGGTATCCTATGTGATCGCGCTGGTTCTGACGCTGATCGGAAACGCCGCCAACATCGATTATATCAAGATCGTAAATCTCTCTGCCTTCGACAATATGAAGCTGTTCGCCGTGCCCGATTTCACCTTCCTGGGCATGTTCCGCGAGGGCGCTTCTAAGTTTGAGAATTTCAGTCAGGTCTTTAACATCTTTGTGCTCTTTGCCCCCGTCGCCTTCGTGACCCTGGCCGAGCATATCGCGGATCACAAGAACCTCAGTTCCATTATCGACCGTGACCTGATCACCACCCCCGGCCTTGACAAAACGCTGATCGGCGACGGTGTCGGCTCCATCATCGGTTCCTTCTTCGGCGGCTGCCCCAACACTACCTATGGCGAATCGGTAGGCTGCGTCGCCATCACCGGAAACGCCTCCGTTTCCACGATCATCATCGCTGCGATTTACTGCATCGTGCTGAGCTTCTTTGGCCCCTTCATCGCCTTCGTCAATTCGATCCCGACCTGCATCGTCGGCGGCATCTGCATCGCTCTGTACGGCTTTATCGCGGTCAGCGGCTTGAAGATGCTTCAGCCGGTCGATCTGGGCGATAATCGCAACCTGTTCGTCGTAGCGGCGATCCTGGTACCCGGCATCGGCGGCATGACGCTGAACTTCGGTTCCATTGAGATCAGCGCCATCGCGACCGGCCTGATCTTGGGCATCATTGTGAATGTGCTCTTTAACAAGAAGGCAAACGCTTAAATATCGATTGATCTTACTGGCTCGTCGTTTCAAATGGAGGCGACGAGCCATTGCTTTTTCAGCAAATAATCGGCGACAAATCGACCGTTTTGCACAAGAAATAGGATAAAATCCTTGACAAATGCCAACGCGGGGCATATAATTCTTATATCAAATTCAAAGGAGGCCATTGGCCATGAAAAAGTTGTTTTCTCTTTTGCTTGTCGCTGTGATGCTGACAGCCTGTGTCGGGATCGCAAGCGCCGAGATTTCCCCCGAGCTGATCCAGGCCGCGCAGGAAGACGGCGAGCTGATCGTTTACGGTTCCTGCGAAGAACCTTATCTGATTGCCGCCGCCAAGCACTTTGAGGAGCTGTACGGCATCAAGGTTCAGTATCAGCGCCTGTCCACCGGTGAAGTCCAGGCCAAAATCAGCGAAGAAAAGGGCAATCCCTCCGCTGACGTTTGGTTTGGCGGCACCAACGATCCTTACAATGAGTCCGCTGCTGCCGGTCTCCTCGAGGCCTATGAAGCGGAAAATGCTTCCCACCTCCTCAAGGATTACTACCGTGATCCCGACGGCTATTGGTATGGCATCTATCAGGGCATTCTGGGCTTCATGGTCAACACCGAAGAGCTTGAGCGCCTGAACCTGGAAGCTCCCAAGACCTGGGATGACCTGCTCAAGGATGAATACAAGGATCTGATTTGGCTGTCCAACCCGAATACCGCCGGCACTGCTAAGCTGGTCATCAATACTATGGTCCAGATGCGCGGCCATGACGCTGCCATGGAATATCTAGTTGCGCTCGACAAGAACATCGCGCAGTACACCAAGTCCGGCTCCGGCCCCTCCAAGAACGTTGGTGTTGGCCAGTGCGTCATCGGCATCGGCTTCCTGCATGACGGCGTCTATCAGATTCTGCAGGGCTACGACAACATCGGCCTGATCATCCCCGAGGACGGCACCTCTTTTGAAATCGGCTCTACCGCCATCTTTGAAGGCTGCGAGCATGAGAACGCCGCCAAGCTGTGGATCGAATATGCCCTGTCTCCCGAATGTGTAGAGCTGGCTGATGACGCCGGCAGCTACCAGTTCCTGGTGATCGATAACGCGGAAACGCCCGCCGCTTTGCAGGCCTTCCCCGAGCTCGACCCGACCAAGACCATCGATTATGATTTTGCGGACGCCAAGGCCAACACCTCCAAGTATGTCAACGATTACTTTGAGGCGCTGGGCGCTGCCGCTGACGACCGTTTCAAGACCGAATAAGGTTTGACCCTGCACCGGGGACGAGGCATCTGCCCCGTCCCCTTATTTCTATCTGCCACTGAAAGGAGGAACGGATACATGGCGGCACGCCAAAGCGCGAGCCTGGACCGGAAAAAGTTTTTCGGCGATCCCGTACTGGTCATCACGATTCTGGTCCTTTTCATCATCCTTTCCCTGTTTATTTTATATCCCCTCGCCATGCTCCTGGTGGACAGCGTGTTGGTCCGCAATACCGAGCGTTATTCCATCGCCGAACTGGTTTCTGGAGCCCCGATCGCTTATTATACGGAGAATGGCCTCCCCGCAGAAAACGGTTATACTGGCGCCATTACCGTTAAGCTCTCCCCTGCGCAGGACGGATTAGAGGAAAAATTTGTACCGCTCTATTCGTCCAAGGGCTTATTCGCCCATCGTGCGACGCTTTCAGACGCTCAAAGTGGGAAAACGCTCTATATTAAATCCGTCAATAGTAAGGATAAAACTGTCTTTACGGCGATTTCCGATTTATCCACAGTTCAGGAAACACCGGTCACCTATCGGCAAAACGGCCGCATCATTAAAAAAATGGACGGCATCGAGCTGACCGATCTCTGCGTAGAGTTGAATGCCGACAACTGGACGCTGGACGCTTTCCCCCGCATTTTCCGGGATTACACCTTTAACCGTGCCCTTTCCAATACCTTGACCCTGGGCGCGATTACCGGCTTGGGCTCTCTGCTGATCGGGTTGCTGTTTGCGTATGTGGATGTTTACGTTCATATCCGTTCCCGCTTCGCAAAAAAGCTATTTGACGTCGTTTCCCTGCTGCCTGTCGTCTCTCCCCCATTTGTTCTTTCCCTCAGCATGATCCTCCTGTTCGGTCGAAGCGGCCTGATCACCCGAAAGGTGCTGGGCATATATGACGCCGATATCTATGGATTATGGGGCATTGTGATTGTTCAGACGCTGACCTTTTTCCCTGTTGAATATCTGATGCTAAAAGGTTTGCTCAAGAATATTGACCCATCCATGGAGGAAGCGGCGCGGGACATGGGAGCCAGTCGCTGGAAGGTGTTCACCACCGTCACCCTGCCGCTGATGCTGCCCGGTCTTGGAAACGCCTTCCTGGTGACCTTTATTGAATCGGTCGCTGACTTTGCCAATCCCATGATCATCGGCGGCTCTTATGATACGCTGGCCACCACCATCTACGTCCGTATTACCGGCGGCACTTATGATATCAACGGCGCGTCGGCGATGGCCGTAGTGCTGCTTGTTCTCACCTTCGGGCTATTTATGATCCAGAAATATGTGCTCGAAAAGAAAACGGCAGCCACGCTTTCCGGCAAGGCCACGCGCGCGCGAATGCTCATTGAGGATAAGAGCGTCCGCTACCCGCTTTCCGCCTTCTGTGTGCTTGTGTCTATATTCGTAGTTCTGATGTATGTGGCCATTCCCTTCGGCGCGCTCTTCAAGCTCTGGGGGCGGGATTACAGCCTTTCCACGAAGTGGTTTGCGCAAATGTTCCGCGAGGGCGGCTGGCAGGCCTTCCGGGATTCCTTCATCCTCTCTTTGATTGCCTCTCCGATTACCGCCTTGCTTTCCATGATCATTTCCTACCTGGTCGTCAAGCGGAAATTCAAGGGAAAGGCCTTCATCGAGTTTGTATCCATGCTGGCCATGGCCGTACCGGGAACGGTGCTCGGCGTCGGTTTTATTCGCGGCTTTGCGGGCGGCGTTTTCCGCACCGGTTTTCTGCAGGGCATCTACGGAACAGGGCTGATCCTGATCATTGTCTTTGTCGTCCGCTCTTTGCCTGTCGGTACACGCAGCGGTATTTCCGCCCTGCGACAGATCGATAAATCGATCGAAGAATCCGCCTATGACATGGGCGCGGGCTCCGGAAAAGTCTTTACCTCCGTCACCTTGCCCCTGATCAAGGATTCCTTCTTCAGCGGATTGGCAACCACGTTCGTGCGTTCCAATACGGCCATCAGCGCTGTCATCCTGCTGGTGACGCCTCGTTACCTGCTGATCACCTGCCGCATTAACGAGTATGCGGAAAAGGGTGAATTCGGCGTTGCCTGCGCTTACGCCACGATCCTGATCCTGATCACCTATGCGGCCATCCTCATCATGAACGCGGTATTAAAGCGCTTCGGAACCAGCAGAAAAATCAATGGAAAGGAGAATGCCTGAATGCCTGCCAATAAAGAACCAAAAGGCGTAAAGCTGGACCATATTTCAAAGATTTATAAGGATCCTAAAACCGGTAAGGATTTTTACGCCGTACACGACGTCAACCTGGATATCACGCCAGGAACCTTCGTAACATTGTTAGGACCCTCCGGCTGTGGAAAAACGACGACCTTGCGCATGATCGCCGGCTTTGAATCGCCGGATGAGGGTGAAATCTACTTGGGCGGCGAACCGATCAACGCCCTGACCCCCAATAAGCGGGATACCGCCATGGTTTTCCAGAGCTATGCCCTCTTCCCCCATTACAATGTTTTTGACAATGTCGCCTACGGTCTAAGACTGCGTAAGGTTCCCAAAAATGAAATCGAAAAACGGGTCACGGATATCCTGAGCCTGGTTGAGCTTTCCGGAATGGAGCAGCGCATGACCAATCAGCTGTCCGGCGGTCAGCAGCAGCGCGTCGCGCTGGCGCGCGCCCTGGTGGTTGAACCCGGTGTGTTGTTGTTTTACGAGCCGCTCTCCAATTTGGATGCCAAGCTGCGTGTACAGATGCGAACGGAGATTCGCCGTATTCAGCAGAAGCTGGGGATCACCGCGATCTATGTTACGCATGACCAGTCAGAGGCAATGTCTATTTCGGACAATATCATCCTGATGCGCGGCGGCGTCATTGCGCAAATGGGCTCCCCGACCGAGATCTATTATCATCCGCAGAGCGAGTTCGTTGCTGATTTTATTGGCGAATGCAACTTCCTCAAGGGTAAAGTAAAAGAAAGCGGAGAAACGGAAACGATCGTATCCCTGCCGGAAGGAGCCGTATCCGTTGCCCATGATCGAAAAAGGACGCCCAATGAGGACTGTGAAATCGTGCTACGGCCCGAAGCGATTACTATCAGTGATCAGGGACAGCTTCCCTGCCAGGTAGAGCTCAGCTGCTTCATGCGCAGCTATCAGAACTATCATGTCCGCGTCGGAGAAGCGCTGGTCAAAATCACCGATAATTGTCCGATCAATAAAAAGATCTATCATGTCGGCGATCACGCCTTCATCTCTTTCGATCCTGCCTGCGCGCATCTGCTCTGATACTATCTAATACTGTTCTTCTTCTGAAACAGTATAAACGCGCGCATAGAAAAACACCAGCCCGATTGTTTCGTCACAGGGCTGGCGTTTTTTGTGGATCAGCCTTTTTTCTTGAAATTGATTTTGTTTTCTTGCCCCCGAAGAAGACGCTGGATATTCGCGTGATGACGGCCGATACCGATCATCGTGAGCAAAAGCGCCCAAACGCCATAGGGCCAGATCGCCATGGTAAATAAAAGGATCACGCAATAAGACACCAGCATGACCATGCTGCCCAGTGAGATATATCGGGTCAGCGCGATGACGGCGAGACACAGGACGATCGCGATCAGGCCGGGAATCGGGAAATTCAAAACCAGTACTGCGCAGGAACAGGCGATCCCCTTCCCGCCCTGAAATTGAAAGAATATCGGCCAATTATGGCCAACGATCACCATCAAGCCCGCAAGCATACCGCCATACTGGCCCTTCAGCCAGATTCCCAATAATACGGCCAGAGCAGCCTTCATCACATCGCACAGAAAGGTAAGCAGCCCCGTTTTCACGCCGACGACGCGCAAAGCGTTGCTGGCACCCGTATTATGGCTGCCTTCCTTGCGTATGTCGTGACCCTGCCTTCGGGAAAGCAGGATGCCGAAGGAGACGCTGCCCAACAGGTAGGGAATGATCGCGCAAAGCGCCCAACGGAAGAAATCGTTCATCGAGCTTCCTCCCTTGTCTTTTCACGTAAGGTGAAGCGGATCGGCGTTCCCTGAAAGCCAAAGGCCTTACGGATCTGGTTCTCCAGATAGCGTTGATATGAAAAATGCATCAGTTCTTCCTGGTTCACGAACAAAACAAAGTGGGGCGGGCATACGCTCTGTTGGGTGGCGTAATAGATTTTCAGCTTCCGTCCGCCTGTTACAGGGGGCTGGAGGGCCATCTGCGCGTCCCCCAGCACGTCGTTGAGCGCTCCGGTGGTCACTCGTCTGCTGGCCTGCGTCCAAGCCTCCTGCACGGCGTTCAGGATCGTGTGGATACGCTGCCCGGTCAGCGCCGAGGTAAACAGCACCGTCGCGTAATCCATAAACTTGAGATCATCCAGCACCTCTTTTTTCTTTTCTTCCAGGGTGCCTGTGTCCTTTTCCACCGTATCCCACTTATTCATGATCACGATCGCCGCTTTTCCCTCATCGTGGATCATGCCGGCAATTTTGGTATCCTGCTCCGTTACGCCCTCGGCGGCATCGAGCACCAGCAAGGCAACGTCGCAGCGACGAATGGCACCGATCGAGCGCAGTACGGAATAACGCTCGAGGGACTCGTCCTCAATCACGCGCTTGCGGCGAATACCGGCGGTATCGATGATATTATAGCTCCTGCCCTCGGGGTCTGTAAAGGAGGTATCGATCGCGTCCCGCGTCGTGCCCGGAATATTGCTGACCATCGTGCGTTCCTGCCCCAGGAGCCGGTTTACGATCGAGCTTTTGCCCACATTAGGCCGTCCAACGACAGCCAGCTGGATCTCATGAGCTTCATCCTGGTCCTCGTCCTCTCCTGACGCGGCAGGCAAACGCTTCACGATCTCATCCAGCAAATCGCCAAGCCCCAGCATATTCGTTGCGGAGATGGTGAACGGGTCCCCGAGGCCAAGCTGATAGAAGTCATATGCCTCCGCCTCGAGGCCCATGTGATCTACTTTATTAACGACCAAAATGACCGGCTTATGGGTACGACGCAGAAGATTGGCAATTTCCATATCATCCGGCGTAAGTCCAGTCCGCCCATCGGTAAAGAAGCAAATCACCTGAGCAAGCTCCATAGCGATCTCCGCCTGACGCCGCATTTGCCCCAGCAGGACATCGTCGCTCCTGGGATCGATGCCGCCCGTGTCGATCATGGTGAATTTTCTTCCGGTCCATTCGGCATCTGCGTAAATGCGGTCACGGGTCACGCCGGGAATATCCTCCACGATCGCGATTCGCTGCCCGGCAATTTTGTTAAAAAAGGTGGATTTGCCCACATTGGGCCGTCCAACGATTGCAACAAGCGGCTTTACACTTGGCATACTATTCCTCCTTCAGCGCCGGATCATCCTTGCCCAGCAGCGCTTCATACAGGCAGTCGCCCCGATTCTGTACTACTGTGACTCGGATCGGAGCCACTAATGCGCGAAATTCATCCATCGTCAGATCGTCCAAGAAGCGATCTCCTTCTGAACGCAGCGTATTCGCGCACAAAAGAAGCTCATCAACGTCAGCGCCGCGAACGGCGTCACCGATGTCGCGGCCTGTCAAAAGGCCTGTCACCGTCACGGTATCACCGAAAAAACGATTAATAACGGGTGTGACCGTGATCTGTGGCCCCTCCGGGCCATATCGGTCGATCCACCGACGCATGACCGGCGCAATGGATGTACCGCAGGCAAGCATGACCCTGCGCTTCACGCCGCTTTCTCCCATGCGCTTTCCCCGTTCCGAACGCTCGGCCAGCACTTGCTCAAATTTTCGCAGCAGGCCAACCCCATTTTCGATTTGCGGGTAATTCTCGTAATAGTCATCCTCCGGTACATGGAGACCGGCCTTGCAGAAAAACTCGTCTGATGGAAATACGAAGCGCGTACCGCAAGCCTCATAAAACCTTGCCTGCCAGCGCTGTGCCTGATTCAGCACCGATAAAGCGCCTGCCTGATCATAATTCCTGAGTTTTGGAAGATGATCGCGAAACTTGGTCAATCCTACGGGAACCAGCGCCGCGGAACGCGCGGCGGGCCAGAGGCCAAAGAGCGTTTCAAGCGTCTGGTCGAGCACAGCGCCATCGTTGACATCCGGGCAAAGCACGATCTGACAGTGAAATATAATTCCGGCCTCGGCCAACCGTTTGAGTCGGTCCAGGATATGAACAGCCTCCGGATTTTTCATCATACTCTTTCGGATTTCTGGGTCTGTCGCATGAACAGAAATGTACAGCGGAGAGGCCTTTCGCCGAAGAATCCTGCTAAATTCCTCCTCATCGAGATTGGTTAAGGTGATGTAATTGCCCATCGCCAGTGAGAAGCGCCAGTCGTCGTCTTTGACATACAGCGTATTTCGCATCCCAGGAGGCATTTGATCGATAAAACAGAAAATGCACTTGTTCTTGCAAGGCATGGGCGTCGAGGCAAAATCGGCCTCCATAACGATCCCAAGCCCCGCGTCCCGCGCTTTGACGATGGTTACGTTACGTTCGGCGCCGTCCGGCTTTACCAGCGTCAGCTGTACGCGCGATCGTGTTGTCAGCGATTGATAGTCGACATTATCGATCAATGGCTCCCCATTGATGCTCAAAATGGCGTTTCCCGGACGGATGCCATGTCGCCAAGCGATGCTATTGGGCCGAACTTCGGCGATTTTGTAAGGCCCTCGCCGGGCGCGACTGCTCAATAGTAATTATCATCCCTTCTTGTGACCCCGACGTAATAGCCGTCGGGCTGCGCCTTATAAGTATCCGTACTGATCAGCGTTTCGGAGGTCACCTGACCATTCTCGACCCGCTGCAAATAGGTGTCGATCACATAGCCGTCTCTGCCGGTCTGATATTGATACATTTCATCCTCATAAGTCACATAGGTGCCCGCAGTATCCTTCATCAGCACCGGATCGCCGGGAAACAGAACGTCCGTCGTTTCAGAGCGCAATTGATAGCGCACGCCCTCTCCCAACGAAGGCCCGTAGATTCGGACGACACATTGATAGCGTTTGGTGGTTTTCGGCTGATATTCCATCTTCGCTGTGATATAAATCGTCCCGCCGGAATTGTTTTTGAATTCCAGATCAATTCGGGTGCCGGAAACAGTGGCGTCCTGCCCGAGCTCGGTATAGCTGACCTTCATGGAGTGAGGGCTACGCTTGGTGATCTGCAAATTGGCGGTTACGGCTGCCAAATACACCGTAGTGCTGGCCTGACAAACGCCTCCCCCTACGCCGGGGACCTCTTTGCCGTACAGATATTCGATGGCCTCAACAAACCCGGCCTCCGCTGTGCGCCTGCCCACGACGCTATTAAAGCTAAAGGTTTGTCCGCTCTTCAGCACCGTGCCGTTGATCTTCTCCATAGACAGCCTGATATTGCTATTACGTCCTTCCGGACTGGTCGTCGCGATCTTGGTAATGCCTTCAGAAAGCAGCGTGACCTGTTTCCTGATGTCCGCCGTTGTAATAGCGGCCGGGACCTCCTCCGGCGTCAGCTCGAATACGCCCGAATCACCCGCGGCAGCGCGGCGCAGAATTTCCTGCTTGGCAGCAGTCGTATTCAAATGCGACCCGCTGACGTCGTCCTGAATGACAAAGGGATCATTGTTATCCGGCTCAAAGGAAATCAATCTGGCATCCCGCGGTGATTTTTCAAAATATGTCGCGATCTGATTCAGGACACTGTCGACATTGGCGTCTGTCATCTCCGATTCGGTCGTATAAAAAGCGGTCTCCTGATCAGAAGCCTGCTCCAGCGCGCGAAGGCGTTGATCCTCGTCGCCGGTATGTCCAATGGCATACGCCTCGTCCAGGAGCTGTCGAACCTGTTCCCGATCCGTATGCACACCCATGACGGCATAATTGAGCGTAGTAAAGGTATGCCCTTGATATTGCAGGGCGAGCGACCAACTATTCTCACGGCTTTCAATGTTGCCCATGACAGCCGCTTCAGCCTCAGCGCGTGTCATACCGGTCAGATTGATGCTGTCAACCGAAACGTTAGGCAAAAACCTATCCGCATACGGTGCCAGGGCTTCGTTCCTCGTCTCCACCTGCCGATTATGGAGCAGCCAATATCCTCCAAACCCGATCGCTGCAACACACAAAAGAGCTAATAAGGGAGTTTTCCAGCCACGCCGTTTTCCCAAGCGAATCGTCTGATCGGGGCGCTGCTTTTGCTTGGGCTGAGAAGGACTGCGATACCCCGCGCCCTGATACGCATACACAGGCTGCGGCGCAGGACGCGAATCGCGTCCATTGTCGTTCGCCTGGTTCTCAATGATTTGGTTTTGCGTATATCCCCGGTTCTGATTGGGGGATGGGCGTCCTTGCATCGTTTTGTCTTATAGCCTTTCGTTTAGTTTCTGAATGTTTTCCCGCAGCGCCGCTACGTCTTCCTTTGCGCTAAACCATGCGTCGGCGGTCGAACCAAGCGGGGCATGACTTTGATCATCATGGTAATCGCTTCCGCCGGTTATCAAGAGGCGACGATCTTCAGAGATTTTACGATAATAAGAGAATCCCTGCTTTTCACCGTTGGCCGGGTGATAAACCTCGATCCCCGCAAGCCCCCTTTCCAGCCAAGCGTCTATCTTACGCAAAAGGCTATCTTCAGTATCGGGAAGCAACGAGGGATGCGCAAGAATAGGCACAAAGCCGCTTGCTGTCAGAATCAACAGAGCATCCTCCACGTGAAGCAAATCTTGGGGTACATATGCAGGACGGTCATTCCCCAGGAGACGATCAAATACTTCGGTAGTATCCTGAAAATATCCTGCACTTACCAATGCGCGCGCCAAGTGCGGCCTGCCAACGCTCTCTCCCGCAGTATGAAGGATGGCCTCTTCATCCAACGGAAAACCCAGCGCTTTTAGTTTACCGGCCATTTGATAAAACCGTTCGATACGATCCTGCTTGCGTTTTTCAAACAGACGGAGCAATGGGGTTGCGTCGGGCCGATCGCCGTATCCAAGGATATGCGTTTCTCCATCTTCACCGCAGCTCAATTCAACGGCAGGAATCACTTGTATACCGCAGAGCCCGGCATCCTCCTCCGCCTCCCGAACGCCGGAGGTCGTATCATGGTCAGAAAGGGCTAAACAGTCTATCCCTGCGGCTGCCGCTTTTCGCACCAATTCTGACGGCGTCAAAACGCCGTCAGAATTGGTAGAATGCGTATGTAAATCGCAGCGAAGCTCAGGCATCCGGCAGCTCCGTTTCGTTAGCCGTTTCCTCGATCACTTGCGCTTCAGGCATTTCAGCCTCACGAACGATCCGAAGGAATTCATCCCG
>JAFUHB010000074.1 GCA_017469085.1 Clostridia bacterium
ACAGGCCCTCGCCCAGGGGAAAGCCGTATTCCGCCAGGGCCAGGCGCTTCCGCTTGGCCAGGCTATGCACCACCTGGGCCTTGGTGCCCGTCTCCTTCACGGTGAAATCCACGGGCCGCTCAACGCCGTTCAGGTCATCGTTCAGGCCGCTGGCGCCCTCCACAAACAGCGGGGCGGTCACGCGCTTGAGGTTCAGCGCGTTGCAAAGATACCCCTCACAGGTGCTTTTGATCAGATAGATGGCTTCCTGGGTTTCGTATAAGGAAAGCGACGACCGGTATCCGGCCGGAATGGTCACATGGCTCATGGGCATCATCCTTTCTGCTTCCTAAAGGATACGGAAAACCCGTCCGCTTGTCAAGAAACGGACGGGTTTTTTTCTGTATCCAATTGATTACGCGATCACGAATTCTCCCTCCCGGGCGTCGATGGTGATTTTGCCGTCGTGCACGGTGCCGGCGATCATGGCGCGGGCGCACAGGTTCTCCAGCTTGCTCTGGATCAGCCGCTTCATGGGACGCGCGCCGTAGGCGGGGTCGTAGCCCTGCTCCAGCAGCAGATCCTTGGCGCCGTCGGTGAGGGTCAGGGTGACCTGACGCTCGGCCAGACGGGACTGCAGGTGGGTCAGCAGCAGACGGGCAATGTCCTTCACCTGGTCGCGGCCCAGGGGTGTGAACATCACGGTGTCGTCGATGCGGTTGAGGAACTCGGGCTTGAAGGTGCGGCGGAGCAGAGCGGTCACGCGGCTGCGGGCGGCTTCGTCCAGTTCGCCGCTGGCATTGATGCCCTCCAGGATATCCTCGCTGCCCAGGTTGCTGGTCATGATCAGGATGGTGTTCTTGAAGTCCACCGTGCGGCCCTGGCTGTCGGTCACGCGGCCGTCGTCCAGGATCTGCAGCAGGATATTGAACACGTCGGGATGGGCCTTTTCCATCTCGTCAAACAGCACCACGGCATAAGGCTTGCGGCGCACGGCCTCGGTCAGCTGGCCGCCCTCGTCATAGCCCACGTATCCGGGAGGCGCTCCGATGAGGCGGGAGACGCTGAATTTCTCCATGTACTCCGTCATATCGATGCGGATCAGGCTCTTTTCGTCGTCGAAAAGGGCTTCGGCCAGGGCCTTGGCCAATTCGGTCTTGCCCACGCCCGTGGGGCCCAGGAACAGAAAGCTGCCGATGGGGCGGTTTTCGTCCGCGATGCCCGCGCGGGAGCGCAGGATGGCTTCGCTCACCGCCTGCACGGCGGGATCCTGGCCGATGACGCGCCGATGCAGCACATCCGGCAGGCGCAGCAGCTTTTCGCGCTCGCCCTCCATCAGCTTGCTGACGGGCACGCCGGTCCAGCGGCTGACGATGCGGGCGATTTCCTCCTCGGTCACCTTATCCCGCAGGAGCTGCCGGGTTTCGGGCTCCTTGGCTTCCAGCTCGGCCAACTCCTGCTGGAGCTTGGGCAGTTCGCCGTATTGCAGCTGGGCGGCCCGGTTCAGGTCGTACACGTTCTTGGCGTGCTCGATCTCGCCGTTCATGCGCTCGAACTCCTCGCGGAGCTTCTGCACTTTGCCGATGGCGTTCTTCTCGTTGTCCCACTTGGCCTTCATCTCATTGAAGCGCTCGCGCATCTCAGC
>JAFUHB010000075.1 GCA_017469085.1 Clostridia bacterium
AGGGGCGAATATCATGCCGCCCTCTTTCTTTTCGGCGCGGATGGCGCTGTAGGTGAGCGCGACGCGTTGGATGGAGACGATTTCCCCACCGTACCGGGAGGCGGAGATCGCCTCATACAGCTTTTCGACGGCGGCCTGCGGCGCGATCAGGGTCTCCGGGGTATAAACGACCGGGCCGCGCTCAAAGGCCTGAGTAATATTGGCGTAGGTAATGCCGCGGGCGGTGACGTACAGTATCGCCTCCTGGTGATGATCGCTCACATGATCTACGCCCAGCGGCGTATAGATCAGGAAATAGCCCTCATCGTCCACCGTGGCGGCGTCAAAATCCTGTGGGGGCTTGTTGGTGTAGCCGCCTCCTTCAAACCAGAATCGATGATAGATCTGGCCTAAGTCCTGTATCCTTGCCGTGGTCATATCCAAGGCGTAAGCGCAGGAGAAGCCCTCGATATGAAGCGAAGCCAGGAGCGCTTCCGCCGTTTCCTGCGCGTCCTTGAGCGAAATGTTGGTCAGGCGCTCGCGTTCCAAACGAATATCTGAGCCGTATCTCTCCCTGCCGGCATAAACTTCCGCGGCGATGCTGGCGATATCGGCGGACAGGGCCTGCTTGGGGCCCATATCCGGGGCAAGCGCCGGATCGTATTGCTCTCTTTCACGGGTATTATAGTCGTACATTTCATCGGTGTATTCCTGATAATACAGGCCCTCCCTGCCCATTTGCAGCTGCGCGTGATCCTTGAAAATCAGATAATCTTCGGCGCGAGCCTCTGCAATGCCGCTTTGATTGAACAGCTCCGGACGGATCAGGCCGGTCATATCAGCCTCCGTCGCGCGGTAGACGGGCATGGTGTCGGTTTCCCGATAGGCGTCTGGGACGAGGATCGCGTAATCATCCGCTTGACCGTCGGGAATCCGGACGGCCTCTTGTTCCTGCTCCGCCGATTCCTCGGCCATGAAAATCGGGGCGCACTCGACCGTCCAGGTGAGCTGGCGCAGCGAATCGGGGACAAACTCGCCGGTTTCGCTCAATTGATGCACGTCGCAGCACATGCGCAGCTGGTAGCTTGTGCCTTCTTCAATGGAGAAGCCGTCCGTCACATGGAAGGAGAAGGTCAGGCTGCCGTCCTCCTGCCGGACATCGTAATACCCGACGCTGTCCGGCGTCAACAAAGCGCCGCCGTCGACGCCGATCTGCTCCGGCAGGGCCGTGATAGTTAGCAGCCGTCCGCCGCTCGCCTTTGCCTGGCTTGCCAGGGCAAGCGCGGTCTCATCCTGTTGGAAGAAATCCGGGACAGCGTCCAGGTCGACGGGCACCAGCACGTCCTGGCTGTTTTCAGGCCGGGCGGTGCCGATCCCGTACAGGGAGCGGTCGCGATAGACGACCTCATTCAGCGTGAAAACGACACCGTCTAAGGTGATGAATTCGCCGATCTGCGCGACCCTGCCCCGGCTGAGCCAGTTGCCCAGGTCCGCGCCGAACTGCTGGCCGAAAAACTCGGCGACCTCGGATTGAAACAGCGCGTATGCGGTCCCCATGACCGCCAGGATCAATGCCGCGATCAGCGCCAATGCGCCGACAGATTTTCGTTTCATGGTCTTTTCTCCTTGTTCCTTTGCGATGATTTGTTGGGCCAGGAAGGGATTTTCCTTAAGCCCGGACAGAGAACGGCCCAGGGCATCCTGAACGTCCCGTTTATTCATCCTGCTCACCCTCCTCGTTCAGCGCTTGTCGCAGGGCCTTGCGCGCTCTCGCAAGACGGTTGGAGACCGCCTGTTGTGAGATGCGCAATGTGGCGGCGATGTCGCGCGCCGTCATATCCTCCAGGTAGTACAGGACGACCGCCTCCCGCAGACGGCGGGGCAGCCGCATGATGGCGACAGTCAGCGTATCGTCCCGCTCGGTGGGCTGCGCCGATGGCTCCGGCAGCATATCGGGGGTGATCCTCCGGTCAGTATGTCGCCACCAGGCGCTGCGCGTCAGGTCGCGGCAGCAATTGATTGCGATTTTGGAGAGCCAGTTTTTTTCGCTGGCCTCGCCCCGAAAGCGGTCCAGATGGCGGTACGCCTTCAGAAAGGTTTCCTGCACCGCGTCCTCCGCGAGCGCTTGATCGTGCAGATAAACGAAGCACAGGCGCAGCAGGGCAGGCTGATGCTCCTGGACCAGGCGGACGATTTCGTCCTCCGGTGTACGGCTTGGGTCCTTGACCTTATCCATGGCGACGCCTCCCTCCTTTCACCTATATAGACGGGGCAGAGCGCATAAAAACAACATATAGAAAAAATTTTTTTGAGCAACTCTTTTTGATACCCTCACCTATGTTATACTCGAATTCTGGCACTTAGGCCACACCAAAATACAAAGCGCCTGTCACATGAAATACTCGTCAGTCAAGTATCTCACGGGGCAGGCGCTTCGTTCACGTTGAAAAATGAACTGTATCTAAGGAAAATCCAAATGAGAATCTTCGACTTTTTGATGTGAACAGCTCGACAATATTCAGCTCACCTTGGCTCTTGCGGGAGAGAAGATCATTTCGTCAAGAAAAGGAAAACCCTTGCAAACATAGTGTTTGCAAGGGTTTGTGGTGGTCGCAACAGGACTCGAACCTGTGACCCCATCGATGTGAACGATGCGCTCTCCGCACGTGCTACGTTTGTGTGAGAAAGAGATGAATTTTCAAACAGGCTCCAGAGCCGTTGATATAAGGGCTTTCCCGGGATTTGCGCCAGGGTTCACTTGCACCCTCTGTACCCGGGTGCGTTTTTTCATTTGCACCCGGG
>JAFUHB010000076.1 GCA_017469085.1 Clostridia bacterium
CGGGCGGGGATGCGGCTGTACAATCAGGACGTCTATGTGAATGTGGCCGGCGGGCTGTCCCTGAGCGAGCCGGCGGCCGACCTGGCGGTGTGTATGGCGGTGGTATCCTCGGCGCACGATCTGGTGCTGCCGCAGGATTACGCGGTCATGGGGGAGGTGGGCCTGGCCGGCGAGGTGCGGGCGATCCCGCATCTGGACCGGCGGGTCACCGAGTGCGCCCGGCTCGGCTTCACGCATATCGTCTGCCCGAAGGACAGCGCAAAGAAGCTGCGCGCCGCCCCTAACGTGACGCTTCACCCGGTGGATACCGTCGCGCAGGCGATGGCGGTGCTGGGAATCTTCCGCCGCCCGTGACCCGGAAAGCGCAAAGCGCAATCAAAGGACAATACTGCGCAACAGAAACTTGTTACCGATGTTACAGGTTTTTCAGGCAAGCGAAACAGGTTCGTAACAGGATTGAAATTGGTTCATGGTATCATGATGGCACACAGCATGAGAACGGAGGAGAAGTTCGATGATGAAAAAGCTGTTTGCGCTGCTGCTGGTCCTGGTCCTGACGACCTCCTGCGTAGCGGTTTTTGCGGAAACTTATGATCATGTCCTGAAAAAGGGCATGAAGGACTCGACCGACGAGGCTGATTTCCCGGACAATGAGAACGACATACGGTATATGCAGCAGCGCCTGGCCTATTATGAGTATTACACCGGCAAGCTGGACGGCAGCTTCGGCAGCGCCATGTACAAGGCGGTCGTGGCCTTCCAGCGCAAGAACGGCCTCAAGGTGGACGGCCGAATCGGCGCCAACACCTGGGCCGCGCTCGCTTCCGACACCGCGATCAAAAAGAGCGCCGTCACCTTTGAGCGCATCGAAAGCGGCGACAGCGGCCAGCGCGTGACCGACCTGCAGAGCAAGCTGCGCCAGTATTATTATTACAGCGGCACCCTGACCGGCACGTTCGACACCAAGACGGTCAACGCCGTCAAGGCGTTCCAGACCTCCGCGGGGCTGACGGCGGACGGTATCGTGGGTGAAAAGACCTACAACACGCTGTTCAGCAGCATGCCCAGCGCGGCGACCAACGGCGGCGTGCCCCGCCGCACGCTGAAGAGCGGTATGCGCGGCTATGACGTCTATGTGCTCCAGCAGAAGCTGATCAGCCTGAATTATCTGTCCTCCGGCGCGATCACCAACGGTTACTATGATTCCGCCGTTACCTCGGCTGTTAAGCTGTTCCAGAAGGAAAACAGCATCAGCCAGACCGGCGCGCTGGACAGCACCACCCGCCGTTATCTGTGGGCCAGCGCAGTGGATAAGCACGAGACCGACGCCGACGCCGAAAAGGGCTCCGAGGACGATCCCTACATCCGTCCCACCCTGCGGCTGGGCAGCCACGGCCGGTATGTTTCCCAGGCTCAGATGCGGCTGAAGGCCGGCGGTTACCTGGTAGGCAACGCTGACGGCGTGTTCGGCAAGGCGACCTACAACGCGGTCAAGGCGCTGCAGACGGCCAAGGGCATCAAGGCGGACGGCGTGATCGGCGCCCGGACCTGGAACTACATCATGGCGATCGACGTCAGCAACGCGGACCAGACCGTCGTGGATAACAATGATACCAGCACCGGCACCTCCACCACCAAGCTCAAGCTCGGCAGCTGGGGCTCCGCCGTCAAGAAGCTGCAGCAGCAGCTGATCCAGCTGGGCTATCTCAAGAGCGGCGATGACGACGGCAAGTTCGGCAAGACCACCCGCCAGGCTGTGATCACCTTCCAAAAGAAGGAAGGCCTGAAGCAGGACGGCATCGTGGGCTCCGAAACCTTCGCCCGCATCTACTATCGCCTTGGGATCAACTGATCCAATAGTATCAACAGCATATCTTCCGGCGGCCCTTCGGGGCCGTCGATTTTCTTGCGGACGCGGCGGCGGGATGCTACGAAAGTGGCTGATCAGACTCCTGCCCTCGTATGGAAAAAACTTGACAAATCCGGGGTTTGTTATATCATATAACTGGTCATTTTATTGGAATTTGACCGGAATAGGGGTGAAACCTTGAGCAAAACGCAGATTCCGCAGGGATACCGCTCGGCGCTCAGCCTGTACGACACGCAGGAAGCGATCGCGCTGATCAAGAAGCTGTTTCAGGGCAATCTTTCCCATGCGCTGAACCTGAAGCGCGTGTCCGCTCCGCTTTTTGTGGACGGGGCCTCGGGCCTGAACGACAACCTGAACGGCGTGGAACGCCCGGTATCCTTCGATATCCTGGAAACTGGGGAGATCGCTGAGGTCGTGCATTCCCTGGCCAAGTGGAAGCGCCTGGCGCTGAAGCGTTACGATTTTCCTGTGGGCGAAGGCCTGTATACGGATATGAACGCCATTCGCCGCGATGAGGAATTGGACAATCTTCATTCCGTCTACGTGGATCAATGGGATTGGGAAAAGGTGATACGGCAGGAGGACAGGACGCTCGACTACCTCAAAGAGACGATGGAGCATATCGTGTCCGCGATCTGCGTAACGCTGGATATGCTGCGCTGGACCTATCCGCAGATCCCGGTGTGCCTGAAGCGCGAGGTTGCCTTTATCACGACCCAGGAGCTGGAGAATCTGTACCCCGCGCTCGCGCCCAAGGAACGGGAGAACGCTTTCCTGCGGGAGCACCAGACCGCCGCGATCTTGCAGATCGGCGGTACGCTGCGCTCCGGACAGAAGCACGACGGACGCGCGCCTGATTACGACGATTGGGCCCTGAACGGGGACATCATGTTCTACAATGAGATCCTGGACTGCGCGTTTGAGATTTCTTCGATGGGCATCCGCGTTTCGCCCGAGTCTTTGGACCGCCAACTGACTTTGGCCCATTGCGAGGAGCGGCGCGCCCTGCCCTTCCATCAGGCTCTCCTTCGCGGCGAATTGCCCGTGACCATGGGCGGCGGGATCGGCCAGAGCAGGCTCTCCATGCTGCTGC
>JAFUHB010000077.1 GCA_017469085.1 Clostridia bacterium
AACAGCCGCATCACCGGAGCCTTCAACGAGGGCATCATGGGCGCTAAGACCACGAAAACGCTGGTGCGCGAGGACGAAAACGCCCGAGAATTCCGCGAGCTGACCGGAGAAATGCGAAATACGGCCGTTAAGGCGGCCTCCCTGTCCGCCCTGTACCTGCCGATCGTCGTATCCCTCGGCTCTATCGCGACCGCCTACGCCCTTTGGCAGACGGGCAATATGGCGCTGACCGGGGCGATGACGCTGGGCACGGTTCAGCTGTTCGTCAATTATACCGTACAGTTTTTTCAGCCTGTGCGGGATATCGCCGCCACCTTTTCGGAAATGCAGAGCGCACAGGCCGCGGCCGAGCGCGTCGTTTCCCTGCTGGATACGGAGCCGGATATCCGGGATACGCCCGAGGTGATCGAGCGGTTCGGCGACAGCTTTCACCCAAGGCGGGAAAACTGGCCGGAGATCAAAGGCGAGATCGAATTTAAGCACGTGGATTTTGCCTACAAGGACGGCGAGCGCGTGCTGACAGACTTTAACCTGCACGTGCGCGCGGGGGAAACCATCGCCCTGGTCGGGCCGACCGGCGCGGGAAAATCCACCGTGGTCAACCTGCTGTGCCGGTTTTATGAGCCGACGGCGGGACAGGTGCTGATCGACGGCGTCAATTATCGGGAGCGCAGCCAGCTGTGGCTGCAAAGCAATTTGGGATACGTCCTTCAAGAACCCCATTTGTTTTCCGGGACCATCATGGAGAACATCCGTTATTCGCGCCTGGAGGCGACGGACGAGGAGGTCAAGGAAGCGGCGCGCCTTGTCAACGCGGAAGCCTTCATCCTGAAAATGGAGAAGGGTTATCAAACGGAAGTAGGCGAGGGCGGCAGCAGGCTTTCTACCGGCGAAAAGCAGCTGATTTCCTTCGCCAGGGCCCTGCTGGCCAACCCGGCGCTGTTCGTGCTGGATGAGGCTACCTCCTCCGTGGATACGCAAACCGAGCAGATCATCCAGCGGGCGATCGATCAGGTGCTTTCGGGCCGAACCTCCTTTATCATTGCGCACCGTCTGTCCACCGTCCGGAATGCCGACCGTATCCTGGTGATCGATAACGGCCGCATCAAGGAAGCGGGAACGCATCAGGAGCTTTTGAAGGCCAAAGGGGATTATTACCGCCTGTACACCAACCAATTCCGGGAAGAGCAGACGGAGAGCCTGCTTTCCGGGGAGGGAAGGGCATGACGCTGACGACGGAGCGGTTGAGGATCACAGCGTTTACTCCGGAAATGGCGGACGCGGTCTGCCGAAACTCTCTGGATGGGGAGACGGCCCGCTTCTTGCCGGACGAGGTGTTTGAAACGCCGGAGGAAGGCCGGGATGCAATCGAGCGATTGATCGATGCGTATCAGGGGACGGAGGGCCCCTTTGTGTATCCGGTGCTGCTGAAAAGCGGCGCTAACATCGGCTATGTGCAGCTGTGCCCGATTCCGGAGGGGTTTGAAATCGGGTATCATATTGCCGCGCCTTTTACGGGCAAGGGCTATTGTACCGAAGCCGTTTTATGCTTCCTGCCCTGGATCATGGCCAGGCTGAACCTGGACCGGGTATATGGGATTTGCGCGAAGGAAAATGTCCGCTCCGCGGGCGTATTGAAGCGCTGCGGCTTTTCAATGTACTTTGACGGGATCGATCGTTATCACGGCGAGCTTCGGCCCGTTCAAAAATTTATCTATACCGCGCACTGTTTTGCGCTGCGCCCTGATCGGAGCTGTGTCCATGATCATGGTATTATGACGGAGCAATGGGGGAATATCAAAATGAAAGCT
>JAFUHB010000008.1 GCA_017469085.1 Clostridia bacterium
ACGCCAAAAAGATCGTGCTGTTGATCGTGCTGGCTACGCTGGTGCTGATCTGCTTCCTGTCGGACCGACTGGCGGGAAGGTTTTCAGGTGCGGATGAAGGCCGGAAGGCGAAGCTGAGCCTGTTGATCAAGCTGGGCTGCGCCGCGGTCGCGCTGATCATTTATCTGATCGTATTCATGTGAGGGAGGGGCTGCAAAATGGCCGAGCAAACGTTTGAAATGGAAAAAACATACAATCCTCGCCTGATGGAGGATGATACTTATCAGCGCTGGGAAAGCTCCGGCGCCTTTACTGCTCAGCGCGTTGAGGGTAAAAAGCCCTTTACGATCGTGATGCCGCCCCCGAACGTAACCGGCCAGCTGCACATGGGCCATGCCATGGACGCGACGTTGCAAGATGCGTTGATCCGCTATCATCGCATGAAGGGGGATCCCACGCTCTGGCTGCCCGGTACGGACCATGCCGCCATCGCCCCCGAGGTCAAGGTGGCGGATAAGCTGCGGGAGCAGGGCCTCACCAAGGAGATGGTGGGCCGGGAAAAATTCGTGGAGCATGCCTGGGCATGGAAGAAGGAATACGGCGGGCGGATCACCAGGCAGTTGCGCCGCATGGGCGCCTCCTGCGATTGGAGCCGCGAGCGCTTCACGATGGACGATGGGTTCTCCAAGGCCGTGCGCGAGGTGTTCGTGCGGCTGTACGATCAGGGCCTGATCTACCGGGGCAACCGGCTGGTCAATTGGTGTCCGGGGTGCAATACCGCTCTGTCCGACGCCGAGGTGGAATACGAGGAAAAGGACGGTAATTTCTGGCATATCCTGTATCCGGTCAAGGAAACCGGCGAACTGCTGGAGTTGGCGACTACCCGCCCGGAGACCATGCTGGGCGATACCGCCGTGGCCATCAATCCGGAGGATCCGCGTTACGCGCATCTGCATGGCTGCCATGTCATCCTGCCCCTGATCAATAAGGAGATCCCCATCGTTTTGGATGAGCATGCCGACATGGAAAAGGGTACCGGCGTGGTCAAGATCACCCCGGCGCACGACCCGAACGACTACGAGGTGGGCCAGCGGCATCAATTGCCCATCGTGCGCGTGTTCACCTTCGACGGTCACATGACCGGAGCGGCGGACGTTACCGAGGAAGACAGCGTGCAGGTGCTGGATTGCGGCAAGTACGCGGGAATGACCACGGGCGAGGCCCGCAAGGCGATCGTGTCGGACCTGACGGCGCTGGGGCTATTAAAGCGCGTGGAGCCTCTTACGCATGAAGTGGGCACCTGCTACCGATGTCATACGGTTGTTGAGCCCATGATGAGCAAGCAATGGTTCGTGAAGATGGCTCCGCTGGCCGCGCCTGCCATCGAGACAGTGAAAACGGGCGAGGTCCGCTTCATGCCCGACCGTTTTTCCAAGACCTATTTTAACTGGATGGAGAATATCCGCGATTGGTGTATCAGCCGCAAGCTTTGGTGGGGTCATCGGATCCCGGCCTGGTATTGCGAGAACTGCGGAAAGACCGTCGTATCCCGCGAGGACCCGGAAGCCTGCCCACATTGCGGCGGCAAGCTGACGCAGGACGAGCACGTGCTGGACACTTGGTTCTCCTCGGCGTTGTGGCCGTTTGGCACGCTGGGCTGGCCGGAGGATACGGAGGACCTTCGTTACTTCTATCCCACCAGCACGCTGGTGACCGGCTATGATATTATCTTCTTCTGGGTGGCCCGTATGATCTTCTCGGGCATCGAGCAGATGGGCAAGCCGCCGTTTGACACGGTGGTCATCCATGGCCTGGTGCGCGACGCGCTGGGCAGGAAGATGTCCAAGTCCCTGGGGAACGGCGTCGATCCGCTTGAGGTGATCGATCAGTATGGCGCGGACGCGCTGCGTTTCTCCCTGTGCTTGGGCATCAGCCCCGGCAACGACACCCGCTATTCCACGGAAAAGGTGGAAATGGCGCGTAATTTCGCCAATAAGGTTTGGAATGCCTCCCGCTTTGTGCTGATGAATCTGGATCAGGCCGAAGCGCTTGAGGGGAAGAAGCTCGAGCTGGCCGACCAATGGATCCTGACCCGCTATATGGAGGCTGTCAGGGAAGTCACGGAGGATATGGAGAAGGCCGAGTTTGGTCTTGCCTCGCAGAAGCTGTATGATTTTATCTGGAGCGAATTCTGCGATTGGTACATCGAGATGGCCAAGGGCGGCCTGCTGGGGAACGATCCTCAGCGCAAGGCAGCGGTGCAGGCGGTGCTGCTTAAGGTGCTGGGCGGGCTGTTGCAGCTGCTGCATCCCTTCATGCCCTTCCTGACCGAGGAAGTGTATCGGCATCTGCCGGGCCTCGAGAACGCCTCCTGCATGACCTCGAGCTGGCCGCAATATGAGGACGCTTATGTTTTTACGGCGGAGAGCGCCCGCATGGAGGGCATCATGGACATGGTGCGCGTGATCCGCAACCAGCGTGCGGAGCTGAATGTGCAGCCTGGCCACAAGGCGCGCCTGATGGTGCGGCCGGCGGAGGGCTGGGAGGAGGCCTTCGACGTGGCCGAGCCTTACTTTAAGCGCTTGGCCAACGTGTCCGCTATGGAGCTGCTGGCTCCCGGGGCTTCCGTAGCCGAAAAGACGGTCAGCGCCGTATGCCCCGCGGGCGAGATGTTCATTCCCCTGGGCGACCTGGTGGACCTGGAGCAGGAAAAGAAGCGTTTGGCTAAGGAATTGGCCAATCTGGAGAATGAGATCGCCCGCTCGGAGGCGAAGCTGAACAACCCCGGCTTTGTGGGCAAAGCGCCTGCCGCCCTGGTGGAAAATGAACGGGCCAAGCTGGAGAACAACCGGAAAATGGTCGAGACGCTGAAAAAGCGGATCGAGGAACTGTGACGGACCGGGAAAGAAATTGGGAATGGGGGCAGGAAGTGACGCTTAGCGCATCCGGTCCACCTTTCCTGATTTCTTTCCCTTTTTGATCATGAAGGAGCAACCATGGAATTTCGTCACCAGCCCGTCCTCCTGCGCGAGGTGATCGACTGCCTTTCTCCCCGGCGGGGCCAGGTGTTTGCGGACGGGACCCTGGGCGGTGGCGGGCACAGCGAGGCCATCCTCCGCGCCATGGGAGAAGGCGTATTGTATGGGATCGACCGGGACGAGGCGGCGATTGAGGCCGCTTCCTCCCGGCTTTCCGGCTATCCGGGGTTTCACGCGATCCACGGTAATTTTCATGATGTAAAGCAACTGCTGCCTGAAGGGATTCTGCTGGACGGCGCGTTGCTGGACCTTGGCGTGTCCTCCTATCAGCTGGACAATCGGGAACGCGGCTTTTCTTATCATGAGGACGCGCCCTTGGACATGCGGATGGACCCGTCCCAGGGGCTGACCGCGGCGGAGTATCTGAACGCCGTTTCCGAGGAGGAGCTGACGCGTGTCTTGTATGCCTATGGCGACGAGCGCTGGGCCGCCCGGATCGCCAGGACCCTCGTGCAGCGCCGCAGGGAAAGCCCTATATGCACGACGATGGACCTAGTCCGCGTGGTGGACGCGGCAATTCCAAAGGCGGTCCGCCAGAAGGACGACGGACATCCGGCGCGGCGTACCTTTCAGGCGGTCAGGATCGCCGTCAACGATGAGATCGCTCCGCTCGAGCAGGCCCTGAACGACTGGACATCTATGCTGAAGCCGGGCGGCAGGCTGTGCGTGCTGACGTTTCATTCCATCGAGGACCGCGCGGTCAAGCAGGCTTTTCGGAAAATGCAGAACCCTTGCATTTGCCCGCCCAAGGCGCCGATCTGCACCTGCGGCAGGAAGCCGATCGCCCGGGTGCTGTACGGCGGCGCGGTCAAGCCTTCCGCGGAGGAGATCACGCAAAACAGCCGGGCGCACAGCGCGTTGCTGCGGGCGGTGGAAAAAATATAGGGAGGCTACCATGCTGTACGTTGTCGCAACGCCCATCGGCAATCTGGGGGATATGAGTCCCCGCGCGGTGGAAACGCTGAAAAGCGTGGCCCTGATCGCGGCGGAGGACACCCGGGTGACGATGAAACTGACGGCGCATTTCGATATCCATACGCCCCTGACCAGCTGCCACCAGCACAATGAGCATGGCAAGGCCGAACAGATCGTCGCCCGGATGCTGGCGGAGGGGATCGACGTCGCCCTGGTGACGGACGCGGGGACGCCGGCGATCTCGGACCCTGGCACGTACCTGGTGCGGCTTTGCGCCGAAAGCGGGATCCCGATCGCGGCGGTGCCGGGACCTACGGCCATGGCCTCCGCTGTTTCCGTGAGCGGTTTTGATTTTAAGGAGTTCACCTTTTACGGCTTTCTTCCCCGCGAAAAAAAGGAACTGACTGAAAAGTTGCGCTCTATGATCGGGACGGAGGCGGCAGTGATCCATGAATCCCCCTTCCGGGTGATCAAGCTGATGGAAACGATTCGGGACACGCTGCCCGGCGTCCTGGTCAGCGCCAGCTGCGACCTGACTAAGCTGCATGAGCTGACCTTGCGGGGGACGGCGGACGAGGTATTGAATCAGCTTTATGCCAATGAAAAGGCCGAGAAGGGGGAGTACTGCATCGTCCTCGATCTGCGGGGCGTTTCGGGAGAAACGCAGGCCGCGCCTCCGGCGGAGCTGAGCCCTGAATTACGGCTTTTACAGCTGCTGCTGACACGGGAGGCGAGCGACCTTCGGGACGCCAGGGAGAAGCTGATCTCCGACGGCATACGAAAAAACGAGGCGTATGCCGCCTCGTTGAAGGTCAAGGAATTC
>JAFUHB010000078.1 GCA_017469085.1 Clostridia bacterium
GAGCACCTGTTTCTTTTCGTCCATCTTTTTGAGGATTTTGTCCTTCCTGAAGTCGAGCGTCAGGGTGGTGCTGGAGGCCAGCACTAGGCTGGACAGGGTGGACATGGAGGCGGACAGCACCAGGATCACGATGACGCCGATCAGGAAGGGAGAGAGCCCCTCGAGCATGGCGGGCACGACGGAGTCATAGCCGTTGGCGGCGATATCGATCCGGTCGGAGAACAGACGTCCGAAGCCGCCCAGGAAGTAGCAGCCGCCGGCCACGATGATCGCGAACGCGGTGGAGATGATGGTGCCCTTGCTGATGGCCGCCTCGGTCTTGATGGCGTAGAATTTCTGCACCATCTGCGGCAGGCCCCAAGTGCCGAGGCTGGTCAGGATGACCACGAACAGCAGGTTCAGCGGATCGGGACCAAAGAAGGAGGCAAACGCGCCGGGGGCCGCGGATACGGAGGCGTCGCTGACCTCTGCGAGTTTGGTATAGGAGGCCATGAAGCCGCCGTTTTGATTGAGCACCGCCACAATGACGGCGACGATGCCGACGATCATGATCAGGCCCTGGATAAAGTCGTTGATCGCAGTGGCCATATAACCGCCGGCGATTACGTAAATGCCGGTCAGGACGGCCATGATGATGATGCAGACGGTGTAATCGATGTTAAAGGCCATGGCGAACAGGCGGGAGAGACCGTTGTACAGCGAGGCCGTATAGGGGATCAGGAAGATAAAGATAATGGCGGAGGCGCCGATCTTGAGCCCCTTGCTTTCAAAGCGTTTGCCGAAAAATTCGGGCATGGTCCGGCTGTCCAACTGCTGGGTCATGATACGCGTGCGGCGGCCGAGGACCACCCAGGCCAGCAGGGAGCCGATGAAGGCGTTGCCCAAGCCCACCCAGGTGGAGGCGATGCCGTATTTCCAGCCGAACTGCCCGGCATAGCCGACAAAAATAACGGCGGAGAAATAGCTGGTGCCGTAGGCGAAGGCGGTCAGCCAGGGACCGACCGAACGGCCGCCCAGCACGAAGCCGTTGACGTCTGTCGAGTGCTTCCGGCTGTAAAAGCCGACGCCGACCATCAGCCCAAAGAACAGGATCAGCATGAGGATCTTGATAAACATAGGATGCTCCTCCTTTGTTGGGAGGACGAAAAACACCCGCCCTCCATCAGAATCGATGTGAGAGGGCGGGTGTGTTAAACCGCGGTACCACCTCTGTTCGACGCGGCCTCACGGCAGCGCCCTTACCAGGTACAAAATATACCCTGCCGGGGTAACGGCCGGCAGCCGGGGAGGCCTACTTTCCTTTCAGCCTGCCGCTCTCGGGAGGTATTTCATCGGGAGACGCGGCTGCCTTGCACCCAACGGCAGCTCTCTGTTTCCGACGTGCATCCTGATTACTTGATTCCCGGTCATCGCGTTTACAAACGTATTGAAACACTTTCGCTGGGGAAAGTCAAGCAAAATACAGGATTAAAACAAACGGATTTATGTCCCCGGTCTTGCCGGCGCGCCGCAGCGGGGGCAGCGGGTCAGCTTGCGATAATCCGCGTCGTCCAGCTGACTGTAGGTGAAGGTGCCTGTAAGCGGCGTATATTCGCTGGAAATACTGCTGCAGTAGGGGTCCAGGTGATAGTATTTGCCGCCGGAGGTGTTGTAATAGAGCACCAGGGCGGGGTTGACGGTCGGCGCGGGCGTGGGGGAAGGCGTCGCGTTGGTAATGATGGAGCTCACCTGCTCGAAGGGCTCGTCATCCTCATCGGTGACGGTGCCGATGCTGTTCAGGGAAGCGGGATCCACATACCAGGTGTCATTGGAGCGCATCATTACGATTTGATAGCGTTTGCGGGTGGTGGAGCCGTCCGAGTTATTGACGGTCGCTACGATCATGATGGCGCGGGAGGAATCGGTATTGCTGCCGTAAACCTTCTCGACCACGTAGCTCGAGGGCGTCATAAAGCCGGTCGCCCGCCAGAGCGTCGCCTCCGGGTTCTCCTCTTTATCGATCCAGGAGGGGGCGCAGAGTGTCACCATGGATTTGGTGTCCTGCAGGGCCCAATAGCGCATGAATTCCTCCAGGCGCAGCTGGGCGGCGGAGATGGGCACCTCCGTCTGCTCCGGCAGGGGCGTGCTTTCCAAAGGGGCTGCGGCGTTCTCGATGTCGGAAAGCGAGGGAGTATCCAGCGCGGTATTGGAAGAAAAGATGCTGTTCGGGTCCACCCGGCTGACGGTGCGCTGCGTGACTGCGGAAGGGCTGCTGACGATGATCTTGACCAGCACGACGACGGCAGCAGCCACATAAACGAGCGTCAGCTTGGCGCGCGCGCCCTGCGTGAAGGCGCGGAGCAGCCACATCAGCAGCACGCAAAACAGGCTGAAGCCGATGAACAGCCAGCCGATCAGGTTGATCGGCAGCGCCAGCGAGGCGATAAAGCCCAGGGGCAGCAGCAGGATCACGATGAACTGGAGGAAGCCGTAGCGGCGGACGCGTTCCTCTTCCTCCTCCAGGACGACCGGCGCGTCCTCTTCGACCGCCCTGCCCGCCTTGGTTTTATCCATGTGGATCAAGGGCGTTGATGAATAGTGGTTTCTGTTGCTCATGATCAAAGCCTTTCAGCGAAAAAACGGTAAAATGAGAGGGAATTTAATTATAACAAAAATATTAAAAAAGTAAAGCGGATTTGTAACAATTAACAATTTGGGTAACGACGCCCAGTGTCACCTATTCTGTGACGCCGGAAGGGGACAGTGTGATGTAAGGACGGATGCTTTCGAGCGTTTTTAGGCCGATCCCGGAGACGGCGGTCAGATCCTCCGGGAAGCGGAACGTGCCGTTTTGTTCCCGTTCGGTGATGATGCGCTGCGCCAGCACGGGGCCGACCTTGGGCAGCAGGGTCAATTCATCCGTTCCCGCCGCATTGATGTTGATCCGAAGCTCCTCTGGGATCAGCGGGGCGTTTTCTGTTGAAAGGCCGTCAAAGGGCAGACGGACGGAGGCGCTATCGGACCGCGTCTGCCGGATGGCCGCACCGTTTTTAAAGTTGCGCCACCCATGGGCGGCGGCGAATACGGAAACGGCGATCAGGACGGTCATTAACGCCATGATCGCGGCGATTCGGAAGACGATGGGAAGCGGCGGTAAATCGGTGAACGGGAGAACCTTTTTCAGGCGGCCGAGCAGGGCTGTGCGCTTGGGGGTTCGCAGGTTCTCCAGCGCGTGCAGGTCCTCCCGGTAATCGGCCTGTAAGCGCGCGAACCGGGGCCCGAAATCACCCCAGGCCCCGGTTTTGTTTTCGTTTTCCCGATGCGCGTCTCGGCTCATCCGATGCTCCGGCGAATCTTTTGCCCTTGCGCGGTATCCTCGACGATATAGCCTTTTTCCTTCAGCTGATCGCGCAGCTCGTCGGAGCGCTGCCATTGCTTGGCCTTGCGGGCCTCGGCGCGGGCGTCGGCCAGGGCCTGGATGTCCTCGGGCAGCTTGGCCTCCGCCTTCTGCATCAGGAGCCCCAGCACGTTGGTGATCGATTCCAGCGTTTCCAGCGCCTTGCTGACTGCCTTCAGGGAGGCGTTCGCGTTCAGGGAGGAATTGACGTCCTGCACCAGGGAGAAGAGCACGCCTAAAGCGTCAGCAGTGTTCAGGTCGTCGTCCATCGCATCGTCAAAACGGCGGACATAGTCGGAAAGCCTTTCGAGGAGCTGCTCTTCCTCGGGAGAAAGCGATTGGTCCTTTACGTTTGCCTGCAGGAAAACAAGCTGGTCCCGCGCGGTATACAGGCGAGTCAGGGAGGCGTGGGCCTGGGCGATCATTTCCCTGCTGAAATTCAGGGGGCTGCGGTAATGGGCGCTCAGCATAAAGAAACGAACATCCTCGGCGGAGAATTCCTTCAGAATATCGCGCACGGTGAAGAAATTGCCGGTCGATTTGGACATTTTTTCGTTATTGATGTTGATGAAGCCGTTGTGCATCCAGTAATGGGCCAGCGGCTTGCCGGTTGCGCCCTCAGCCTGGGCTACTTCGTTTTCATGGTGGGGGAACAGGAGGTCCTTGCCGCCCGAATGTATGTCGAAGGTTTCGCCCAGGTATTTCATGCTCATAGCGGAGCATTCGATGTGCCAGCCGGGGCGGCCCTGGCCCCAGGGGCTGTTCCAGGAGGGCTCGCCTGGCTTGGCGGCCTTCCAGAGCGCAAAATCGGCGGGATGCTTTTTATCGGTGTCCACGTCGATGCGCGCGCCCGCCTCAAGATCGTCCAGGTTCTGGCCGGATAGCTTGCCGTAGCCGGGGAAGGCCTTGGTATCAAAATATACGTCCCCGTTGACGGTGTAGGTCAGGCCGTTGGCCTCCAGCCGCTTGATCAGCTTGATGATGTCGCCGATATGCTCGGTGGCGCGGGGGTGTACGGTGGCAGGACGGATCCCGAGGGCCTGGGCGTCCTTGAAGTATTCCTCAATGAAGCGGTCCCCGAGCTCCTTGACGGTGATTCCCTCCCGGTTGGCGCGGTTGATCATTTTATCATCGATATCGGTGAAATTCTGAACGAAGGTCACCTTATATCCCCGATATTCCAGATACCTGCGCAGCGTGTCGAACACGATAAACGGACGGGCGTTGCCGATGTGGAAATAATCGTATACGGTGGGCCCACAGGAATACATACGGATCTCACCGGGATGGATGGGA
>JAFUHB010000009.1 GCA_017469085.1 Clostridia bacterium
CCGCCAGTGGGTATTCCGTGCGATTGACATGCTTTCCAGTTTCAAGGCTGATGATTGTCCGGGATTTCATGTTCCTGCCGCAGAAAGCCAGCGCTTCTTCCAACATATCCGACAGTGTTCCCTCAATCCGTCGATTGTCGATAAATCGCGCGTCATCCTCCGCTGTATCGCCAATCTCAGTGCCGGGAACGACGATACCCGTGATTGCCAGCTGAGGCAGGAAACCCTGGGGGTATATCCCAAAGTTCATCACGGCAGCCAATGTTGGGACGCCACCTCTGGTCAGGCTCAGCATTTCATAAGCCATTTCATCCGAAAGCCGAGCAAATTTGGGCCGTTCCAACCGCCTCTTTCGGACATAATCGGCAATACTGTCTTTGTCCATCATTTCCATAGAGGCTCGCTCAATGGGGCGCTCGTCATCATGTAGATGTTTGCGGAAGGCCTCCAGGCTATACAATTCATAATCCGTCATGGTCTTGTCTGCATCGCCCACACGAATAAACGAACCTTTCAGTCGTCCGGCACCCTCATAGTAGCAAGGCCGCTCCGACAGATCTATTCCTGGGATCTCAGCCGAGCAAATAGGGTAGCCATCCAATTCAGCTGTTGTGAATACGGCACGAACAGGGGGACTCATTTGACTGCATTGATCCGAAACCCGCTTCTGCAAATCCTGAAGATCGTATACGCCCACCAATGCAAAGCCTGCTTCCTCATCTATGCCAAACAGGATCGTCCCACCCATATCCTGATTCGAGAAGGAGGACAGCGTATCATACAATCGCTTGGGGCAGCCCTTTTCGGCAGCTTTCACCTCTATCGTTTGCCCCTCGGCCTTGTTTTTCATAACTCCTCTGGCAAGCTCAAGCAATTCATCTACCAGCATGGAGTCACCCCTTTCACGGTTCTCTATTGATGTTTCCATTATATCATATGCTGATTTTCGATATCAATACCAACAAGAGTACAAAATAACGATATTTGGCTGCTTTCTGTATTGATTTTATGCTTATTCTACCAATTCCCGTGAAATAAGAGTAGATATCTAACGATTCTTGCGAGAAACGTTAGAAAAATCGTTAGACCCATACCAAAACAACGATACACTCAGAATCCGCTTTCCCATCCGAAACTACCCGATTTCTGACCTTCATCCCCTCTTTTACCACCCTCCGCACAATAGACAAAGCCCTGAAAACGCTGAGTTTTCAGGGCTTTTCACTGTTTGGGTCTCTCCCCTGAAAGTGCGGCTCTTTGGGCGCTTTGGGCTCTTTGTCAAATGTTGGGGTGCGACGTCAGGGAGAGAAGGATTCTGGCCCTGAAAGTAGTGAAGTTTTTGAAGCCAAAGGCGACGCGTTTCAGAGCCTTGATAGCGTTGTTGCAGCCCTCCGTAAAGCCGTTGGACAGGCAGCAGTCGAAAGCGTTGAGAATATAAGGTTTCCAGTTGACCAGCATCTTGCGGCAGGCTTTGAACTCAGGGATCTTGAGCCTGTCGCAGGCGTCCAGCCAGTATTCCAGGCGTTTTGAGGCCGTAGCGCGGTCAGGCGCGTCCATGAAATCGAAGAAGGACTCTTTCAGAGCGTAGGCCTGCATCTTTTCAATCCCACCCCTTCCCTTTTCGGCAATTCTGCGCTATAATCTGTTTCAACAAAGCAATCAAACCAGGCATGTGACGGTCGCGCCCATCCACCGGTTTGCGGCTGCTTTGTCGTCCCCCCTTTTCCCTTCGACCCAGCAATCATTACAGGGCCCGATCTTGCAGAGCGAAGCGGGCATTGAATCGAGGAGGAACATGACCATGAAGAAGCTGATCACCGCCATTATCGCGCTGTCCATGCTGCTGACCTGCCTGTCCGGGCTGGCGGAGGGCGTGCCGACGGCCTTTAATAAGACCGGCATCCGCATCGATATGCAGAAGATGCTGGACAGCACCCCAAATCTGTTGGATTACGCGGATGCCGGCATCATCCACCGCGATCCCTTCGTCGCCTTCATGTACCTGGACTACTATGCCCTGACGAACGACGCATATTCACAGCTTACGAAACAGTTCAGCGGCGCCAGTAAGGAGACACTGAGCCTCGCCAGCCACATCGTGTCGACGTGCTGCGCCAACATCGCGTGCGTCATCACCACGGATGCCCCGGACGCGGACACCGCGATCCAATTCGTATTCGGTGAGCTGCCGGAGGGCGCGGAGATCCTGGAGCTCGGCGAGGCGGACGGCTACCGCCGCTTTGCCGTCTTATCGCCGGTGCAGGCGCCGTCGGTCAATTACGACGATTTCGCGGAGATCGACGTCGACCCGCAGACGGTGCGGCAGGATCAGGACGCGCTGCTGGCGGACATAGAGAACGTGCGCGCGACCTTCGTCGACTGCCTGAAGACCGCCGAGCTGTACGCGCCCGACGACCCCTACGCCGGGCTGATCGGCCAGGTCATCAGCTTCGAGACCACCGACGTGGACGGCAACCCGGTCACCAGCGACGCGCTGTTCAGGGACAACCGCATCACCATGGTCAACCTGTGGGGAACGTGGTGCGTGCACTGCGTCAACGAGATGGAGACCCTCGTGGCGCTGCATACCCGCCTGCGGGAAAAGGGCTGCGGCATCG
>JAFUHB010000079.1 GCA_017469085.1 Clostridia bacterium
CATGGGATCGCGCTTGAGCTCACGGGCCAGGATGTCCAGCACGCGCGGCCCGCAGAAGCCGCCCTGGCACCGCCCCATGCCGCTGCCCGCGCGGCGCTTGATGCCGTCCAGGCTGCATGGCGTGATCGGGCTGTGGATCGCCTCGACGATCTCCCCCTCCGTCACCGTTTCACAGCGGCAGATCACCCGGCCGTACAGCGGGTTCTCGCGGATCACCTCGGTCTTTTCCGCGTCGCTGAGCTCGCGGAAGCGGATCTTCCGGCGCGTGGTGATCGGGTTCGCCTTCTTGGCCGGCGCAAAGCCGCACTCGCTCAGCAGCTTGACCGCCTCGATGGCGATGGCGGGCGCGGAGGACAGGCCGGGGGACTTGATGCCCGCCAGGTCGATGAAGTTCTCCGCCGCGATCCCGATCTGGAACTCGTCCCGGTCGGTATTGGCGCGAATACCGGCGAAATTGCGGATGGCGTTGCGATAATTGACGGACGGGACGGACTTGAACGCCTTTTCCCGGATGAACGCCATGCCCGCCGCCGTATTGTTGGGGCGCTCCGGATCGGTCACCGCCTCGGCGTTGGGGCCGACCAGGAGATTGCCGTCCACGGAGGGCGTCACCAGCACGCCCTTGCCGTCCTTGTTGGGGCATTGGAAGAGCACATGATGCGCGCGGAAGCACTCGTTCTTGTCAAACACATAATATTCGCCGCGGTTGGGCATCACGGTGAAGGTCTTTTCGGCCACCATCTCGTGGATCGCGCCGCTCTCGACGCCGGCCGCGTTCAGGATATACCGGGCGCGGACCTCGCCCGACTCGGTGGAAAGGACGTATGCGCCGTCCTCCCGGCGGATGCCGTTCACCCCGGCGTTCAACCGGATCTCCACCCCGTTGCGAGCCGCCGTCTCCGCGAAGGCCAGGCAGTAATCCCAGGGGCAGATGATCCCGGCGGAGGGGGCGTACAGGGCGCACACCACCTGATCGCTGACCAGGGGCTCCATCTGCCGGACCTCCTCGCCCGAGATGATCCGGACGCCGGGCACGCCGTTTTCCACGCCGCGCCGGTAAAGCTCCTCCACGGTGGCCCGCTCCTCCTCGGAGAAGGCCATCACCAGCGAGCCGATCTTCTTGAAGGGCACGCTCAGGTCCTTGCACAGCTGCTCGGCCATCAGATTGCCCTCGACGTTCAGCCGGGCCATCAGGGTGCCGGGCTTTGGATCGTAACCGGCGTGGATGATCGCGCTGTTGGCGCGGGTTGCGCCCATAGCAACGTCATTTTGCTTTTCCAGCACGACGACCTTCGCCTCATACTTGGAAAGCTCGAAGGCCGCTGCGGCGCCGATCACACCGCAGCCGATGATCGCGACATCGTACATAGTATTCCCCCTTTTCATCAAAACAAAGCAGGTAACACGGAAAAGCCCGTGTCTCACCCGCTCTCCATATCTCCGCGACGCAAGATCGTTAGCTACTACTAAGATATCACGTTTGATCCGGATTTGCAAGCAATTCCGGCAAGGAACGAAGATTTCTTTCGGCGATTTCAAGGATCACGGTTTCCGCCCCCTCCCGGGCCGCCTGCACGGGCAAATTTTGATAGCTGCGCGACATCACGAAGCTCCGCAGCCGATTGGCCAGATACGGGAATAGGCCTGCGCCGAAGGAATCCCGCGCCATCAAAACAGTCTCCTGCCCGTCCTCGTTCGCGGTGCGGATGGTCATGTCGTTCAGGCTCCGCATGGGGCGAACCAGCCGATAGCCGCGCCCGATGTCCGGCTCGGCGTCCGGCTCCTCCGGAGCGTGCCCCGGAGCGTACAGCAGCCGGATGTCGGAGGCCCGTCCCGGCGTCAGGACGATTTCATCCGGCTCATATAAAGGAAGCCCCAGCGCGTCCAGCGCCGCGTTGGCCGCGATCATCGCGCCCCGCGCGTTCCAGTGCGTGTCATAGGCAAAGTAGGTATCCCCCTTTGTCCGCGCCGCCCGTAGCGCGTCTTTGGCATACACCACGTCCACTCCCGCCAGGGCCAGTCGGGAAGCAGCCTTTTCTCCGTCCCCAGAGCCCGCTCGGCCCCGCAGACGGGCGGGCAGCCCGTCGGGATAGACGCTTGCCTTGTCCGGCGCGATCAGCACGATCAGCGCCTGGCCCTGAGCCCGTAGCGCGTCCCGGAGCCCGACGACCGCCTGGGTCATTTCATCCGCCGTTTCGTCCATCATCGGATCGGTCAGGCCGATCAGCGCGGGGCGATAGTACGCGCACCCCTCGCCGACCACCGCCTGCGGCCCAGCGTCCCCCATAGCATAGAGCGTTTCTCCCCGCAGGGTGAGCAGGGCGCAGCGAAGGGCCAGCCGCTCCTCCAGCCAGGATGCCGGAGCCTCGGCAAAACGCTGCGTGTTCCCCTCCGCGCGGTAATTGGGAAGATCGATCCCAAACGGCGCCAGCGCCAGGGGCAACAGCAGCATCAGCAGCGCCGCGCAGGCGTACAGCCTCTCGTTTTTCATCATCAAAACCCCGCGTATAAAAAGGGCGTAAAGCCCCGGCCAACCGCCGCTACGTAGCATACCGCCAGCAACAGGATCAAAAGCCCGTCCCGAAGCGCGCCGGATATCCTGATCGCGCTCAGTCGTCGGGAAGCCCAGGGCAGCGCCAGGGCGAGAGCTGCTGCCCCGACCGTCACCGGGTCCAGCGCCGCCAGCGTTTCACCGGAAAAGAAGGGACCGGCGCAGGCAAAGCCCCGGAGCGCCTGAAGCAGCCCCCGCCCATCTGGCGAAAGGAAAATCACAAAGGAAAATCCCATAACCGCCCAGACATACAGCCTCCGCGCGGCGGGCCGCCATTGTCCGGGACGGACCAGCCGAAAATGCTCCAGCATCACCCAGCAGGCATGCCACAGGCCGAACAGCAGGAAGGGCAGCGTCGCTCCATGCAGCAGGCCGGACGCCAGGAAGGTCAGCAGCAGGGCGACCGCCGTTCGTACCGTTCCCCGCCTGGAGCCGCCGAGCGGGATGTAGATGAAATCCCGCAGGAAGGCGGACAGCGTGATATGCCAGCGCCGCCAGAAATTCCGCAGGGAATCGGCCGAGAACGGGCGGTCGAAATTTTCCGACAGAGCGACGCCCAGCATCCGTCCCAGTCCCAGCGCCATATCCGTATACCCCGAAAAATCGTAATACACATACAGCATGGCAAAAAGAGCCGTCAGCAGGCTGTCCCCCGCCCCAAGGCCCGAATATCCCGCCATCGCAAGCGGCCGCAAGCGCTCCGCGATCAGCAGCTTCTTGGCGAGGCCCACCGTCAGGCGGCGAAGTCCAGCGGCCGTCTCCGCCCAATCGAGTTTCGCCGGCTCCCAGCGGCCCGCGTATCGATCGGGCCGCAGCAGCGGGCCGGAGGACATCGTCGGGAAAAACGTCATGGGCATCAGCCTGTCGGAAAGGGAGCTTTGGGGAAGCCCTTCTTTTTCAAACAATGCCGCCAGCATGACGCCCTGCAGGGCCGTATAGGTGACGCCCACCGGCCGGAGCTCCGCGGCGAACGGCAGCCGGCCCAGCAGGAGCGCCGCCAGGCAATATCCAAGGTACGCCCGCCGCCCGGCCCTTCCCAGTCTGGGCAGCAGGGCCGCACCCAGCCAGAGCAGCAAAAGCGCGGCGATCGACACGGCGTTTCGCTGTCCGGACAGCAGAAAAAAGCCACCTGCCAGCAGCAGTGCGGCGGCGAGCCGCAGGCCCTTGCGCCTGCCGCAAAACAAAAACAGCAGCAGACTCAGCGGCAGGAAGCCCGAAAGAAAGATCGGTGACGACAGTGCCATTATCTTACACCGAGGTATTCCTGAACAGCATCCAGGCGCTCACCGAATCCCCCTCGAAGATAAAGCTCAGCTGCGGCCCGCCCGGATAAAGCTCATAAATCATCGTATCATAATCCAGGATGTAGTCGTTGCCGTAAAGCGCCACGATCTCGTCCCTGGTCATCCCGACGCGCGCGCCCCGCTCCGTCGGGTAGCCTGCGTCCATCACGATCACCGTTTCGAGCGCTTCCGCGCCGTTTTTCCCAGACGGGTAGGTGCCCGCCACCGCGCCGCCCGCGTCATACTCGCGGTCCAGCCCGGCAAACATGCAGGACTGCGCCTCCGTCACCGTGATCTCGCCGAATTCCTCCCGCATCGCGCCGACCAGCGTTTCCGCACCGTCTCCCAGACGGAAGCGTTGGCCGTTCAGCGTCCACACCAGGTCCTCCTCCGTCAGCGCGCCGGCCAGAGCGCATTGACAGATCAGGAGCAGCCCCGCCGTCAGCAGGCACAAACGCGCCCGTCCGCTCATGACGCAGCCTCCTCCCGCTCCGCCGCCAGGCTTTCGGTAAAGCCCCCGCCGACCACCGTGAATGGCGTCTGGTAGGACGGGCAATAGAAATAGATGAATCTCGCCAGCTCGTCAGGCGAACGCATGCAGCCGCCGGTCACGGCATGGCCCATCTGTTCCCCCATCCAGACGATCGTCGTGCCGTCCACGGCGCGATAGCAGGGGATGCCGTGAATGAAGCGGGCGTTCATATACGTAGTCGTATAAGGCGTATACGAGCGCGTATACCGATGCCAGCGTTCCTTGACGCCCAGCGTATAGCTGCCCGAGGGCGTGGGGGTGGTGCGCTTGCCGATCGCAACGCGGGCGGACATCACGACGTCCCCCGTGCGTTCCCCGGCCTCGTTGAGCAAAAGGATATAGGCCATGCGGGACTCCTTGTCCAGCACGATCTCATAATGCGCCTGTTCCTCGGTCGTCGGGATGCCCTCGGTCTCGGCGCTCAGGAGGCCCTGCTGCGCGGCGTAGCCGGTATGCCGCCCGTCCGTCACCAGAAGATAGCAGCGGTTCACCGCGGACACGGTCACCCGGCTGCCCGCCTCGATCACGCCTGCCTCGTCGGCCAGCTCGCTGTCCGGGAAATCCATCAGCGA
>JAFUHB010000080.1 GCA_017469085.1 Clostridia bacterium
CCACCCTTACGCCCTTGCGGACGCGGTATATCTCTGTTGCACTTTCCTTAAAGTCGCCTCCACCGGCAGTTAACCGGCACCCTGCCCTGCGGTGCTCGGACTTTCCTCAGGCGCTTTCGCGCCTGCGATCGTCTGGCGCCCTCACAATGCATCAACGCTGTTATGTACGCGTCAGTCCCCCGCGTCGTAGAGGATGCGCCCGCAGTTGTCACATTCGACAATGCGGTCCCCGCTTCGAATATCCAGCAGCGTGGCGCTGGGCAGCGACATGAAGCAGCCGCTGCACTGATCGTTGACCAGCTTCGCCATGGGCGGCGTGCAGTGCTGCTTGATGCTGCGGTACTTTGCCAGCAGATGCGCGTCCACCTTCTTGGCCTCCTGATCGGTCCTGCCGCGCATGACCTGCAATTCGGCCGTGTCCGCCTTCAGCTCCTTGTCGTATTCCACCTTCAGCTGGTCAAATTCCTGCTTGGTCTTGGCCGCGCGCACGCGGATCTCCTTCTGCTGGCGATCCTTCGTATCGGCGTCCTTGCGCATCTTCTGAAGCTCCTGCTCATAGCGGCTCAGTGTCTCCAGCAGCTTCTGGACAGACTCGGCCTGCTTCTGGGCCTCTTCGGCGTTGGAGGGAGGATTGTCGTTAAACTCCTTCGTCAGCCCTTCCAGTACCTTCTCCAGCCTGTCGGCCTCATCCTGTACGGCGGCCAGCCGGTCCTGCATGACCACGACATCGTTCTCCAGCTTCTTCATATTGGCCTGCTGGTCCTTCAAAAAGTCGCGCTGCTTGATCAGCTTCTGGCGCTTTTCCGACTGGCGCATCTTTGCCTCAAAGCGATCTGCCTCCATATCGACCTGCATAAACTGCCAAAGGGTATCCAACTGCATTCAATATCCCTCCATCATGTTCAAAAAAACAATTCGACCTTACTCTTTTCAAAGCATATACCATATTGTACCGCATCCGAAGCGATTTGTAAACCTCTGCAAAGTGCGGAAACAGCCGGATATTCCGTGGCTGCGTGTCCGGCCTCCAGCACGCATAGCCCGTCATCCACGGCGTTCAGGGCTTTGTGGTATGCCATTTCACCCGTCAGATATACGTCCGCGCCGGCGTCTCGGGCAATACAGGCAAAATCCTCGCCCGCACCGCCCAGCACGGCGACACGGCGTATGGGCCTGTCCGACGCGCCGTAACGGCGCACGGGGCCGCCCAGTGCGTGCTGCGTAAAATCAGCAAACATACCAAAGTCGGTTTGCTTTGGCGTTCCGATGCGCATACCGTTTTCAAAAGCGACCACATTCTGTAATTCCAGAGCCGTGGCCAGGGCATCGTTGACGCCCGGATTCGCGTTGTCAAAATTCGTGTGCGCCGCAATCATGGCAACGCCGGAACGCACCAGCGCGCACAGCAAACGGCCCTCGCCGTCTGTCTCGCACAGATTCTTGCGTCCCCGGAACAGTATCGGGTGATGGGTAATCACCAGCTGCGCGCCCATGTCCACAGCTTCCTTCAGCACGGGCAGGCTCAGATCCAGCGCGCACAGCACTCTGTCCACCCGGGCGTCCGGCCTTCCTGCCAGCAATCCCACATTGTCCCAGCTCTCCGCAAGCTCAAAGGGCGCGATCCCATCGACAAGCGCCAGTATCTGTTCTACGGTTGCAGACACGACAGGACCTCCTCCCAAATGCCAATTTCATCCATCAGGGGCCGCATCTGCGCCGCGTCCCCGGAGGCCGACGCGCCCTTCAACGCCTTTTGGGCCACCCGCAGCCTGAACCGGGCCAGTGGCACAAGCTCCGCGGGCATACGCTCAAGCAACACCGGTCCTACCGTCAGCTGCTTTTTGCTGTAGCTTGACACGCCCCTGTGCGCGACGATGATCACATAGCTGCGCCGCCCATCCTGTACCACCCGCTCATCGCAGATGGCATAGCCGCACGCCGACAGTGCGCCGCGCAGCTCCGGCGCGGCTACGTTCGGCTGCAGCACCAGTCGGGCGTCCTTGAGGTGCGCGCCACCTTCGCGTATGATCCGGGCGATGGTGCTTCCGCCCATGCCGGCAATCACCGCCGCGTCCACAAGACGCGTCAACGCAAGCGCACCGTCGCCCACGCAGAAATCCACGCGCTCCGAAAGGCCGAGCAGTGCAATCAAATCCCGCGCTTTTTGAAGGGACGGCTCCGAAATATCCGTCAACAGCGCCCTTTGGCATTGTCCGCTTTTGAGCAAAAAAGCGCCGAGCCTGCCGTGGTCGCATCCGATATCGGCATAACATTCACAGCTACCGACGAGGCGTGCGATCATCGACAGGCGCGGATCCAGCGAAATTCCCCGACTCTCCCGCATCAGTCGATGGAATCCTTCAGCTTGCGGGAGCGGCTGGGATGGCGCAGCTTGCGCAGCGCCTTGGCTTCAATCTGGCGGATGCGCTCTCGGGTGACCTTGAATTCCTTGCCAACCTCTTCGAGGGTGCGTGCCCTGCCGTCCTCCAGCCCGAAGCGCAGCTTCAACACCATTTCCTCCCGGGGCGTCAGCGTGGAAAGCACGCTCATCAGCTGCTCCTTGAGCATGGTGAAGGCGGCAGCCTCCGCCGGAGCGGGCGCGTCGTCATCGGGAATGAAATCGCCCAGATGGCTGTCCTCCTCTTCGCCGATAGGGGTCTCCAGGGACACGGGCTCCTGGGCGATCTTGATGATCTCGCGAACCTTATCCTCGGGGATGCCCATTTCCTCCGCGATTTCCTCGGGCAGCGGCTCCCGCCCATACTCCTGCAAAAGCTGGCGGGACACGCGGATCAGCTTGTTGATCGTCTCCACCATGTGGACGGGGATGCGGATGGTGCGGGCCTGGTCCGCGATGGCACGGGTGATGGCCTGGCGGATCCACCACGTCGCATAGGTGGAGAATTTATAGCCTTTGCGATAATCAAACTTTTCAACGGCCTTGATCAGGCCCAGGTTGCCCTCCTGAATCAAATCCAAAAACAGCATACCGCGGCCGACATACCGCTTGGCGATGGAGACAACCAGGCGCAAATTGGCCTCGCACAGGCGGTGCTTGGCGTCCTCGTCCCCTTCCTCCATGCGCTTTGCCAGCTCTATTTCCTCCTCGGCAGTCAAAAGCGGCACCTTGCCGATCTCCTTAAGGTACATGCGCACGGGATCGTCGATGGAAATGCCCTCGGGCACGGAGATATCGATCTCCTCCTCCTCGGTTTCCGCCAGCAGCTCCGCTTCGGGAATGGCTTCCTCCTTGACGACCTCTATGTTCAGGCCGGACAGCGTATCCAAAACGCGGTCAAACTGTTCGGGCGTCAGCTCCACGTCCCCGAGCATTTCGACGATTTCCTTATAGGTCAGTACACCTTTTGACTTCCCGGTCTCGATCAACTCACGCACGCGCGCGGCCATTACATCCTGGTTTTCAATTGTCTTGCTCAATCCGGGCCACTCCTTTCGACCGGTCAATCCCCTGATTCTTTCCACATCGCGGCCATTCGACGGTACATTTCGGTTTTTTGTTCCGGCGTCGCCGCATTTATCTGTTGTTTGATCTGTTCTGAGCGCTGGTTGTCGCGCTGGGCACGCATGGTGCGCAAATCCTCCTCCGCAACCTCCAGTGCCCGTTCGCGCTCCGTCGGCAGCGGCGTATAATTCAAAGCGCGCATGGCCTGTTCGCGCTGGCTGTCGTCGGAAATCTGATCGATATATGCGTTGATCGATTCCCCGGTCGTCAGCCGCTCCACCAGCTGCCGGTGGACCTGTGTCGAAAACTCCTCTTTCTTAAGAAGCTCCGGCGGGATCAGCCGCGCGTTGAGCATGGAGATCAGCTCCTGCTCCGCTTTTTCAACCCCTGTCGGCTCTGAGGATTGGCTTCTCATCCGCCGCGCTGGCCTCTGCTGCACCGCGGCGACGGGCGCCGCGCCAATCTGCCTGAGCAATATCTCCCGGTCATAGCCGGTCTCGTTCACAAGGCGGCGAAGATGGTTTTCCATCTCGATGGGACTTTTGACCTTTTTGAGAATCGCGCAGCAGCGAAGCGCATATTCCGTCATGCCGTCCTGGGTGGACAGCGTCAGCCCGTCCCTGGCGCGCAGCATCCGGTAGCTTGTGGAATCGTATTTGGGCAGCGCGTCAAAGCCTTCCAGCCCCTTCGCCTTCACAAAGTCGTCCGGATCCATGCCCGCGGGATAATCGATCACCTTCGCGGGAAATGATTGCTCATCAAAGATATCCAGGGCACGAAGCGCCGCCTTTTGACCGGCGGCGTCGCCGTCGTAGCTTATCCATACCTCCGGCGCGTAGCGCTTCATCAGCCGGGCCTGTTCCTCCGTCAGCGCCGTGCCAAGTGTGGCCACAACGCCCTTTACGCCGTACTTGCGAAGGGAGACGGTATCCATATAGCCTTCCACCAGCACCAGCCGCCCCACGGAGCGCTCCTTCTTTGCGAAGTTCAGGCTGTACAGCCCGAGGCGCTTGTTGAATATGGCGGTTTCCGCCGTATTCAGGTATTTGGGCTGAGCGTCTCCCATGGCTCTGCCGCCGAAGCCAAGCACGCGGCCCTGGGCATTGATGATGGGAAACATCACCCGGCTGCGAAACATATCGAACCACCGGCTGTCCTTCCGAACCGCAAGGCCCGCCTTTTCCAACAATCCCGGCTCAAAGCCTTTTGCTTCCAGATGATGCAAAAGGCCGTCCCAGCCCTTGGGAGAGGCCCCCAGGCCGAAGCGGCGGATATCGGAATCGTTCAGGCCGCGGCCATAAAGGTAATTGAGCGCGTCCGCGCCCTCCTCCTGCCACAGCAGGTCATGAAAAAACCGGGCCGCTTCGCGGTTGGCCTCGTACATGCGCTCACGTTCATCGCGGCTCTGTGCCTGCGAGGCATCCCTCTCGCCGCGCTCCGGAAGCTCCATGTGCGCGCGATCCGCCAGCAGGCGTACCGCCTCCATGAACTCCATCCGTTCCATATCCATCACGAAATTGATTGCGGTTCCGCCTTTGTGACAGCCGAAGCAGTAATAAAGCTGTGATTCGGTGTCCACGCAAAAGGACGGCGTCTTTTCATTGTGGAACGGACAGCAGCCCCAAAATCGATGGCCCTTCTGTTTGAGTGGAACGTACTCGGAGACCACTTCCTCAAGGCTGACGCGGGACCTCAGCTCCTCCAGCCATGCATCCGACAATCTTCCGCTCATACACGCCCCTTCATTCCCGGTTCCTTCTAAACTCTTCAGTGGTAAAACTATATTCGCCAAATTTAGCGGTTTTCCTGCATTGATTCCACAAATTACGCAAGAAATTCATGCCAGCGCCGTAACGTGGCAGTCCATAAACCTTTGCGCAATCACGTCTTTACAATATATGAATCGATGCAGCCTGACTTTATACATATATACAACGTCAGCATGAAAAATCCTTTTTTTCACGCATTTTTAATATACGTCCCGCGTCGGTTTACCGCCGCGGCACCTCGGGCGGCAATCGACATAGTATACATCGAAAGCGCCCGATTGCGTCATATTGGGCGCTCTGATCGATTCACATCCCGTTTGGAGGTTTTCATATGAAGCCAATCGTATGCAAATTCGGCGGAAGCTCGACGGCCAGTGCCGAATGTTTCCGGCAGATCCGCGCAATTCTCCGCAAGGCCCCGGCGCGGCGCTGCGTCGTGCTTTCCGCGCCGGGCGTTGGGAACGGAGGCGGCGAAAAGGTGACCGATCTGCTGGAGCGCTGCTGGCAACTGCGCCGCGATCCCGAATCGCTTGGGCCGGCAATCGAGGCCGTCGCGGCCCGCTACGGAGATATTTCCGAGGGTCTTTCCTGCTTTGATATGCGCAAGCTGTGCGAAAGTGAGATCAAAAAGGCGCTTTTTATATCCAGGGCGCATACCATCAGCCGGGGCGAATACCTGTGCGCCGCGCTCTTTGCCGGATGGAGCGGCATGAAATTTGCCGACGCCGCGGGCCTGATCGCCTTTGAAAGCCCCGGACGTCTGGACGATGAAAGGACCGCGCGGCAGCTGGCCGCGCTGGGAGAAAGCGGAGTCCGCACTGTGCTTCCGGGCTTTTACGGAGCGCTGGCCGATGGGCGCATCGTGACCTTTCCCCGCAACGGGTCGGACATCACAGGCGCGCTGGCCGCGGCGGGCATGGGGGCCGGGCTCTATGAAAACTGGACCGACGTGCCTGGGCTGATGACCGCGGACCCGTCTGTCGTGCCCGGCGCGCGGTTGATCCGCCAGGTCAGCTATCGCCAGATGCGCCAGCTGGCCCGTGCCGGAGCGCAGGTGCTGCACCCTGACTGTCTCGACCCCGTTGCCCTGGCCGGGATCCCCACCCGTCTGCGCTGCACCGCGCGCCCGGATTGCTTTGGAACCCTCATCGACGATCACTGCGAGGGCGTCGCTTGCTGCATCGCGGGCAGGCGTGAGTCGGATGGGCCCGAGTCATTGGACTGCGCCGCGCCGCTTGCCGAAATCAGCGTCTTTGGGTTGCGCGAGCGCGACGTGATGAACGCCGCGTGGGACATAGACTACCTCCGTGCCGAAGCGGGGCGTGACTGCCTGTGCCTGTATGTGCCCCGCGACGCCTATGAAGAAGCGACGCGCCGGCTGCACAGACGACTGCTGGAATAACAGCTTTGTTCCCATTGATTTACCTGATCTTTATTGACGGCGCAAGTTGCCCATGCTATAATGAAGCCAATCGAATAGATGAGCCGTTTGATGTTTGCAGGAGAGCGGACAGGCAATGTCCCGCCGAAGGAGAGACACTCTCAGGCGTTCCGTCGGAATGAGGACTGCAAGCGGACGGCACTCTGGAGACACCCGCCAACCGCGGGGGCCGAAGGTGAAAGCCCCGGACCGCTACTGTGGTCCAGGCGAATCTCTCAGGCAAAAGGACAGAGCGCGCTTCCCTTTCGCTTATGCCGTAGAAGGGATATCTGTGTGTCCGACCGCCTGAATCGGTCGGTTTTTTATCGGCCAAATTTTCCACAGATGACAGGAGGAAGCAGAAATGATACAGCAGAGCATGGATTTTGTCCGTCAGTATGACCCGGAAATCGGCGGCCTGATGGCGCAGGAGCTGGGCCGCCAGCGCCGCAATCTGGAGCTGATCGCTTCAGAAAACATCGTCTCCGAGGCCGTCATGGCCGCGATGGGCTCCGTTCTGACGAACAAATATGCCGAAGGCTATCCGGGACACCGTTATTACGGCGGCTGTGAGTTTGTGGACCAGATTGAAAGCGTCTGCATTGAGCGCGCCAAGGCGCTGTTCGGCGCTCAGTTTGCCAACGTCCAGCCCCATAGCGGCTCCCAGGCCAACCAGGCGGTCTATCTGGCGCTGTGTCAGCCCGGCGATACCGTGATGGGCATGGACCTGTCCTGTGGCGGCCATCTGACCCACGGCGCGAAGGTCAGCTTCTCCGGCAAGCTGTATAACAGCATTTCTTACGGCTGCGATCCCGAAACCGGCCTGATCGACTACGACCAGGTGCGCGAGCTGGCGCTCAGACATCGTCCGAAAATGATCATTGCAGGCGCTTCGGCCTATCCCAGGATCATCGACTTTGAAAAGTTCGGCGCCATCGCAAAGGAGTCCGGCGCTTACCTGATGGTGGATATCGCGCACATCGCCGGCATGGTGGCCGCTGGTGAGCATCCCAGCCCCCTGCCCTACGCCGACGTGGTCACCACCACCAACCACAAGACCCTGCGCGGGCCCCGCGGCGGCATGATCTTCACCAACGACGCGGCCATTGCCAAGAAGATCAACAGCGCCATCTTCCCCGGCGGACAGGGCGGCCCGCTTATGCACGTCATCGCGGCCAAGGCCGTGGCTCTCGGCGAGGCGCTCAAGCCGGAATTCAAGGCCTATCAGCACCAGATCGTCCTCAACTCGAAGGCCATGTCCGAAACGCTGCTCTCCAGGGGCGACAAGCTGGTTTCCCGAGGCCCCGACAACCACCTGATGCTGGTGGATCTCAAGCAGTCCGATATCAGCGGGCGGGAGCTTGAGGAGCGCCTGGATTCCGTTCACATCACCGTGAACAAGAACAAGATTCCTGGCGATCCCCGCTCCGCCAGCGAGACCTCCGGCATCCGCGTGGGAACCCCCGCCGTCACCGCCCGGGGCTTCAAGCAGGCCGAGGCCGTGGAGGTCGGCGAGCTGCTGGCCCTGGCCGCCACCGATTTTGAGGCAAAAAAGACTGAGATTGTTGAGCGCGTGGACGCGCTGTGCAAGCGCTTCCCGCTGTACGAATAAAGGCCGGACAGAATAAAGACGCG
>JAFUHB010000081.1 GCA_017469085.1 Clostridia bacterium
CTTCTGCCTTCCCTTGCGGATCAACAGGTTGATCGTGGGCATTGAAGCACCTCCCGTAATTTATCGGAGCCTGATTCACAGGTCTCCTCCTATAACATCCCCGCAACCCTCGGGGATATATAGTCGGTAGCAACGGCCTTCCGGGCGCACCCGGAAAAGCACACTGAAACAGCGCCTGCTTAACGCAGACAACTTAGTAATATTATCATTTCGGTATCGCCTTGTCAATGTGTTTTCTGTGTATTTTTTCATGTATTTTTTCACTCATTTTGCGCTGGTAACGATGAAAGTCAAAAATTGTCCCGCCGCCTTGTCAGCTTGCCCCGCGTTTGGTACAATATAAGCGGAACGAAAGCAATCAAGCAGCGGGGAGGAATTGCCGGTATGCAGGAGTTTTCAGTCGTATCCGCCGAGGTGCTGCTGCGGGCGCGGGCGGAAAGCTTGCTGAGCCCCTTCGGCGTTCATTTCGGGAAGGACACCGTGGCGGACTGCATGGCCGACGAAACGATCCGTCCCTTTTTCGGCCGCATGCTCCAAACGGAGCTCATGCCCCTGATGCCCAAGGAGGGCCGGGACGAGGCGGTGATCGCCGCTTGCCGGTATCTTTCCTTCCGCCCGACCTCGCTGCGGGTCAACGACCTGCTGGACGGGCTGATCGACACGTTTTCCCTGTACATCCTGCCGGATGTCACGGCGAAACGCAAGGGACTCGTGCTGTCCCTGGCGGCCCTGATCCTGCTGTTTGCAGGCGCGCGGCGCGTGGAGGGCGGCTATAGCCTGATCGGCTCGGACGGCTCGGCGGTGATCCTGACGCGCGACGAAGAAGCCCTTCGTTCCTTCTCCCGCCTCTCCTGCGACATGCAGGCGGATTCGCTGGCCTACGCGGTCCTGTCTGACGTCGCGATCTGGAACCGGGACCTGCGCCAGGAGGAGGGGCTCGAGGAAGCCCTGACCGCCGCCATCCAGGACATTCAGCTGCTGGGCCTCAAGCCTGCGATGGAGCGCGCTTTTGAGTAACCGGTGATTCCCGATCGGATATGATGGACATACAGACGCATCGCCCTGCCGAGGTTATGATAGCATGAACGTAGTGCTTTACGCGCCGGAGATCCCGCAAAATACGGGCAATATCGCCCGCACCTGCGCGGCGACCGGCTCCGACCTTTACCTGATCGAGCCGCTCGGCTTCCGGCTGGAGGACAAATATCTCAAGCGAGCCGGGCTCGACTATTTTTCGATGGTGCGCATCACCGTGCTGCCCACCTTCGAGCGATTGATGGAACGATTTCCCGAAGCTGTCTATCACTTTGCCTCCACCAAAGCGCCGCGCTCCTTTACCCAAGCCGCTTACGGGCCCGACGATTTCCTGGTGTTCGGCTGCGAGACCAAGGGGCTGCCCGAGTCCCTGCTGAGCCGGGTATACGACCGGTGCGTGCGCATTCCCATGCGGCCCGGCGCGCGGTCGCTGAACCTGTCCAACTCGGTGGCCATCGTCCTGTACGAGGCGCTCCGGCAAAACGGCTTTCCGGGCCTTCAGGATGAGGGCAGCCTGACCGGCCGGGACGACGAGGCGCTGCCCTGGATGGATTATGTGTAAACAATCCCGGCCAAGCGCCGCAAACCATGTTTTTAAGCGAGGTATCCTGTGCGTTACGATGACGATTACGGCGCGGACCCCTACGAAGCGGAGGAAGCGCTGGAGCAGGCCGAAAGGCGGGAGCGCTGGCGGACGGTATCCCAGGTATCCGAATTCCTGGGCGTCGTCTTTGGCGTGATCGCGATCCTGGGGCTGCTGGCGCTGCTGTTCAGCATGATCTCCTTTTTGCAGCAGAGCCTGACCAGCCTGTACACCACCATGTTCGGCGCTTTGTAGGAGGCGAAGGCAATGCGGATTTCCTGGGACGGCCTGCACGCCGACATCGAAGCCTGCCAACGGTGCGGCCTGTGCGCCGGCATCCACCATAAGGTGCCCGGCCAGGGGGACCCAAAGGCCCGCCTGATGCTGATCGGCGAAGGGCCGGGAGCGGATGAGGACCTTTCCGGCTTCGCCTTCGTGGGCAAGGCCGGGCAGCTGCTGACCAAGATGCTGGCGGCGATCGACCTGAGCCGGGATCAGGTGTTCATCTGCAACGTGGTCAAATGCCGTCCGCCCCAAAACCGAGTCCCGACACCCGAGGAGGCGGAGGCCTGCCTGCCGTACCTGCGGGCCCAGGTGGGCCTGGTGCGGCCCAAAGTGGTGATCCTGCTGGGCGCGACAGCCGTCCGGTATACGCTGGGTGAAAACGTGCGCGTGACGCGGGACCGGGGACGGTTCTTTGAAAAGGGCGGCGTCTGGTTCATGCCCACCTACCACCCGGCCGCCCTGCTCCGCGACGAAAGCAAGAAGCGGGCCGCCTGGCAGGACTTAAAGGCCGTGCGGGACAAGCTGAAGGAGCTGGAGGGCGAAGCATGAGCCAAGCGGAAGCCCTGAAAACGCTGCAAGGATCCCTTGTCCAACAGGCCGAGATCCGCTTTCCTGGGCAGCCCACGGTATTCGGCGTCGGCCCGGCGACAGCCGCCGTCGCCCTGATCGGCGAGGCTCCAGGCAAGACCGAGGTCGAGGAGGGACGGCCCTTCGCCGGCAAGGCCGGCAAGAACCTGGACGAGTTTCTCGCCCTGTCCGGCATCCCCCGGGACAGGCTGTACATCACCAACGTCGTAAAGCTCCGCCCGATCGATGTTGGGCCGACAGGCCGGCTGCGCAACCGCCCGCCCCGCAGGGATGAGATCGCTTTTTTCCTGCCCTTCCTGGACAAGGAGCTTCGGCTCCTTTCCCCCCGCCTGTTGGTAACGCTGGGCAACGTCCCCTTAAGGGCGCTGGCCGCGGACGACAGCCTGACGGTGGGTCAGACCCACGGCCGGGTGATACCCTCCCGGTGCGGCCTTCCCCTTTATCCGCTCTACCATCCGGCCTCGGTGATCTATAATCGTTCGCTGGGCGATATCTATATTGCCGACGTCCAACGTCTGTCGACGCTGCTGACCGAAAGGAACCTGCTCAGTTTTTGATACCTTATAAAAGAAAAGAGGTGTACGCGAGATGATATTCATCGTAAACAACCTGCCGACGATCCTGTGCCTGCTGGCGGGCATCGCCCTGGTGGTGGCGGAGATGTTCCTGCCCGGCTTCGGCGTGCCCGGCATCACGGGCATCCTGCTGTTGTTCGGCGCCGTGCTCTTTACCTGGGTCAATTACGGCGCGCTGGCGGGCTCGCTGATGGCCCTGGGCGTGATCATCTTGATCGCCGTGGCCGTGATCCTGTCCTTCCGCTCCGCCGCGAGGGGCCGCCTGTCCCGCTCCGCCCTGTTTTTGAAACAGGAGGAACAGGATGGCGGCCAGCTGCCGCCGCCCGTCGAGCCAGGGCGGGAGGGGGTCGTGCAGACACCGCTCCGGCCCGCCGGGACCGCGGTGTTCGACGGACAGCGGGTCAGCGTCCTGTCCGAGGGTGCGTACATCGCCGCCGGCGAGCATGTCCGGGTCGTCAAGGTGGACGGCCCCAGCATCACTGTTGAAAAGCTGTGAGTTTTCCGCCGTTATGGCATGTGCCTGTTGACCATTAAGTAACATTGTTAGGAGGTAGTCTATGTTTCCTTACCTGTTTGTGATCCTAATTTTCGCGATCCTGATGATTTTCTTCGCGATTTTCCCCATCGGGCTGTGGGTCCGCGCCCGCGCGTCCGGCGTGCCGGTGCGCATCATGTCCCTGATCGGCATGCGGCTCAGGCACATCTCCCCCTCCAAGATCGTCGACTCCTATATCCGCGCCCGCAAGGCGGGGCTTGAGCTCACCACGGACGAGCTGGAAAACCATTACCTGGCCGGCGGCAACGTGGAGCGCGTCGTCAGCGCCCTGATCTCCGCCCACCAGGCGGGCATCAACCTGCCCTTCAAGACCTCCTGCGCCATCGACCTGGCGGGCCGCAACGTGCTGGAGGCCGTGCAGATGAGCGTCGTACCCAAGGTCATCGAAACGCCGCCGGTCGCCGCCATCGCCAAGGACGGCATCGAGCTTCGGGCCAAGGCCCGCGTGACCGTGCGCACCAACATCGAGCGCCTGGTCGGCGGCGCAGGCGAGGAGACCATCATCGCCCGTATCGGCGAGGGCATCGTCACCACGATCGGCTCCTCCCTGTCCCATGAGGCCGTGCTGGAA
>JAFUHB010000082.1 GCA_017469085.1 Clostridia bacterium
CACACGCACGAAAGGATGAATGTTATGTTGCTTGATAAGCTGTTCGCGATCCAGACCGCCGTGGCCGAGGCTACGGAAGCCGCCGGTGACGCCGCCGCGATGGACGGCTCGGGTACTGCCGCCCAGATGATTTCCATGCTGATCTCTATGGCGGTGCTGTTCATCGTCTTTTATTTCTTCCTGATCCGTCCGCAGCGCAAGAAGGATAAGAAGGTCAAGGAAATGCTGGCCGCGCTCAAGAAGGGCGACCGCATCTGCACCATCGGTGGTATCTATGGGACCATCGAAAGCATCAAGGATGATACGATCACCCTGTCCGTCGGCGGCCAGCACACCGAAATGGTGGTTGCGCGTTGGGCGATCCGCAATGTGGAAGAGGTTTCCGTTGAAAATGAGGGCGAGCTCCTGACCTGATCCTTTGGGCCCATGGCCGTGGCTTTGTTGCCGCGGCTTTTTTCATGGGCTTCACCTATACTGTGAGGAGGCAACATGCTGTTTATCGGGATTTGCGGCGCCAGCGGCTCGGGCAAAACGACGCTGGCTGAGGAACTGACGCGCGATTTGGGCGTGCCGACGACGGTCATCAACCAGGACGGCTATTATCTGGACCATCCGGATATGACGTTTGAGGAGCGCTGCCTGCTCAATTATGACGAGCCGGATATCTTTGATCATGATCTTTTGTATCAGGATATCTGCACGCTGCTGTCCGGGCAGCCGATCACCCGCAAGGTTTACGATTTTTCCCGTCATGCCCGGGCGGACGGCGGGGAATTGGTAGAGCCTACCGAGGTGCTGATCGTGGAGGGCATTCACGCCTTTTATGACCGGCGGCTGATGGACAAGATGTACTTAAAGCTGTACATCAGCGTGGAGCCGGATATCTGCCTGCTGCGCCGCATTACCCGCGATATCAAGGACAGGGGCAGGGCGATCGACAACATCGCTTCCCAGTATCTGGCCACAGTCAAGCCGATGTACGACCGGTATATCCGCAATTACGTTCACGAGGCGGATGTCATCGTGGCGCGCGGCGGTAAAAACGCCAAGATCGTCGATATCCTGGCGGGCTATGTGCGGGATCAGTTGATTGCCGATCATCGGCAGCGTGAGGCGGAACAGGCGGCGAAGGTATGATGAAGCGTTTTTGGGCGGCGCTTTGCTGCCTGGTCTTACTGTGCGCCCCGGCATGGGCCGAGGAAGCGGATAACGGGTTGGCTGATTTTTCGGAACGGTTTGCGGATCGCTTCCTGGAGGCGGGCGCGGAGCCGGTCGTGGAGGACAGGCTGTATCAAAGCGCCAACCTGTTCATTGAGATCCGGGAGGATCGGGCGAATAAATCCGACGTTTATATCGCCGATGTCTATGTGCGCGACCTGTCCTTGCTACAGCGTGCCTTTGGCGGCGGCAAATACCGCACCAAGATGCAGACCGTCAAAACCATCGCTCAAAACGCCGGGGCGATCCTGGCGCTGACGGGGGATAACGGACATAATTTTGATAAGGGCGTTGTTTTTGCCAACGGAGAGCGCAAGCGCAAGACGCTGAACCGCAAGCGGGACGTCTGCGTGATTTATAAAAGCGGCGAGATGGTCACGCTGAGCGGCGCGGAGATCACCGAGGCCTTCCTGGAGGAGCATACGGACGATATCTGGCAGTCCTTCCTCTTTGGTCCGGCCCTCTTGGATGAGGAAGGGAAGGCGCTGACCAAGTTTTCGACCACTTCCGTTTCGGCGGCCAATCCCCGGGCGGTCATCGGATACTTTGAGCCGGGACATTATTGCCTGGTGCAGGTGGATGGACGAGGTACCAAGAAATCGGGCGGCAGCCGGAACACCGGCATGAAAATGACGGAGCTGGCCGCGTATATGGCGGGGCTTGGCTGCAAGGCCGCCTATAATCTGGACGGCGGGCAATCGGCCCTGATGTGGTTCAACGGCAAAGTGATTTCAACGCCCTATAAGGGCGGTCGAACAGTCGGCGATATCGTCTGCCTGGTGGAGCCGCAATGAGCGCCGGAGATCCGGGATTTTTCCCCCGCGTATATGAATGGGTGCGGAGGATCCCCTATGGGAAGGTGGCCTCTTATGGGCAGCTGGCTGCCTTGGCAGGGCACCCGCGCGCGCCGCGCCAAGTGGGGACGGCGATGCGTCTTTGCCCCGACGATATCCCCTGGCATCGCGTCGTGCGCACGGACGGCTCCGTGACCGGCGGAGATTTTTCACAGGCCCGCCGCGCCATGCTCGAGGCGGAGGGCGTTCCCTTCCTGCCCGACGGACGGGTGGATATGGCGGTCTGCCAATGGAATGGGGACGGAGCGGAAGCATAGTTTTGATCACCTGCGTTCAAGCCGGAACACGACCTTTCCTTGAGGCCGTGTTTTTTGCGTGTGCCGGGTGCGTTTCGATCCCCCTTTCGATTTTCCTTGACGAAATGGCCAACTTATCACAAAATATAGACGAACATCTGATCGCGCAAAGGAGGGAGCCCTATGCAAAGCGATAGGATCAACCGAAGCACACGGCTCTTTGTCGGCCTCTTTCTCCTGGCGGGCTGCGCCAATCTGCTGACGCGGGCGGATAATCTCCTTTTTGGCTCCGTGATGTTCACCGTTAACTTTGCGATCTACATCGGGCTTATCATCTTTTGGATGCAGTCTGTCAAAGAGCGGCTGCTGCCCACGCGAGCCAGAAGCTATATTCTCGCGGCAGCTTTTCTGATGCTGACCTACCTGCTGCTTCGGGTCTATAAATACAGGATCGCAAATACCGCTGTGCTTATCCGATACACTTCCTATGTATATTATGTGCCGATGATGCTGATCCCGGCGCTCTTTCTGATGACCTGTATCTGTATCCGTCGAGGAGAAAACGCCAAAGGGAAAGAGAAGCTGCTTCTTTTTCCTGCGGCGATCCTGTCGCTCATAGTGCTCACAAACGATCTTCACAGATTTGTATACATACCGAAAGTGCCGCGTGCGGAGTTTATCGTTCTAAGCGGAACGTATGCCTATGGTCCGGGCTTCTATCTTTTGTATGTTTGGATGCTTGCGGCGATCCTTGCCGGGGTGGCGCTGCTCTTCTCGGCCACGCGGAAAAAATCGAAGCAAGGGCTCCTCCAGCTGCTTGCCATATTCATGATCTGGTTTGGAATGGCGCTCTTTACAGAGCGGGTTCTCAGCTTGCCGAACCTTAAAAGACCCTATTCCACGCCAGAAATTCACATTTTCGGGATGCTGGCTGTTTTCGAGGTCTGTATTCGGCTAAGGCTTCTGCCCCACAACGAAAACTACGCCGGCTTCTTTGAAAGTATGCAGATCCCGGCACTCATTACCGACCGTGCTTTTACTCCCGTTTTTACGACGGCAGAGCCGCTTAAAGCAGGCAGAGACGATTTGCAACGTTCCCTGTCCGATACGGTCTATCCTGCCGAGGATATACGGCTGCACGGGCATGCCATTCGGGCGGGATATATTTTCTGGACAACCGACGAGCGGGAGCTGCGCCGGATGAACGATCGGTTGCTGGACGCCAACGAAACCCTGGATACTGAAAACACGCTGATCAAGGCGGAGAACAGACAGCGGGAAGAGCTGGCGCACATGGATTTTCAAAACCGTATCTATCGTCAGATCTCCGAAGAACTTTATCCGACGCAGAAGAAGATCGAGGAACTTTTAAGCGCCATGCAGCCGGGGACGGAAAGTTATCTGCGCGATATGAAGCTGGTCTGTGTCCTCAACGCTTACGTCAAGCGGGCGACCAACCTCATGCTGCTGGCAGCGGAAGCAGATACGGTCGAAAGCCGCGAACTGCTTCTTGCCCTGCAGGAATCTGCAAGATATCTGACCTATTACGGGATCAAGGCTGAAGCAATGGGCGATACGGCGCAGCCGATCCGGGCGGACATGCTGTTCCCCTTTTATAAAACCTTTGAAGAGTTGATTGAGAAGCTGTTATCCGACATCACCTATCTGACCGCCACGTTTTCAGAGGATGGTATCCGTCTTGCGCTGGATCTGAAAGCGCTTCCGTCCCTGCCTAAAACGACGCTTCCGGTTTCTGCCTTCCTGGATGATGATCTGGTGTATCTCACCGTTTCGGGAGGGGAAGGAGGCGCTGTATGACCGCGCTTCTCCATATGACAGAGACGATGGTCGGACGGTTGCTCGTATCAGGCGCAGTCATCTTGCTGGGCTTGCAGATTTTCATTTGCTTACAGACACGGCGGCAGCATAGAAAAAAGTGGATCGTATGGTTGCATCTGCTGCACGCCTCTGTCGGATTTCTCCTCACAGTCTGCCTGTTGGACGGCATTTTCTGGCCGCTCTATCCCGGTATTTCATACTCCCGCATTGCCCCTGTTGTCCTCGCGCTATTTTCGTTGCCGTGGGGCATATTCGCAGTCGCTGAACTTATCTCTGCGGCGCTTATCATATTCAGTTACCGGGGAAACCTCCGCTATGCAAAATCCCATTTGCTCCCCTCGTCCATTAAAGAGGCGGTAGACCTGCTTCCTGCCGGTATCTGCTTCGGAGACCAAAGCGGCGCTGTGGCGCTGACCAATCTCAAAATGGATCAGCTCTGCCGGGAGATAACCGGCGGAAGGCTGACGGATACGGACGTTTTTTGGCGCGAGCTCTGCGAGCGCGGGATAGATCAGAACGGCTCAAAGCTTGTGAAGATGGCAAGCGGCGAAGTGCAGCTGTTTGCGAAGAATAACATTACCGTGGACGGCAAAGCCTACACGCAGATCGTATCCTCCGATATGACCGAGCAACACCGCATCACGGAGGAACTCTCCGAGAAAAACGCCAGGCTGCGGGATATTCAAATCCGTATGAAAGCCTACCAGGCGCAGGCGTCGGATGTGGTGATCTCGCAGGAGATCCTGGCCGCGCGGCAGCTCGTCCACGACGAGGTAGGCCATGCGCTGTTGGCGGCTCGGTATTACCTTGAACACCCGGAAAACGTAAGCGAGCCTGATCTGCTTGCCATGATGCGGCAGACCAACGCCATGCTGCTGCGAGAGGTGGAGCAGCCCGATGATATGGAGCATGACCGTTATCTGGATGCTCTTAAAATGGCGGAGGCCATCGGCGTAAGCGTGGAGCAGAGCGGCGAGACGCCCAAAGTGGGGGCCGCCAGAGAGATTTTAGGACGGGCGATCGGAGAATGTGCCGCCAATACCGCCAAGCACGCGGAGGGCGACCGGATTTTTGTCACGATCAAGATGATAGGGGATGGCTTTTCCTTTGCCGTCACCAACAACGGTGCTCCGCCGAAGGAGCCGATTATTGAAACCGGCGGGCTTTTACACTTACGCCGCACAGTGGAAAAGGCGGGCGGTACGATGAACGTTTCGAGCGTTCCCACTTTCCGGCTTTTCATCACACTTCCAAATGAGTAAACCAGCGCTTCGCCAAGTCCGTGCGGAGCGTATTTTTTTCAAAAAGAACGTCTGCATCGGCCAAAGTGACGATGTCGGGAGCGGGCAAAATCATTATAATCAACGGTGTATAGTTATGGGCAAGGATGATTGCGCCCATTTGATCCCATATAAAGAGAGGCGGTGATGGCGGTTGAGTGAAAAGACGAGGGTCCTGGTGGTGGACGACCAGCGCATGGCGCTCGGCTATTTTGAGCTGTACGTCAAATCCTCTATGAATTATGAGTTGGTCCAGTCTCTGCCGACGGCGGAAGCGGCCGTGACCTTTTGCGATAGACACGCGGTCGACCTGATCGTCATGGACATTATGATGCGCTATGGGATCGACGGCCTGACAGCGGCGGAGCAGATTAAGAAAAGACACCCGAAAATCAAAATCATTCTGGCGACCTCCACCTCGGAATCGAACTGGGAGGA
>JAFUHB010000083.1 GCA_017469085.1 Clostridia bacterium
CGTCAGGATGCCGATGCCGTCCGGGTAGTGGGCGGCGAACTGGGGCACGGCGTGGCTGGGGAAGGAATTGCCCTCGATAAAGCGGGGGCCGTCGGCCGTGATGGCCACATCCCAGGCCACGAAGCGCATCTGGGGCACCTTTTTCATAGCCCGAAGGCAGAGGGCCTTCGTTTCCTCCCAGTAGGGGATGGTGAAGCCGATGATATCCGTGCCGGTCATCGGATGCTTTTTATAGACATTGCCCGCCTTGTCGGCGGCCACGGTCAGGAGCTTGCCGGAGGCCAGGTCCACGCGGGCGGCCATGCCCCCCTGGTCCACGTTGTCCATGACCTTGCCGTTGCCGATCCGAAGGAAGGCGTAGACGATCCCCTCCTGCTTGTCGCCGATCAGGGTGGCCACTCGCACGGTATTGACCGAGGTGGGGCACATGCGGGCCATTTCCTCGTGCTGCACCAGGAGCTCCTCGAGCACCGCGTCGCCCATGCCCCGAATCCTTTGGTAAAAGCCGTGCAGATCCTTTTTCCAATCGGCGCGGGAGAATTTCTCGATCCCGACGCCGGACGAGCCCTCGAGGGGCTTGAACAGCACGCTGTCCAGGTCGCTCAAAAAATCCTGAAGCTTATCCTCGGTCAGGCGCTCGTCCGCGCGCAGCCACTTTCGGCCGATCTCATCGGCGAAAAGGGTGTTGAACTCGGTCTTGTCGTCAAAAAAATGCCAGTAGCTCTTGTCGTTCATCCGGCGGACGATGCTGTTGGAGATGCCACGGGTGATCACGGTGGCCTTCTGCTCGTCGTTCAGGCGGTACATGGCGGCGATCTTGTAATCCATGTAGCCCGCGTTGTACTTGACGCCGCAGCGCAGCATGTCGCACAGGAGCCACAGGCGGCTTTTGCCCGAGCGCTCCTTGAGCACGGCGGTGGTGGCCCACATTTTTTTCCAGTCCATCCGCACGAGGCGTTTGAAGAAAAAAGCGATTCGATTCATGCCGAAGCAGGCTCCTTTTTCATGGAAAAATCAAACGTTGAAGCGAAACAGCGTCACGTCGCCGTCCTGCATCACATAGTCCTTGCCTTCGCTGCGGACCAGTCCCTTTTCCTTACAGGCGGCCATACTGCCCAGCTGCTTAAGGGTCTCAAAGGGCACGATCTCGGCGCGGATGAAGCCGCGCTCAAAATCGGTGTGGATCTTGCCGGCGGCCTGGGGCGCCTTGGTGCCCCGGGTGATGGTCCAGGCGCGGCACTCGTCCTCGCCCGCCGTCAGGAAGGAGATGAGGCCCAGCAGGTCATAGCAGGCGGTGATCATCAGGTCCAGGCCGCTCTTTTCGATGCCGAGCTCGGTCAGGAATTCCTGCTTTTCGTCCTCCTCCATCTGGGCGATCTCTTCCTCGATCTGCGCCGAGATGACCAGCACCTGGGCTTCCTCGGCCCGGGCGGCCTCCCGGACCGCCTTTACATAGGGAATCTGATCCAGGTCCTCGCCCAGCTGATCCTCGGCGATGTTGGCGGCGTAAATGACGGGCTTGCTTGTCAGCAGGAAATAGTCCCGCACGACGTCCTTTTCGGCGTCGGTGAAGGGAAAGGTGCGGGCGGGCTTGCCGCTTTCCAGGTGCTCGTAAAGCCACTTGGCAAGCGCGGCCTCCTCCGCGTATTTTTTATCCCCCGTCTTGACCAGCTTTTCCGCCTTGTCTCCCCGTTTTTTGACGGTTTCCATGTCGGCGAAAATGAGCTCCAGGTTGATGGTTTCCATGTCGCGGGCGGGATCGACCGAGCCGTCCACATGAATGATGTTCTCGTCGTCAAAGCAGCGCACCACATGCACGATGGCGTCGCACTCCCGGATATGGGACAGGAATTTGTTGCCCAGCCCCTCGCCGTGGCTCGCACCCTTGACCAGACCGGCGATATCGACGAACTCCACGGTGGCGGGGGTCACTTTTTTGGGGTGGTACAGGGCGGCCAGGTCGTTCAGCCGCCCGTCCGGCACGGCGACCACGCCGGTGTTGGGCTCGATGGTGCAGAAGGGATAGTTGGCCGCCTGCGCGCCCGCGTTGGTGATGGCGTTGAACAGCGTGCTTTTGCCCACGTTGGGCAGTCCTACGACGCCTAATTTCATAGTTTCCTACATCTCCTTTATTTTCAAGGGTTTCAGGACTTTTTCAAGTGCCCTATAAGCCCTTTTTACGCCCTTTTTTCCTAACGTATGGGCGTAACCGCTTCAAACTGGCGAACTGCATTCACCAGTGAATCATCCGTAACATGGACATAGCGATCCATTGTTGTCTTGATGCTTGCGTGCCCTAAAAGCTGCTGCAAGACTTTAAGCTGCATACCTCGCTCGATTGCGCGGGTAGCGTAAGTGTGTCGGAGAGCGTGCATACAAAATCGCTTGATTCCAGCCTCGTCGCACAACTTGTCAAGATGTGTGTCATAGGAGCTGTTTTTCGCCGGTTCCCCTGTGCGCCAATTCACAAATACCAGATCATGCATGACAAGATGTTTCTTTTCTCCTGTTCTGCTGTCTGTGTAGTTCAAAATCTGTGACAGTGTTTCGGATTCTTTCCGCATGTCCTTTTCGTCGTAGCAGCTTTTGAGGATTTGATAAGCACGATTTGTGAGCGGAATGGTACGATGACTTTTCTTCGTTTTTGGTGGACCAGCACGCCAATAACCTTTATCATGGCGATATTCAAGGCTCTTGTTAATCGTCAGAGTATGGTTCTTCCAATCAATCACATCCCATGTCAGACCTATCAATTCGGCTGTCCTCAATCCCGTTTCTAATAGTAATGCATATTGTCTGTAATTGCGGGATCCTTTCTTTGGTAGATGCCTTTGCCGCACTCTCTACCTTTGAGATTTTGCCCATTGTATATGAACTCCTTTCGCGCATCCGAAAAAAGGAGTCCAACGCAATATATATTATATCAGGAGAACTCCGATTTCTCAAGATGCTTCGACTAATATACCGCAGGTTCGGGCAGTTATATCACTGTCTTTCGATGAATGAAATCTTCAAACTCTCTGCGTTTTACTAACTTACGAGTGCCGATATAAAGCACAAAAGGGCAATTCGGCTGTTTGAGCATAGTATCAATCTTATTGATCCCAATATTGCTATATTCAGCTGCTTCCCGTATTGTCAAGGTCATTTTTAGATGGATAGGCACTTTTTTTACATTCTTTGTCCGCTGCAAACAATTCTTCATTGTCGTGTAACAGCGTGGGCAGCAGATAATCATTGTTTTTTCCTCGAAAAGCAGCACTTCGGAAGGCCTCTCGTTGTCAATTTACATCTTCAGAATTATCCCTTTTATCGTCATTATCCAAGGAGAACTGCTATTATTACTTCAGCAACCTGGGAAGGCATTTTTTGTTTTCTCCACGCTATCACAGAATGCCAAAGTCATAAAATAATGACTTTTTACGTTTAAAATGGACCTTTAATTTCCGGATGCGACATTATACAATAACGGTAACGTTGAGGTGAATGCTTGTGTGCGTTCCCTAACAATTACCTTATTACTCAACTTAACAAAAGGAGGAAGCCCATGAAACGCATCTTCGTACTTCTCCTGGCTCTGACGCTGGTATTCACCTGCGTCAGCGGCGCCTTTGCGGAGGACACGCTGCGCGCTCTGCTGCCCAACTGCCCTCTGGATCGCAACACGCTGTATTCGGCGCGGGTCATTGAGGAGAAAACCGGCTACAAGATCGCCTATGACCAATTGCCGGCAGACAACTGGCTGGACACGCTGAACATGATCATCGCCAATGGTGAGGACTATGATTACGTCATGGCCAACACCGAGGCACAGAACCTGATCATGAATCTGGCCCAGCAGGGAGCGCTGGTTGACCTGACCCCCTATCTGGCGGATCATCCCAACCTGGCGTCTGTCATTACGGATTATTCCCGCAGCACCTTCAGCATCGACGGCAAGCTGTATGCCATCGGTATGGAAGCCCTGTCCTTTGACGGATACGGCGAAGTTCGTGAACTGATGTTCTATCGTCAGGACTGGTTGGATATTGAGCAGTGTCTGAACGATTACGGCATCCCGTTGTATCTGAGCCATACCATCACGCAGATCCACGGCAGGGAGCGAGTGACAGGGGTTACTGTGGCGCGCGTGGATGAGCGGCTACGGCCCATCAAGGGCACGGAAAAAGAGTTTGTTTGCGACACCGTGATCCTCTCTGTCGGGCTGCTGCCGGAAAACGAGCTTTCCTTGGACGCCTCTGTTCCGCTGGACGAAAGAACACGCGGCGCCATTGTGGATGAATTCTATCAGACGCAGATTCCTGGCATTTTTGCCGCCGGCAATGTACTGCATGTACACGATCTCGTCGACTTTGTATCGCTGGAAGCCGAGCGCCTTGCCCATGGCGCAGCGGCGTATCTGCAAAGCGGTCTGCCTGCCTGCCCGATACATGTCAGCGCCGGGCAGGGCCTGAATCACGTGCTGCCGCAGTGGATCAGCGGCCAGACAGACGTCACGCTTTCCATGCGCGTCAATCAAAAGTTTGAGCGCTGTACATTGGTCGTACGGCAAGGGGAAACAACCATCCTGCAGAAAAAGATCAAAAAAGCGATCCCGGCTGAAATGATCCAGCTGACGCTGAAACAGACGATGCTGAACGACTCAAACGAAGTGGAAGTGAGTGTAGAATGATTCGGCCCTTTACCTGTATCGTCTGCCCGAATGGCTGCGAGATTACGGCTGAATATGAACCGGGCAGGGAAGAAATCTCCGTAAAAGGCGCGGGCTGTCCGCGTGGAAACGAATACGTCCGCCAGGAGCTGATCGAGCCCCGGCGTACCATCGCGTCCTCCGTCCGCCTGCTGCACGGAGAGCTGCCTCTGGTGAGCGTGCGTCTGGACAAGCCGGTCCGGCGCGAAATGATTCCGGCTGTGATGGAAGAAATACAAAAACAGCAGCTGGAAGCGCCGGTTCAGATCGGCGACGTTGTTATTGCCAATGTTTTGGACAGCGGCAGCAATGTGATCATCACCAAAAATGTAGCGAGAGCTGATTGACGGAAAGGCATGGCGGACCAGGAGGCGCAGCATGAAAGAGTGCGACAGAACGGCGATCCACGGCGGCTTAAGCCTGGAGGAAATCAAAGAAACGGTGCTTTCAGCCGTGGCGGATGAGACGGCAAAACGTGTATTGTTGATACCTCCGGATTATACCCGTTATCACTCCGGCGGCGGTTATATCACAAATGTCCTTTATCATTACTTCACAGATCAGGGTGCTGCGGTGGATATCCTGCCTGCGCTCGGTACCCATCACGCTCTGACGCCTGAAAAGTGGCAAATGATGTTTCTGGATATTCCCCGGGAGCGCATGATTACGCACGACTGGCGAAACGACCTTGTGAAGATCGGCAGCGTACCGGCTGATTTTGTCGCGAATCAGACAGAAGGCTGCTGGACCGAAGCGGTCCCGGTCGAAATCAACCGGAGGGTCGTTGACGGAGGGTACGACCTGATCCTCTCCATTGGGCAGGTTGTGCCGCATGAAGTCGTAGGAATGGCCAATCACGCCAAGAATCTCTTTGTCGGCGTCGGCGGCAGCCACATGATCAATGACACCCATATGATCAGCGCCGTTTATGGCATTGAGCGGATCATGGGGCGGGATCATACGCCTGTCCGCGCCATCTTTGATTGGGCGTTTGAACATTGCCTGCATGATCTGCCGATTGGTTTTATACAAACTGTCACGACAACCGACCGGAATGTACCTTCTGATCACCAGATCCTGTCGCATGGCATTTTCTGCGGCAAGGGCCGCCGATGCTATGAGGCCGCAGTTGCTCTAGCGCAACAAAAAAATGTAATCCGTGTTCAAAAGCCCATTCAAAAATGCGTTGTATATCTGGATCCGTTGGAATTTCAGACCACATGGATTGGAAATAAATCCGTCTACAGAACCCGAATGGCGATCGCCGACGGCGGCGAGCTGCTGATTCTTGCTCCAGGCGTCAGCGCTTTCGGGGAGGACAAAACAATCGACAGCTTGATCAGAAAATACGGATACCGCGGTCGCGATACCATCATGTCTGCCTTTTCACGTCCGGAAAATGAAGACCTACATGCCAATATGAGCGCCGCTGCGCATTTGATTCACGGTTCATCCGAAGGCCGCTTCAAGATCACCTATGCTGTACAGCAGAAAGCACAGGAAGAAATCAAAAGTGTCGGCTATCAGGCCGCCTCATGCGAGGATATGCTGAGCCGTTATCATCCGGCTCAATTGCAGAACGGCTGGAACACACTGCCGGACGGCGAAGAAATCTACTTTATTGATAATCCGGCGATCGGGTTGTGGATGCCAATGATCACCACCGCATCGGCAGCTTCTTCATCAGTCGAAAGATCGTGTCCCTGCACTGCCACGGCATATACATGAACATCCACTTGCAGAAGAATGTAGCAACGCATTTAGTTATGTTACTAAGTGCGTTGGACTCTTTTTCGGCTCATTTCATACGCCCATGATACGCCCAAATGACGTGAAAGTGCGTAGATTAACATTGTTTCTTATGGATTCTGATCTTCTGGAAACGCTGAATCCATGCGGATTTTTGAACTTTAATGGAGTTGTGTGGAATTACGGAAAAAAGTAATCATATCTCGACGCCTAATTTCATGGCTCGGAAAGCTCCTTTATCAAGCTCTCTCAGGCGGGAGCGAGTGGCTGCGTCCGCTATATAGGGACGCAGTATGTCTATTGTAGCAGAAACCGCAGGTTTCCTCAATAGTCTGCGGCATCAGAAAATCACAGGGAAATAAAATCGATAAAAGATAAAATAATTTCGCTCGACCGTTTTCTGTGATATCATGGGGCCATGACGCGATGGGAGGAATGGAAGGTGCTGTCTACGGCTTACGGATGCGCGCTGTCCGGCGTGGAGGGCGTGCTGGTGCAGGTGGAAACGGATGTCAGCCCCGGCACGTTCGGGCTGTTCATTGTGGGGCTGCCGGACGCGGCGGTGCGCGAAAGCCGGGACCGCGTGCTGCCCGCGCTGCGCAACAGCGGGTTCCTGGTGCCCTCGGGCCGGGTGACGGTGAACCTGGCGCCTGCCGACCTGAGGAAGGAGGGAGCGGCGTTCGATCTGCCGATCGCCCTGTCCATCCTGGCGGCCACCGGGCAATTGCCCCGGCAGGCCCTTCAGGGGACGGTCGCCATGGGGGAATTGGGCCTGGACGGCGGCTGCGGGCCGGTGCGCGGCGCTCTGCCCATGGTGCTGAGCGCCCTCAAGCAGGGCGTATCCTCCATCCTGCTGCCCAAGGCGAACGCCCGGGAGGTCGCGGCTGTGGAGGGCGCAAGGATCTTCCCGGTCGACAACCTGACGGAAGCGGTCGCCCATCTGACCGGCAGCCGGCCCATCCCCTGCCAGGAGCAGATCAGCTTTGATGAGCTCCGCCGCGCCAGGGGCCCCGTCGCTTATGATCTGAAGGACGTCAAGGGGCAGGCCGGCGCGCGGCGCGCACTGGAGATTGCCGCCGCCGGCGGCCATAACCTGCTGATGGTGGGCGTGCCGGGCAGCGGAAAAACGATGTTGGCCCGCTGCCTGCCGGGCATCCTGCCCGAAATGACGGCGCAGGAGGCCTTCGATGTGACGCGGATCCACTCGGTCGCCGGGCTTTTGCCGCCGTCGGCCGGACTGATCACCGAGCGGCCCTTCCGAACGCCCCACCATTCCGCCTCCCTGCCCTCGCTGATCGGCGGGGGCTCGGACGCCCGGCCGGGGGAAATCTCCCTGGCCCACAACGGCGTCCTTTTCCTGGACGAGCTGCCCGAGTACCAGCGCTCCGTGCTCGAGGCGCTGCGCCAGCCTTTGGAGGACGGCTTTGTGACCGTCAGCCGTGTGCGCGCCCGGAGCCGCTATCAGGCGCACGCCATGCTGGTGGCCTCCATGAACCCCTGCCCCTGCGGCTATCACGGCAGCCGGGTGCGGCAGTGCCGATGCGGGGAGCATGAGATTCGCCGCTATCTGGAGCGCATCTCCGGCCCGCTGCTGGACCGCATCGATCTCCAGGTGGAGACCGACGCCGTCCCCGTGGACGAGATCAGCCAGGCGGCGGACAGCGAACCCAGCGCCGCGGTACGCGCCCGCGTGGAGGCAGCCCGCCGGATGCAGCGGGAGCGCTTTGTCGGCACCGCTATCACGGCCAACGCCCAGGCCACCGGCAGCACGGTGCACGAGCTTTTCCCCCTTTCCGACGCCTGCAGCGCGGTGCTGCTCAAGGCAGTGGACAGGCTGGGTCTTTCCATGCGCGGCTATACCCGCGTGATCAAGGTGGCCCGCACCATCGCCGATCTGGCCGGCGAGCGGGATATCCAGCCAGCCCATCTCCTGGAGGCCGTCCAGTATCGGACGCTGGACCAGAAGTACTGGACGAGATAACGGGTGTCTATGAATAGACGCAGCCATTCAGGTCCAAGGCGGAACGGCGCGGCATGAAAAAAGCCTGCCCCAGACGGACAGGCTGATTTGGTTGTCGTTGATTATCCCTCGGCTTCGTCCGTCGATAGGGCGGCGCAGATCTGGTCTGCCAGGGCGTCAATGTCGGGCAGCTGAGCAGGCTTCAGGGCGGATTTCAGGGTCAGGGTCGGCCCAAGCTGGGTCAGGTTCTTCATGGAGCCGAGGAGCTCCGCCATCAGCTTGCCAGCGTTCGGGGCCCAGGAGCCGTTTTCGATCAGGGCGAAGGAGCGCTTCTGCCAGTCGTGGGCCTTGAGGTCCAGCAGCAGGCCTTCCATCGGGGTGAAGATGCCGTTGTTATAGGTGGAGGCGGCGAACACGGCCACCTTCGCGCGGAAGGCCTCGGCCAGCAGCGTGGACACATGCGTCTTGGCAACGTCGTACAGGCGGACGTTCTTTACGCCGCGCTCGGCCAGCGCCTTGCCCAGGGCCTGGGCGGCCTCCTCGGTGTGGCCGTATACGGAGCCGACGAACAAAACGACGTCCCGGTCCTCGGGCTGATATTTGCTCCAGCCGTCGTACAGCCCGACCAGCCGGTCCAGGTCCTTCCGCCAGACGGGGCCGTGCAGGGGGCAGATCGTTTTGATATCCAGCGCGGCGGCCTTTTTGAGCAGGGTCTGTACGGGCGTGCCGTACTTGCCGACGATGTTGCAATAATAGCGCCGGGCTTCGGCAAGGAAATCCCTTTCAAAATCGATTTCGTCGGCGAACAGGGCGCCATGCAGGCTGCCGAAGGTGCCGAAGGCGTCGGCGGAAAACAGGATGCCGCTTTCCGAATCAAAGCTCACCATCACCTCGGGCCAATGCACCATCGGCGCGGTCAGGAAGGTGAACGTATGCCGGCCGGTGGAAAGCGTGCTCCCCTCGGCGGCGGGGATCACGCGGGCGGAGATATCTGCGTCAAAGAACTGGCCGAACATGGCCTGGGCCTTTTTGGTCATGACGACCTTGGCGTCCGGATACAGGGCCAGCAGGTCGTTCAGCGTGCCGGCATGGTCCGGCTCCATATGGTGGACCACCACATAGTCCAGCGCGCGCCCGTTCAGGCCTTCCTTCAGGCTACGGAAGAAGATATCGCCCGCGGCGCGGTCCACAGTGTCCATCAGCACGGTCTGTTCGTCCAGCACCAGGTAGCTGTTGTAGGTGACGCCGTTCGGCAGGGGATATACGTTTTCAAACAGGGCGAGGCGGTTGTCGTCCGCGCCCAGGTACAGGATATCGTCGGTAACTTTACGAAGCGCCATAACGGTCCTCTCCTTTGGTTGTCCATTGGCCCTCGTACCAGCCGAGGACGCTTTGCTTCCTTGCGTACAGCTTCCCTCCGCAGACAAAGACCTGGGAAAGCTCGTCTCCCGGCTCGACCGGCAGGCGGTAATCGGTGAAATCGGTGTTCAGGCGTCCGGGCGTTTCGTGGTCCACCGCCCAAGCGGGCACCAGCGTTTCCCGGCCATGGTGCAACACGCGGGCGAAATCGGGCCCTTCATGCAGCACCTCGACCTCACGGTCGGTCCATTTGATGTATACAGGGTCGGAAGTCCCGGCCGGCTGCGCGGTCAGGGCGGTCACGCGGGGCAGGTCGTCCTCCCAGAGGAAGGAGAAGTCCTTGCTGCTCGGCGCGGGCAGGATCACGCAGTTGAGCTGTCCGCTTTTTTTGACGCCGCAGCCGCCGTCCAGGCTGACGATGCGCCGGTCGCGGAGGATCAGGGGAGACATGTCCATGATCCTGTCCCGGTACAGCGGCGTGGGCCAATGGCCGACGACCACGTATTTTTGGAA
>JAFUHB010000084.1 GCA_017469085.1 Clostridia bacterium
CAGCCGCAGCTGTTCGGCGGTCCAGGGCGGCAGGCGGCGGGCCAGGGTGCCAAGCTCGCCAGTGTCGAGCAGCTTCAGCGTCATCCGAAGCGGAAGGATGGGCTGCAGGTGAACCGGCGTTTCCCGCTCGATCCAGATCCGCGCCTGCGTCGAAAGCGTGGGGTAAGAAAAGCAATACCAAAGTTTTTGGGCGGGAGCCGCCGTCATCAATCGCCGCCAACGAGCCTCCGTCAAGTCGATATGCAAAAGAAGGGCCGGATCGATACATGCGGTGAATCCGTTCTGTTCGAGCGCAGCCTGCGTTTCAGAAAAAAACTGCTTTCTCCGGGGCAGATCGGAAATAAACAAGAATCGATCGTCGCGGTCCAGCCTGAGAAATCCGATCGACCCCATCAGGGAACGAAGCTCAATCCGGATGGGGTCAAGCGCGTTCATGGGATGCCTTATCGGCAAAGCGGATGTGCAGCTCATGATCAGCCGCGTGCTGCCCCTGAAGGTCCAGCTGATAGGAAATATTGATTTCGCCGTCATCGCTGCCGATCCGATACTGTACTTCGCTGGGGAAGATGCCCATATCCAGCTGGCCGTAGGGCGTGGCGTATACGCCCTGGAAGCGTTGGCCGGTCTTAAAGACCATGCTGGTGCTCATAGGGCCTTCGCGCGTCATTTCCACCGCTCCGTCGCTCATGGTCAGGGTGACGCGGCTTTTTGCGTTCGTTTCAGGCTCGGTTTCGCTGTATCGTAGCCGCCAGCCGCCGTCGGTGTCGCTTAAAAAACCGGTCGTAAACAGCTTCACGGCATCCTCGGGGATGCCGTGGTTCTTGGTGTAGCCGACAGCGGACAGGATCACGTTTTTTCTCATATCGTTCCTTGTGAATCAGTTCGTCTTTATTGCAGAGCGGCGTTGAAGGCGGTAAAGAAGCCGGGGCAGGACCAGGTGCCGCAGGCGCTCAATTGATCCCCGCTCACATACAACTGAACCGTGGTGCCGTTGGCGTAGGCGATATAGAGCGCCTGGCCGGACTTCTTACATTCGCCGTTCACATAAGAAGCGCCCGAAAGCTGCCCCATCAGCTGCTGGATCGTCGCTTTATCGGTAATGGAGCCGACGCCGGACAGGCTCAGCTCGTTGACCGTTGCGCTGCCGATGGTCGCCTTCAAGGAATCGCCGGAGGAGCCGGAGCCGGAGGATACGCGCTGGAAAACGCGCAGCTTGCCGTCCACATTGGCCGCGACCATGGCGTTTCCCATCCCGCTGACCTGGTATACCGTTTCGCCGTCCTCCACGGCGTTGGAGGTGATGCCGCCGGAGGAGACGGCGCCCAACGCCGAGCCCAGATTCCGGCTATTGAGCTTAGAGGGAGAATTCAGCAGCCGATAGACCCGGCCGTCCACAGTGATCATCGGGAAATTGCCGCCGCTGCCCGCAAAAAGCTCGCGGAAGGATACGCTACCTTTATTCAGCGAAACGCTGCTGGGCGGCAGATCGGCCCGCAGGGAAGGATTGGGGGAGGCGGAAGAGACGCCCGCCGCGATGCTGGTGACCTGCAGCTCACGGTCGGCAGGCGAAAAGATACGCGTTACGCCAAACACGCCGACCGCGACCAGCACCAGCGCGGCGCACAGAGCGGGAACGGCCAGCCTCGGCGCGAACACGCGCTTGGCCCGCTGCGGGGCCGCGGCCGCCGTCCTGATCTTATATTTTAATTCCGAGTCGGCTCGGACATTGGATAAAAGCTGATCCGCGGTTTCCGGCAGCTTTTCTAATCTTTCCTCCAAGGTCAAAGCGACGCACTCCCTTTCAACATTTCTTCGAGCTTCTTTCTGGCGCGGGACAGGCGGCTGGACACCGTGCCCTCCGGCACCTCCAGGATATCGGCGATTTCCGCGATGCTGAATTCCTGGTAATAGTACATGAGGATGATTTCCCTGAACGAGGCCGGCAGGCGATGCACGGCCTGGAGCAGCTCCCGCTTTTCGAGCGAATCCTCCACGTCGTCCGGGTCGGGAATCAGCTCAAGCGTGGGGGAGCCGACCAGCACGCGTCTTGCCCAGGCCGAGCGCCATAGGTCGCGGCAGCGGTTCAGGGCTACCTTGAGCAGCCAGCTTTTTTCGCTGCCCGGCTTGAGGATCGGGGCCGCGGTCAGCAATCGCACGAATACATCCTGCGTCACGTCCTCCGCCTGCTCCCGGTTGCCCAAGTAAAAGTAGCTGACGCGCAGCACGTCATCGGCGTATCGTGAGTAAAGCTCCTCAAAACGGGCGTCGTCCAGCCGGCCCGAAGCGCCGACAGTTTCCCGCTCATCCATATAACGAAGTAATCCTCCTGTTTCTTCCCGTCATTCCATGAAAAAAATCAGAATGAATCATGAAGTTTTCGTAACAAACAGCGGACCGCATGAAAGCGACCGACACAGATTATACCATGTGCGGCGACAAATGTAAATTCTATTGACGATTTTGGGCGCGGCGGCTATAATATTCGTCGTATTTGACTGAAACGGAAAGGGGGGAGCTGCGCTTGAAGGGCAGGGCGATATTGCTGATGCTGGCTGTGCTGGCGGCCTTGCTGATGTGCGGCGCGCTGGTCGTCTGCGAAGCGGACGACGCGGAGCCTGCGGCGATCGAGCTTCCCCAGGCGGGCGTGATTACCCTGCCGCCCGTCCAGGACCCGCTCGGAGCACCCTCCCCAACGGCTTCGCGCCCCGCGGCGGCGAGGATCGAGGCGCGGCAGGCGAGAGTCCGGCCCTCCTTCTGCGCGGACGCCAACGGAACGCCGATCCTCCGAACGACCTACGCGCGCTCCAACTGGCGGGCCTTCCACTATCCGGACAAGGCGGGATAGCCGCTCGGGACCGTTTATATGTCAGCTGCGGAGTTCCCGCATGAAATATCAAACCTGCATGAAGGAAGGAAATTGATATGGCGAACAAAGTCAAGACGCGCAAAAAAATCAGCGCGCAGGGGAAGGGCCTGATCACCCTGGCGGTCTTCCTCGTAATCACCGTCGTGCTGGGCGTGCTGTCCATCACCGGCATGGTGCTGCCCCCGGACGGGCTGTATAAGCTTTTGCCCTGGGTGCCCACCAACGCGGCCAACTGGCCCGCTTCGATCTCCCTGGGCCTGGACCTGCGCGGCGGCGTTTATGTCGAATACCAGGCGACACGTCCGGAGGATACCTCGGACGATATGTACGCTTACCTGATCAGCAGCACCATGGACGTCATGCGCAACCGTCTGACCGATCAGGGCTATCCGGAAGCCACCGTGACCCAGATCGATAACGACGGCATCCGCGTGGAAATCCCGGACGTGACCGACCCGAACGCCGTGCTGGAGCTGATCGGAACGCCCGCGCTGCTGGAGTTCAAATCCCCCGAGGGCGAAACGTTCATGACCGGCGCGAACGTCAAAAACGCTTATCCCACCCAGGATACCAGCAACACGACCATCAACAATTACTACGCCGTCGGCTTTGAGCTGGACGCGGAAGGCACCAAGCTGTTCGCCGATATGACGAGCGCCAGCATCGGCCAGCAAATCGCCATCTATCTGGATGGCACGCAGATCATGGCCCCGACCGTGAATACCGCCATCACCGAAGGCAGCGGCATCATCACCGGCAGCTTTACCCAGGAACAGGCGCAGGCGCTGGCCATCCAGATCCAGTCCGGCGCGCTGCCCCTGACGCTGACGCAGCAGAAGGTGGACACCATTTCTGCCACCCTGGGCGTCGACGCCCTGCAGACCTCGCTGACGGCCGCCGCGATCGGCATTCTGCTGGTCATGCTCATCATGATCGTGCGTTATCGCCTGAGCGGCGTTGTCGCCTCCTGGGCGCTGATTCTCTACATTATCATCCTGTTCTGGTTCGTCGCCATGCTGCCCGGCTTCCAGCTGACGCTGCCCGGCATCGCCGGCGTGATCTTGGGCATCGGTATGGCGGTCGACGCGAACGTGGTCATCTTTGAGCGCTTCGGTGAAGAACTGGCGCTGGGCCGCCAGACCAAGGCTGCCGCGAAGATGGGCTTCAAAAACGCCTTCTCCGCCATCCTGGACGCCAACGTGACCACGCTGATCGCGGCCATCGTGCTGATGGTGTTCGGTACCGGCTCCGTGCGCGGCTTTGCGAATATGCTGGCGCTGTCCGTCGTGTGCTCCAAGTTCACGGCCATCGTCATCAGCCGCGTGCTGCTGAGCAGCTTCATCAACGTCATTCCCAACAAGCCGGAGCTTTTCTCCGCGAAAGCCCTGAAGAAGGAGGCGCAGTGATATGAAATTGCAGAATCGCGCCAAGCTTTGCCTTTGCATTTCCGCGGGCCTGATGGTCCTCGCGCTCATCCTCAGCATTTTCGGCCTCGGCATCATCCGCGGCATCGACTTTGAGGGCGGCCTCTCCATCAAAAACGATATGGGCGAGCCCTTTGACAACGCCGACGTTGAGGCAGCGTTGGCCAGCGCTGGTATCTCTGAATACCAGATTGCCAAGGCGGGCGCTGATCAGTCCGAGCTTCAGCTGCGCATCAAGATGATCGACGACGAAACCGGAGTCGAGGAGCTCCGCAAGGTCCTTGAAGAACAGCTTTCCGCCAAATATACCGGCATGAAGACCAACGACGCGACCGTGTCCTTCGTGGGCGGCGTCGCCAGCGGCACGCTGCTGCGCAACGCGATCTGGTCCGTGGTGGCGGCGGCCGCCGCGATGCTGATCTACATCGCGATCCGGTTTGACTTCAACATGGGCGTTTCCGCCGTGTTCGGCATCCTGCACGACGTGCTGATCATGCTGTCCTTCATGGTGTTCTTCCGCTCCTTCCTGCAGATGAACTCCACCTTCATCGCGGCCATGCTGACCATCGTCGGTTACTCCATCAACAACACCATCATCATCTTCGACAGGATCCGTGAGAACAACCGCAGGGCTTCCTACGCCTCCCTGCCTCGCGCCGAGATCGTGACCATCTCCGTGAAGGAGAGCCTGGGCCGCACCATCAACACGACCCTGACCACCCTGGTCACGATCCTTGCGCTGTACATCCTGGGCGTTGCCAGCATCAAGGAATTCGCCCTGCCGATCATCATCGGCATCCTGGCCGGCGTTTACAGCGCCAACCTGATCAACGGCTACATCTGGGCCGCGCTGACCGAGCTTCGCAAGGACCGCGCCGCGCAGAAGAAGGCCGCCAAGAACGCGAAGGCCGAATAACGCAAACGAGGGAGAGGGGCCGTCTTTGGGCGGCCTCTCTTTTCTCATAGTAATGCTTCATCAATATCAAAAGGAGCCTGGGGCGTGCAGAGGTTACTTCCCCGAAAAACGGAATATCGCGATCCCCTTCCGGGCCTGCCCAGGTGGCTGAGCGACCTGCTGATCGCCCGGAATATCGATACGCCCGAAAAGGCCAAGGCCTTTTTATATCCGGATTGGGGGATGCTGAACGACCCGCTGCTGCTCCATGATATGGATAAGGCGCTTTCCCTGCTGCGGGAGGCCAAACTGCAGGGGCTCCGGGCAGTCGTCTACGGCGACTACGACGTGGACGGCATCACCGCCTCCGTGATCATGCAGGAAACGCTGACGACCTTCGGGCTGGACGCCGCCGTCTATATTCCCGACCGTCATGAGGAGGGCTACGGGCTCAACGCCGAGGCTGTTCGCGCCATTTCCGCGCGGGCGGGCCTGCTGGTGACTGTGGACTGCGGGATCACCGGCGTGCAGGAGGTTGCCCTCGCCAAGCGATTGGGGCTTTCCGTGATCGTGACCGATCATCACACCGTGCCCGAAACGCTTCCCCCTGCGGACGCCGTGATCGATCCGCTCCTTGCGCCCTATCCCTTTCCCTCGCTATGCGGGGCGGGGGTAGCCTTCCAGCTTTGCCGGGCCCTGCTCGGCGACGAGGCGGCGAAGGATTGCCTGGATCTTGCGGCGCTGGCGTCGGTGGCCGACATGGTCCCTCTCCTGGATGAAAATCGGGTGATCGTTAAGGAGGGGCTGAAGCGGCTTTCCCGGACGGAAAGGCCGGGGCTTAGGGCCTTGATCCATGTGGCGGGACTGCCCGAGCAATTGCGCAGCGAACACATCGCCTTTGGGCTTGCACCCCGCCTGAACGCCTGCGGACGCCTGGAGAGCGCGCTGACGGCGCTCGGTCTGCTCCAGACGCAAAACGAGGACGAGGCGGCTGCCATCGCGCTCAGGCTGCAGCGACTGAACGAAGAAAGAAAGACGCTGGAAAAAGCGGTGATCGACAGCGCGGAGGAGCAGCTCGCCGGGATGGACCTCTGTGAAAGCCGGGCGATCGTAGTGCTGGGCGAAGGCTTTGAAAGCGGCGTGGTTGGCCTGGCCGCCGGCAGGATCGCGGAGCGCACCGGTTATCCCACGGTCATTCTGGCCAGGCAGGGGGAAAAGGCGGTAGGCAGCGCCCGCAGCGCGGGCGAGGTGGACATATATCGTGCGCTCAGCGAATGCGCCGATTTATTTGAACGCTTCGGCGGGCACAAGCAGGCGGCGGGCATGACCCTACCCGTGAGCCGGGCGGATGAATTGCGCGCCCGACTGAGCGAAGCAGTCGCGCGCCAGCTGAATGGACGAGCCCTGATGCCTACCCGCTACTATGACGCCGAGCTCAAGCTGTCCGAGGTGAATGAAGAGACGGTATCTCGCCTGTCCCTCCTGGAGCCCTACGGCATGGGCAACCCGGAGCCGGAATTCCTGATGGACCGGGTAGAGCTCATGACGGCCCGGGCGGTCGGCGCGGCGGGAGCGCATCTAAAGCTTCTTTTGACGGATGGGGAGGTCCGCCGCAACGGGATCGCCTTCCGCATGGGGGAGCTCGCCGCGCAGGAGCCTCAATATGCCCGGATGATTTTTACGCCCACCCGCAATGAGTTTGGCGGCTCCGTTTCCTTTGAGTGCCGAGTTTCCGCGCTGCTGCCCGAGCCCTTCTCGGGAACGGCAGATGAAACGGCGCTGACGGAAGGAAGCTTGCAGGATTTTTTGGCGTCGCTGGAGAATAAGGATAGCCTGCCGTGTAAGCAGATCGAGAGGGTCTCAGGCTTTTCCGGCCCGATCCCCGTTCAGGGGACGCTCCTTTTCTGCCGAACGGAGGAAACGGCCCGGCTGCTGCACCGGCGCTACCCGAATCTGGATGTACTGACAAGGTCGACGGATGATCCAAGGGCCTACAGCGCGATCCAGCTGGGCGGGACGCTTACGGAGATAAAAGCCCCTTACCGGACCGTTGCCCTGATGGACGGAGATCTGACGGGCCGGGATGAGGCCCTGATCCGGGCGCCTTATCTGGAAACGCTGGTCATCCCGCCGCGCAGCGAAGCGCTGAAGGAATTTGTCTCCTCGATGGTCCCGGACCTGGAGGGGCTTCGGGCGGTCGTCGCCTTTTTCTATCGGGGCGGAACGGCAAAAAGCCTCCGGGCGTTGGCGGAGATCGTGGGGATGCCGATTTCCCGGGCCCTGACGGCCCTGTTCGTGCTGAGGCATATGGAATTACTGGATTATACCCTGACGCCGTTTTCCGTATCGGTCCTGCCCAAAAAGAAGGCGGACCCACTCGAGGACGCGTTGTATCGGGCGCTTTTATCCCGGAAGGAAGGGAACTGATTTTATGGCGTATACCGCGTATGAAAGCCTGCCGATCGAAGAGATCATGGCGCGCGTGGAAAAGGCCTATGACCGCGACGGGGCGGAGCTTTGCCGCCGCGCGTATGAATTTGCGGTCCGGGCGCACGACGGCCAGGTGCGCAAGAGCGGAGAGCCTTATATTGTCCATCCGGTTTATGTGGCCAGCATACTGACCGAGATCATGATCGATCCGCCCACCATCGCCGCAGGTTTCTTACACGACACGGTGGAGGACTGCGAGGGCATTACCCTGGACACGATCCGCGAGGATTTCGGCGACGAGATCGCTCAGTTGGTGGACGGCGTGACCAAGCTGGGCCGTCTCAATTTTACGGACCGCGAGGAGCAGCAGGCCGAATCGCTGCGCAAGATGATCCTGGCAATGAGCAAGGATATCCGCGTGGTGCTGATCAAGCTGGCCGACCGCCTGCATAACATGCTGACCCTGCGCTATCAATCGCCTGACCGGCAAATCGCCATCGCGCGTGAAACATTGGATATTTATGCTCCGCTGGCGCACCGCCTGGGCGTGTACGCCATCAAGCAGGAGCTGGAGGACCTGTCGCTTCGGTACATCGACCCGGAGGGATATCAGGAGGTCGCCCGGCTCGTAGGCATGAAGCGCACGGAGCGGGAGGAAAATATCCAACTGATCAAGGACGAATTGTCCCAGAAACTGACGGAATCGGGCATGCACTTTACGATCGACGGGCGTCCCAAGCACCTGTATTCCATCTACAACAAGATGGTCATCCACAACAAGCCGTTCGACCAGATTTACGACCTGATCGCGATCCGGGTCATCGTGGATACGGTGCCCGAATGTTACACGGTGCTGGGCATTGTGCATACGTTGTGGAATCAGGTGCCGGGCCGCTTCAAGGATTATATTTCCGTGCCCAAGGCCAATATGTACCAATCCCTCCATACCACGGTGATCGGCGGTAGAAAGATCCCCTTCCCGTTTGAAGTGCAGATCAGAACGCGGGAAATGCACCGGATCGCCGAATACGGCATTGCCGCGCATTGGCGCTATAAGGAGGGCGGCGGCGATCAGCGCCTGGACCAGAAGCTGTTCTGGCTGCGCCAGATCCTGGATTGGCAATCGGAAACGCGGGACAGCCATGAGTTTATCGACGGGCTCAAGACCGACCTGTTCTCCGAGGAGGTTTTCCTCTTTACCCCCAAGGGGGATATCATTAACATGCAGCGGGGCGCGACGCCACTGGATTTCGCTTACCGCATCCACAGCCATGTGGGCAACCAGTGCGTCGGCGCTCGCGTGAACGGCAAAATGGTGCCGCTGGACACTGAGCTCAAGACCGGCGACCGCGTCGAGGTCATGACCTCGTCCACCTCCAAGGGTCCCAGCATGGACTGGCTCAAGATCGTCAAGACGCAGCAGGCGAAGGCCAAGATCCGCCAGTTCTTCAAGCATGAGCTGCGCGGGGAAAACGTGGTCCGCGGCCATGAAATGCTGGAGCACGAGGCCAAGCGGCGGGGCGTCAAGCTGTCCGATTATACCAAGCCGGAGTATTATGAGCCCATCCTGCGCAAATATATGTTCAGCGAGCTGGACGACCTTTACGGCGCGGTCGGGTACGGCGGCGTCGCCGCGGTCTACGTGCTTTCGCGGCTGATCGACGAAAAGAACAAGCTCGAGGAGCCGATCCGCAAGCTGCCGCCGGTGACCAATGGCTCGCTGCCCCTTCCCCGCAGCGCCGGGAAGCCTACGCACGGTATTTTCGTTCAGGGCGAGGCGGATATGCTGGTGCGCTTCGCCAAGTGCTGCAACCCGGTGCCGGGCGACGACATCGTCGGGTACATTACCCGGGGGCGCGGCGTCACGGTCCATAAGGCGGACTGTATCAACGCCATCCACACGGAGCCGGAGCGCTCCATCCCGGTGTCCTGGGCGGATGACGAGACGGGCGATTTCAGCGCCAACATCCAGATCATCTGTTATGATCATCCGAGCCTGCTGGGAGAATTGACCGCCTTTGTGGACGATATGAAGCTGCCGATCACGGCGGTCGCGGTCAAGGTCAACAAAAACAAGACCTGCTCCATCATGATGACGCTTAAGGTCAAGTCCCGCGCGCAGCTGGACGACGCCCTGAAGAAAATCCAAAAGCGGACGGATGTGATCGAGGCGTACCGGAGCGCCAAGTAAAGGAGATTAAAAGGATGCGAGCGGTGGTTCAGCGCGTGAATCGCGCGAGCGTGCTGTCCGAAGGAATAAAAACGGGAGAAATCGGCCGGGGGCTGTGCGTGCTGCTGGGCGTCGAAGCGGGAGATACCGAGGCGGACGCCCGATATATGGCGGACAAGCTCCGCAAGCTGCGCATTTTTGAAGATGAAAACGGCAAAATGAACCTGTCGGTCACCCAGGTAAACGGCGAGGTGCTGTGCGTCAGCCAGTTTACATTGCTGGGAGACGCTCGTGGGCAAAACCGGCCCGGTTTTACCAGGGCGGAAGCGCCGGGGCGGGCGAACGAGCTCTACGGGCTGGTTGTGGACTGCCTTCGCGAGGCCGGCTTGACCGTTCAGACCGGCGTGTTCCGCACGCACATGGAGGTGGCCCTGGTCAACGACGGGCCGGTCACTATTCTGCTTGACTCTCGCAAACAATTCTAAAAACTGGAGCGAAGCATGCTGCATATCGAAAGGGTCGTCGTGGGACGGCTGGAGGAAAATTGTTATATCCTGTGGAAGGACGGCGAAGCGGGCGCGGTGATCGTGGATCCTGGAGATGAGGCGGAGAAGATCGATGAGCAGCTGAAAGCGATTGCCCGGCGGCCGGCGGCCGTGCTGCTAACGCACGGACATTTCGATCATACCGGCGCGCTGTCGCATTATGCCGGACTGCCGATCTATCTGCATGAGGACGACGGCTTCATGCTGAATGATCCGACGAAGAACGTGGGCTGGCGCTTCTCCGATTTTCGGGAAAGGCCGACGGATACGATTCCCGTCCGGGAGGGAGAACGCTTTGCTTTATGCGGAATCACTTTTGAAGTGCTCCATACGCCGGGGCATACGCCGGGCTGCGTTTGCTATTTGGCGGACGGGGAGGCGTTGCTGACCGGAGATACGCTGTTTCGCCACGGCTATGGCCGGGTGGATCATCCGGGCGGGGATATCGACGTCCTCTTTGGCTCCCTGAAGCGGCTGCTGGGCCTGCCGCGGGATTATCCCGTCTATCCGGGGCACGGAGAAGGGACGAGCGTTTTTCAGGAGAGAGGCCGCTTATGAGGGTGCTCATCCGGACGCCGGAACCCCGGTGTGCCAATGATATCGCCGATGTTCTGCGCGTTTTCCTGGGCGCGCTTGAATATACCTTGGAGGCGGGAGACGGGGCCGATCATATCCTGACCGTGACGGAGACCCGACGGGAGGAGCGGGTATATTGCCACGCCCGGATCAGCGGAGGGCTATCGGGCGAGGGCGAAAACGCCTATTCGCCCGCTCCGGACGCGCTGGTGGAAATGCGCCTGCATAAGCGGGCGCTTAAGCTGGCGGTATACTCCGCGATGAAAGCGGCAACCGGCATCCGCCCGCCCTGGGGGGCGCTGACGGGCATCCGGCCCACACGCCTGTTTTACGCCGAGCTCCGGCAGAGAAAAACGATGGAGGAGGCGGAGCGGGATATTCAGGCCCTGTTCGATCTGCGGGAGGACAAAGCGGCCCTTCTGCGAGAGATCGTCGGGATCCAGCGCCTTTTCCCTGACCCTGCCGACGATGAGGTCGGGCTATACGTCGGGATCCCCTTCTGCGCGACCCGCTGCTCGTATTGCAGCTTTCTTAGCGGAGAGATCGGCAGCGGGAAGCTGGTCGAGCCTTACGTGGACGCCCTGCTGACCGAAATAGAAGCCGCGGAGCGCCTGATCCGGGAGGCCGGGCTGCGCGTCACTTCGGTATATATGGGCGGCGGCACGCCGACGGCGCTCCCCGAGGGGGAGCTCAGGCGGGTGCTGGAGAGGCTTGCTCCCCTTTCGGCAGGGCAGGAATTCACCGTGGAAGCGGGGAGGCCCGACACAATTACGGAAGGGAAGCTGAAAGCGATCCGGGAGGCCGGGGCAAAGCGAATATCCGTCAACCCCCAGACGGCGCACGACGAGACCCTGCGCCGGATCGGACGGGCCCATACGACGGCGCAGACCGAGGAAGCCTATCGCATGGCGCGAGACATGGGCTTTGAAGACGTCAATATGGATCTGATCGCCGGCCTGCCGGGAGAAAATGAGGATATGTTCCGGGAAACGCTGGACTGGCTGCGCGGCCTTTATCCGGACAGCGTCACGGTACACACCCTGTCCATCAAACATTCAAGCCTGCTGCACCTTTGGCAGGAGAGTCTGCCGGACGGCGATATGGTAGGCCGGATGCTGGACCTTGGCCGGGAAACGGCCCACCGGATGGGCATGCGCGCTTATTACCTGTACCGCCAGAAGTACATGGCGGGCAACCTGGAAAACACGGCCTGCGCGCAGCCCGGCTGCGAGTGCCTGTACAACATCCGCATGATGGAGGAAACAGGGCATGTGCTCGCCCTGGGCGCCGGCGGCATCAGCAAACGCGTCTGGCCTGACGGCGGCCGCATCCGCCGCGCGCCCAATGTGGGCAATATCGAGGAATATATTGCCCGCGTCGATGAAATGGTGGAGCGCAAACGAGCGCTTTGGCTTGATCAGGGCTGATGAAACGAAATCGAGCCGTCGAGCGGAAAAGGCGCAGCGGCTTGGTGAGCGGTTGGATATTGATCCGATAAAAATTGATCGATCATAAAAAGGAGGAGAAGCGAATGAAAGACTATCTGGTTCAAAGCTACGGCGCCGTTGGGGATGGCGTTACCAAAAACACGGCGGCGATCCAGGCGGCGATCGAGGATGCCGCCAAGGCGGGCGGCGGACGGGTTATCGTATCCGGCGGCACCTTTCTGACCGGTTCCATTACCCTGCGCAGCTATGTGGAGCTGCGTATCGAAAGCGATGCGACGCTGCTTGGCTCGCCGGACTTGGAGGATTATCCCGAGCATACCGAGGCAAAACATGTACAGCTGAATATGTTGCCCCGCTGGCGTTCTGGCTGCTTGATCTTCGCGGACGAATGTCAGCGAATCGCGCTGACAGGATCGGGCGTGATTGACTGTAACGGTACGCATTTTGTCCGAAAAAAGGAAAAGGAATATGAAGGATGGTCCTATGAGCGTCTGTCGCTGCCGACGCCGCCGCGCGTAGTCTTTTTTACGGGCTGCCAGCATGTGCGCATTGAAGGGCTGACCATGACCAATCAACCCTCCGGCTGGTCCTACTGGATTCATGACTGCGATTATGTGCGCATGACCGGGTTGAATATTCTGGCTGACGTCAATTATCCCAACAACGACGGGATCCATATCAATTCCAGCAGACATGTCACCGTGTCGGATTGCAACATCACCTGTGGGGACGATGCCATTGTTCTGCGCGCCAATAATGTTTCCCTAAAGGAGAACAAAATCCTGGAACAGGTCACCATCACCAACTGTAATCTGACCAGCTACTCCAGCGCTGTCAGGCTGGGTTGGGTCAACGACGGCGTGATCCGGGACTGCACGTTATCCAATCTGACGATGCATAACTGCAATGTCGGCATCGGCATTTACCTGCCGGGCAGCGTCCGGAAGGCGGAAATGGATCACAGCGATTCCGCCGGTTCCGATGTGGGCCGCGAAGATACGCTGATCGAACGGATCAGTTTTTCCAATATTATGATGGACCGTCAGACCGGTTCGCCCATTAATATTTATATCCATCCCGGAGAGCATGTGCGGGTCAAAGCGATTCGGGATCTCTATTTTAACGGCTTGCATACGCGCGGCCCCGAGTTTCCGGATATCGCCGGCCGTCCTGGGAATCCCATCGAGAATGTCTGTTTCAACGACTGTTCCTTTATCAAGACCGACGGGAAGGAATTTGAAGGTACTGAGCACTACGCCCATCCGCATTTGAAAAGCGGAGAGTTCAACCCCATCGTTATGAAGCATGTTCGCAATGTGCGCATGAATAACACGACCTTTACCGTAGAATGATCCCATAGCCGTCATCAACGGTTGCGCGGCAATATGCAAAAAGAGGGGATAGAGAGGGGACGGCAAAGGCCCCGATGTTGCCGCAATTTGTGCTTGCCAATAGACGCAAAAAAAGGTACAATAGCGTTAAGCAATTCATACTGTAATTGGGAGGAAACAACATGTCGATCGATACTGTGATGGCCGAAGTCAAAGAAAAAATGACCAAAACGCAGGAATTTTATAAGCGGGACATGCTTTCCCTGCGGGCGGGCCGCGCCAATCCCCAGATCCTGGACCGGATCACGGTGGATTATTACGGCACGCAGACTCCCCTGAAGCAGATGGGCAACGTGATGGCGCCCGAACCCCGGCTGCTGACCATTTCCCTTTGGGACCCGAAGGCCATCCCGCTGGTGGAGAAGGCCATCCAAAAGAGCGATCTGGGCCTGAACCCCTCCAATGACGGCAAGATCATCCGCCTGGTGGTGCCCGAGCTCAACGAGGAGCGCCGCAAGGAGCTGACCAAGGTGGTCCGCAAGGGCGCGGAGGAAGCCAAGGTGGCCGTGCGCGGCGTGCGCCGGGACGCGATGGAAAGCTTCAAGAAAATGAAGAAGGATTCGGAAATCACCGAGGATGATCAGGCCAAGGCGGAAAAAGACCTCCAGAAGGTGACCGACAACTTCATCAAGGAAATCGACAAGATCGCCGCCGACAAGGAAAAGGAGATCATGGAGGTTTGACCTGCGTTCCGGATGTGACCGGCCTGCCCCTTGATCAGGCGCTTAAGCGCCTGGCCGAGGCGGGCCGAACGGGATATCTGATTAAGTGGACCAAGGCGCCGCGTAAGGACGGCGCGGACGAATCGGCGTCAGAGGATCGAGAGGCTTATGTGATCCGTCAGGAGGAATATAGCCTGCTGTGCGCGCATTTTCGCGTGCCGACGCCGCGCCGGAAGGAGAGCGAATGACCGATTCAAGGCTGCCCAGGCATGTGGCGATCATCATGGATGGCAATGGCCGCTGGGCTGCGCAGCATAAGCTGAAAATCGCTTTTGGCCATCGGGCGGGCGTCGA
>JAFUHB010000085.1 GCA_017469085.1 Clostridia bacterium
GCGCGTCGTGCCGGGAATATCGGTGACGATGGCTTTTTCCTCATTCAATAACACGTTCAGCAGGGTGGATTTACCGGCGTTCGGTTTTCCGCACAAAACGACGTTGATCCCCTCGGTCAGGATATGCGCGCCGTGCTCCGGATAGGACCGGGCCAGGCGCTCCGCCAGCGCTTCCATTCGCTCCGCCAATTGGGCCAGGCTCGAAGGCTCGTCAAACTCCTCGGGATAATCGATGGAGGTTTCAAGGACCGCAAGGATGTTCAAAAGCTCCGCCTGCGCCTCGCGGATATATCGGCTGACGCCGCCGTTCAATTGCCCCAATGCCTGCCGGGCGGCGCGGTCTCCGGAAGCGTGGATCAGGCTCATGACGGCCTCGGCCCGGCTCAAATCGATCCGCCCGTTCAAAAAGGCACGCAGTGTAAATTCACCAGGCTCGGCTGGGCGCGCGCCATAGCGGAATAGAAGCTCCAGCGTTTGGCGGACGGACCAGGGACTGCCGTGCAGCTGCAATTCTGCTACATCCTGCCGCGTATAAGACCGGGGTCCTTTCATCAGCACGGCCATGCACTCGTCAATTTCTTGCCCTTGATCTACCACACGACCATAATACAGCTTGCAGTGCTCAAATTCGGTAACCGTCTGATCCGCCGGACGAAAGACGGCGCGCAGGATGGCCTCTGCTTGGTCGCCGCTAATCCTGATGATCGCGATTCCGGCTTCACCCGGCGCTGTGGCCAGCGCCGCGATGGTATCCTTCATGGAGAGATCCGTCATTTTCGGTACTCCTCCAGCAGACGGGCCCGTTCGATCACGGAAGGGATCTTATCCGATAAAAGCAACGGATCGTTTTTCTCGTGGCCCAGGCATACGTGCAAAAAAAACTCCCTCGTTCCGGCATTCCCGGTCACATGGCTGTGCGTCACATCGCGCACTGCCGCATAAGGCAGGTGATTGATATCCCGGATCAGCGCCTCCAGCAGGGGAGCGTAAGCGTCCTCCGGGATGATTCCGCTTCTTCTTGCGCCGGCGTCGTCGATTTCAAACAGCGGCTTGACCAGGCACAGCATTTCTCCCTGCTCATGAAGGATTTCCGCAAACTGCGGGATCGCCTTGCGGAGCGAAAGGTAGCTCAGATCTACGGTTGCCAAAACCGGCGTGGGGGAGAGCGCGCGCAGCTTAGCGTCGGAAATATTGGTGCGCTCAAGGTTGAGCACTCGATTGTTCTGGCGCAGGGAACCGGCCAACTGTCCAAAGCCAACGTCCACCGCGTACACGAGCGACGCGCCGTTCTGGATCAGGCAATCGGTAAATCCGCCCGTAGAGGCGCCAGCGTCGATGCAGGTCAAGCCAGCTACGCAGATGTCAAAATCATCCAGCGCGCCCTGCAATTTGAACCCGCCTTTTCCGGCGTAGGGGATCGCGCGATGAATATGCAGGGAGCACTCATCCGGATTCAGCATATCGCCCGCTTTCAGCCTTTTGCCCTCCCAGGTGACCTCACCGGCCAGAAACGCCGCTTCAGCCGCCTTTCGATCATCAAAGAGCGCGTTGCTCAGGGCGATATCGATGGCCTTTTGTTTCTTTGCTTTCATGGTTTTACTCCGTCGGTTCAAACGGACAGGGAGCGGTCAGCGTCATTTCGCGGCCTGTTGCCGGATGGATAAAGCGGATGGAATAAGAGTGAAGCATCAAACGTTTTGCAGGCGGCATATGCTGAAAGCCGTAGATCGGGTCTCCCAGCACCGGGTGGCCGATGGAAGCCATATGTACGCGGATCTGATGCGTGCGCCCGGTAATAATATGAACGTCGAGATAAGACGTAACGCCATGATCCAATGCTTTCAATACACGCCATTCCGTCTGCGACGGCCTTCCGTCCGCCCGGATCGCCATTTTTTTGCGATCCTGTTGGCTTCGACCGATCGGCGCGTCAATGTATCCCGTCTCATCTTTCATGCGCCCCAAAACGATCGCGCGATAATGCTTTTCGATCCTTCGCTCCGCCAGCATTTCGGACAGGGCAAGATGCGTGGCGTCATCCTTCGCAACCAGGAGCAGACCGCTTGTATCCTTATCCAGTCGATGCACGATCCCCGGTCTTCGCTCGCCGCCGATTCCGGACAGGCTGTTCAAATGATAAAGGAGGGCGTTGACAAGCGTACCGTCCTCATTGCCTGCCGCGGGATGGACTACGAGGCCCGCCGGCTTATTGACGGCCGCCAGGTACTCATCCTCATACAGAATTTCGATGGGGATATCCTGGGGAAGATTCGTCGTTTCCTGAAGCTGAGGCAGTTCAACGCGCACGGATACGCCCGTCTCCGGGCGAAGGGACGGCTTTTTTGACTGCATGTTGCCTACAAATACACGCCCGTCCTCAATCAATTTTGCCGCACGGGAGCGTGAAAGCCCCGCCTGGGTAAGCAGGACGTCAAGCCGTCGCCCGTCGCCCGTCAAATGGAGAACATCGCCAAGCTTCTGCTCCGTTCTACTTTTCTCCTGCATCAGCCTTCCCCGTCAAAATCAGAGCTCCCGCCAGGATACAACCCAGCGTAATCCAGATATCGGCAGGATTAAAAATGTAAAACTGAATAAAATCCAGCCGAAACATATCCCGCACATAGCCGAAAAAAAGACGATCGAGTAGGTTTCCGAACGCGCCGCTCAGGATCATGAGCATTGCGAAACGCATTGCCTTGGTGAATGTGGATCGGATAAGAAGCAATATGATCGCGATGATCACAAAGCTCGAAAGGATCGCGGCCAACCAGGAAGCGTCGCCCAACATACCCAGCGAAAAGCCGTAGTTTTTCGTGGCGGCAATGGATACCAGGCCGGGAATCAGCGGGGCTTCCACATCTGTCGAAATCCATTTTACCCATTGATCCACCGCGACGAGAAACAAAAAGGGGACGATCCATAATAATCGCTTTCGCACAGCCCGCCTCCCTTTCTTTTTCCTGCGTGTATTATATCAAAATGACACGCATTATGCAATCATTCATTTAGTTTATGCATAATTCTGGGGGAATAAGGCATAAAAAAAGGGCGGGGGCTTTTAGCCGTTCGTTCCGTCCTGTTTCTGTTCGACATCCTCCAGCGGTACGACCGCCAGCGTTCTGCCTGTTGCGGCAAGCACTTTGATCACATCGCCGATCGGCGTATCCATATCAACGCCCTCGACTTGCTTGAAATGCTTTTTCTTCAGGCCGCTCTCTTTTCTCAATTGCTTGCGCGTCATGCCATCCTCATAAGCTCCGCTGATGGCCTTTTGGATCGCCTTGACAATGTCGCCGAACGCAATTTCGTGCTGGGAATAGATTTCACTTTTCATTTCATCCCAGTGCTCCTTGCTTTTGAGCTCCGGCTGTACATTTTCTTCGGCCTGCGCCTGAGAAAGAATCCTCAAATTGAGCAAAACCGTTCAACCTCCTTTCTTCAGAAGTTCGGAAATATTATAGCGCTAAAGCTCTTTTCTTTCAAGCCTGAATTCATGAATCGCCTTATCGCATGCTAAAAAATGCGATTGAAACGCCCTGCCATGCTTGTATTTTCCTATCAAAGCGTCTATAATGGCAATGTTTCCAAGACACTTTGAGAGGAGACTTTTCATGGATCACGCACGCGAAAACAGCAATTTCATCTGGGATGCGATCGATCAGGATCTTCTGGAGGGCAAATATA
>JAFUHB010000086.1 GCA_017469085.1 Clostridia bacterium
CGATGATGCGGTCGCGCACCGCGAAATGGACCATCACCGAGATCAGGGATATCATCAGGTTCTTGCTCGAGCGCAGCTCCTCCTTTGAGAGCTTGCCCGGCGCGTAGTCTGTGCCGCCCGTAACCAGGGCGTCCAGAATGCCGTCCAGGTCGTGGCGCTTCATACAATCATAGATCCAATAGCCCCACTCCTCCGTGTTGTGCAGCAGCCCGGCTTCCTGTCGAGCGAAGACCAGATCGTTGAAGAGCCTTTCAAACTTAAGGATATAGCCCTGGGAGTATTTGTGATCCGTCTGAATGTCAGTGCGCTTCATAGCGATCCCTCCTCAAGAGATTATATCATATATTTGATAATAATATCAAGATTATTGTATCATAAAACAAAACAGTAAATTAAAATGTGATTAACAGAGGAGGGATTCATCATGGCGACCCAGTTGAAGCACGAAGCATCCATTGAAGCGATCATTGCGGAAATGACCATCGAAGAAAAAGCGGAAATGATCCAGGGCAGTTCACCCTTTCGGTCCGCCGCCATGCCGAAGTACGGCATTCCGGCCATATACATGGTCGATACCTGCACGGGCCTCAACATGAGGGAATACCTGGGTGAGGCGATCTATCAGAAGCTGGCCGCCGACGCGAAGGCAAAGGGTCAGCCGCTGGACCGGGAGAAAAATGGCAGCATGGGCGGTCTGCTGATCGCGCTGGACGCGCTGAAGCGCAGAATGGTCGAGCAGGCGAAGACCGGCGCGCCGTCGTCGAAGCTGGAGAACGGCTGCTATCCGCCTGCCATCGCCCTCGCGTGCACCTGGAATCCGGAGCTTGTGGAAGCGGACGGAGAGGTCGTTGCGCGCGAACTGGGCAGCAAGGGCATTGATATGATCCTCGGCCCCTGCATGAACATCCACAGAGACCCGCTGTGCGGCCGACTGGCTGAGAGCTATTCGGAGGACCCGTATTTGACCGGAGTGATGGCCTCCGCAATGACAAGGGGAATTCAGAAGACGGGCGTTCTGGCCAACCTGAAGCATTTCGCGGCGAACAGTCAGGAAAAGGATCGCCTTGGGGTTGAGGAGCATATTCCTGAGCGCGCGCTGCATGAGATCTATTTCCCGGCGTTTAAAATGGCTATAGACGCGGGCGCGAAGACGATCATGTCCGCCTACAATAAGATCAACGGCGTCCCCTGCGCGATGAACCGATGGCTGCTCACGGATGTGCTCAGGAACCAATGGGGCTTTGACGGCTTTGTGGTTTCCGATTGGGGCGCGTCCTACGACGTTCCCTCCGCGGTGGCCGCCGGCACGGACCTGACCATGCCTGGCCCTCTCGGCATCAGGGCGATCGTCGAGGCGGTCAGGGAGGGGCGCGTCAGCGAGGAAGCGCTGAATGCCGCCATCAGGAACATCCTCCGCGTGACGCTGGATTCCATTCCCTTCAAGGGCAAGCGGCCCGATTTCGACCTGCGGGACGCGTACGCCATCACCGAAAGGGCCGCGCAGGAGGGCAGTGTCCTGCTGAAAAACGACGGCACGCTGCCCCTGTCAAACGATGAGAAGGTCGTGTTCTACGGGAAGCGCAGCAAGCAGTTTGTCATCATACCGGCGAGCGTCGCGGCCTCCACCGACCTCGCCACCAATCCCTACGAGGCCGCGGCGGCAATCGTCGGACCTGAGAACGTGCGCTTTGAGGACGCGGCGGATTCCAAAACCTGGATCGTCACCGTCGGCGCGGACGCGCGGGAGGGAATCGACCGGGAAGACATGGAGATGGACGCGGACGATCGCCAGGCACTTGAGAAGGCGATCATGGAGGCGGAGGCTGCCGGCGGCAGGGTGGTGCTCATCATCAACGCCACGGGCCCTGTCGAGCTTTCTGATTATGTGGATCGCGTCAACGCCATCGTATGCCCCTTCTTCGGGGGCATGATGAGCGGCAAAGTCACCGCCGATATCCTGTTCGGGAGGGTCAATCCCTCCGGCAAG
>JAFUHB010000087.1 GCA_017469085.1 Clostridia bacterium
AAGCAGCGCATCGCCATCGTCCGCGCCCTCATGATGGAGCCGGAGGTCATGCTGTTCGACGAGCCCACCAGCGCCCTCGACCCGGAGATGATCGGCGAGGTGCTGGACGTCATGAAGCGCCTTGCCGAGTCCGGCATGACCATGATCGTGGTGACGCATGAGATGCGCTTTGCCCGCGAGGTCAGCGCCCGCACGATCTTCCTGGACGGCGGCCATATTGAGGAGGACAAGCCCTCCCACGCCCTGTTTGACCACCCCGAAAGCCCCCGGCTGATCAGCTTCCTGGAAAAAGTACTATAAATGAGCCGGTTACTGTTTGCCTCTGTGAAAACAAACTCGTTAAGGAACGAGAGGGGAGCGTCGAGGGGGAACACCCTCGACTGAAATCCGCAGCAGCGACATGCGCGGTGCGAGGACCAAATCGCGCCAGCGATTTGCACCTTGCGCCTTTTCCGCCCGGGAGGCCCGATGGGCCGAGAGGAAAAGGCGTCAGGGGGTGGTGTTGGCGGGGGAAGGATTCCCCCGCCAAACGTGATTGCCGCAATATTCCTCCCGTGATATCATAGGGTAAACGGTATCACGGGAGGTACTTTTATGCTTTGGCGGGAGCTGCCGAAAATCGACGCGCACATTCACATCCTTCCCCGGGAGGTGCTCGACGCCAACCCGGACGCGGAGGATGAATTTTCCCATGCCGTCTGGGCGGATTACCGGCGGCTGATGGAGCGCTACCATATCGAGCGGGCGGTCGTGATGCCGCTCAACGACCCGTGGCTGATGTCCATGGCTTTTACGGTCGAGGCGGTCCACCGCAACCTCAGCGAGCTGTGCGAGCAAAGCGAGGGCCGGCTCTGCTGCTTTGCGGACGTCGACGTGCGAAATACGGCGAAGGACTCCTGCGCCCAGCTTCAAAGGGCCTTGAAAAACCCCTGCTTCCGGGGGATCAAGCTGCATCCGAACAACAGCGGCATGAACATCGACGACCCGTATAACGACGCGATCGCGGATTGCGCGGTCGGGCTGGGATGCCCGATCGCCGTGCACGCCTATCCGGCCAGCGCCCGCGAGCAGGACCGGGGAGATTTTTGCGCTCCAGCCCGGATCAAGGCCTGGATGAAGCGGCATCCGGGCCTTCGGGTGATCGTCTGCCATTTGGGGGGCTTTCAGTGGGAGGACGCCGTGGAGCTGGACGCCTTTTTTGATATCTCGGCGATCCTGCCCGACCTGGCCGAGCGCTTCGGCGTCCGTGAGGCAGGCGACATCCTGCGCCGCTTCGGCGCGGAGCGGCTGCTGTTCGGAACGGATTGGCCGTTTAGCCGAACTCTGCGGCACGATGAAATCCTGGACCGCTATATGGACCTCCTGGACCAGATGGCGTTTTCGGAACAGGAGATGCTCCGCATCGGCCGAAAAAACGCGGAAGAGCTGCTGCTTTCTCCCTCTCCGTCAGGCATTTCGTAAACTTTATCTAAAAAGGACCTTGACAACGCCTCCTTTGTGTAATACAATGTATTACATAAAGGAGGCGATATGATGACCATCTCATTAAGGTTGAGCGATGCGGATACGCTGCTGATCAAAAGCTTTGCCGAAATGAACGGTTTAAGCGTTTCAGAGCTGGTGCGCCAATCTGTCTTGGACCGGATCGAGGACGAGCTTGATCTGAAAGCCTATGAAACTGCCCTCGCCGAATATCGCGCCCAGCCTGACACCTATACCCTCGACGATATGGAAAAGGAGCTCGGCCTCCTTTGAGTTATCATGTAGATTTTACCGAGACCG
>JAFUHB010000088.1 GCA_017469085.1 Clostridia bacterium
CGGTGGACGATGAGGGCTATTTCCTGATCTATACGCCGCTGGGCGTAGATCATGTGAGCGATCATCACCAGGAGGCGATGCTGTACGTCACCGCCCGCGGCATCGCCTACGCCAATATCACTCAGACCTTTGAGCGCGGCCCGGTCGCTTATACCCCGGAGACCCTGATCGCGCCGCAAGCCGCCGTCGAAAAGCTGTATGAGGCGATCGCCGCCTCCCGGCACGGTGGGGAAATCGTCTCCATCCAACGCGTAGCGCTCACCTACAGCGCCATCCGCGCCGAAAAGAAAGAGGACGGCATGATATTCGCCCCTGTCTGGCAGGTACTGTATCAGGGCGAATCCTCTGAATACGCCCTGATCAGCGCTCTCGATGGCACGCTGATCGACGCTTCCTTTCTGTAATATCATCATAACATTAAAAAACATATCGACAAGCGAGCGGCGGGCCCCAACCCCGCCGCTCGTTTTGCGGACCGAATGTGACCTCTCCGTGAGTCTGCTGATGATAAAATCAGGGCAGCGAAGCCTGCGGGAATCATCCCCGGGCGGAAAAAGAAGGAGGGATCCAACATATGAGGAAGCTGCTTGCACTGTTCCTGGTTCTGGTCATGGCCGTGTCGCTGTTGAGCGGCGTCGCCCTGGCCGACACTTACACGGAAACCGTTAAGGGCATGTTTGACGGCCTGGTCGTCGATGTGACCCTGACGGACGGGCGGATCGAAAAGGTCGAGGTCAAGGAACATCACGAGACCGACACCGGATTTCCCGCCCTGGAGCTGATGCCCCAGCGAATCGTGGACGCTCAATCCATCGGGATCGACGGGATCGCAGGCGCGACCATGACCTCCAACGGCATCAAGGCGGCCGTAGCGGCCGCCCTGCGCCAGGCCGGCCTGGATCCGGACGATTACCAAACCGCCGGCGCGCCCAAGGTCAATTGGGATTATTACCCCGTGATGGGCTCCTTCGAGGTGCCCGAGCAGTGGGACGAGACCTATGACGTCGTCGTGGTAGGCGGCGGCTTTGCCGGCCTGGCGGCCGCGTATTCTGCGGGCGAGGCCGGAGCGCGGACCGTCCTGGTGGAAAAGCTGTCCACCACCGGCGGCAACAGCGCTATCAACGGCGGTCAGTACGCCGCCTATACCTCCAAGGAGGCGGCCCGTTTGCAGGAAGAATTCGGCCTGATACCCGACGCCGCCGCCAAGCACATCGAGGATACCCTGAATGGCGGCGACCTGATGAGTGTGCCGGCCCTGGTCGAGGAAATGGTCCTGGGGTCCCCCTATTACCTGAACCTTTTGCTGGACAACGGTCTGGAGATCCGCAACACCCTGGCGCGGCCTGGCGGGCATTACGGCTACCGGACTTATGTGACCAAGGAGCAGGTCGGCGCCGACATCACCAATATTCAGCGTCAGATGATCGACCGCCAGCCCAACGTGACCCTGGAGCTGAATACCAAGATGGTGGAAATCTACCGGACCCGTGACGAGGACAACCGGGTGGTAGGCATCCGCGTGGCGACCGAGGACGGCTACCGCACGATCCGGGCCGAGCGGGGCGTCGTGCTGGCCACAGGCGGCTTTTCCTCCAACGTGCAGATGCGTCAGACCCAGGTGCCCTATCTGACCGCCGATATTCCGACCACCAACATCACCGCCGCCTCCACGGGCGAGGGGATTTACCTGGCGCAGGCCATCGGCGCGAATACGATGCAGATGAGCAACATCCAGCGTTATCCCTGGGCCGATCCCATCACGGGCGTACTGGATAAATACGCCGTATGGCCCTTCACCGGCCCGTCCTACGGGGTCATTTATGTGGATTGGCAAGGCAACCGCTACGTCAACGAGGGCGACCGCCGCGACGTATGCGCCAACGCCGCCGCCAATTCCGGCTTCATCTCGACCTATGCCATCTTTACCGAGCCGGTCGTCACCTTCACCACCAAGCCGGAGATCGACGCCGGGGTAGCCGAGGGCCGCGTGCTGAAGGCCGATACCCTGGAGGAGCTGGCGCAGCAAATCAACGCGACCGCCATCAAGAGCATGTACCCTGCGGTGTCCGCCGAAAACCTCAAGGCCACCGTGGAAAAGCACAACGGCTATATCGACAGCGGCATCGATCCCGATTTTGGCAAGGTGATGGCCGCCACGATGGTCAAGATGGAGGAGGGCCCCTATTACGCCATTCCGCAGTATCCCTCGGTGCATCACACCATGGGCGGCCTGGTGATCAATACCAGTACTCAGGTGGTGGATATCTATGGCAATGTGATCCCTGGATTGTACGCGGCGGGCGAGGTGACGGGCGGCGTGCACGGCACCAATCGCTTGGGCTCCAACGCCGACGCGGACGCCTGCGCCTTCGGCTTCATTTCCGGCTATGTGGCCGCGACCGGCGTGATTCCGGAATTCATCTTCGACGAAGCGGCCAATTCCGGAAGATGATCAAGGACGATCGATGAGGAGGTAAGACAATATGATGAAGCATCGTTCTTTGCTTGCAAAGCTATTGCTGATCGTGTTCTGCGCGAGCATCATGTCGGGCGTTTCCCTGGCGGAAACCGCCGATGAGATCGCGTGGGATTACGAGGCGGATGTCGTCGTGATCGGCGCGGGCGGCGCGGGGCTTCCCGCGGCGCTCAAGGCGCTGGAGGACGGCGCATCCGTGCTGGTGGTCGAGGCCAATTACGATTGCGGCGGCCACGCGGCGGTATCCGAGGGCCAGCTGCACTCCGGCGGCTATACCGTCGACCAACAGAGGTGGGACGTCACAGATTCCGCCGACCTGTATTATTATGATCATACGCGCGGCTTCCTGGATTCCCGCTACAACGACCGCGCCGTGGTGCGCAGCGTGGCCAACAGCATGGCCGAGGCCTATGAGTTTATCCTGAAAAAGGGGATCATCGTGCAGGACATCGAGCCTATGGTGCGCTCCTATTACCGGGACGGCGGCTACGACGCGGACGGCATCGCCCGGATGACCTATGTGGACGCCACCGAATGGGTCAACGATATCACCGGCCGCAAAAACAACGGGATCGGCGTCACCCGTCCCCTGGAAAAGAGCCTGCGCGACGCAGGCGTGCCCTTCCTGATGAACTACCATATGGATACCATCGTCCGCGAAGGGCAGACCGAGGGCCGGGTCATCGGCATCCAGGCCAGCTATACCCCGACCATCCTGCCCGGAGAGACGGAGCCGCTGACCAGCTTCTTCTCCGAGGGAAATATCGAGTGCACGAAGGATCACGTATATGTGCGGGCCAACAAGGCCGTGATCATCTGCACAGGCGGCTCCATCGGTAACGTGACCTTCCGCACCAGCATCGACCCGCGCCTGGGCCCGGAATTCGACGGCCTGGCCGGTATGCCCTTTTCCGACCAGGACGCCTCCGGCGAGATCGCGGCGCTGAAGGTCGGCGCGGCCATGGGCTCCATGGCCGGATATATGGTGGATGACGGCGCGGCCATCGTCGCCCCGGCCCGCGTGGGATGCCAGTACGGATACGGCAACGGCTTCGATGAGAACAGCAAGGTTTGGAAGCTGTTCCGCTCCCGCGGCATCGTACCGGACTACAAGAGCATGATCGTGGTGAACATGCTCGGCCAGCGCTGCGGCAATGAGGACCTGCTGACGAACAGCCGCTCCCTGCCCAAGAGCTACGAATATTTCTCCACCGCGCTGTGCAGCGTATTTATCGACGCGGACGGCGACGGCAACGCCGAGTGCTATGGCGGCCCGCTGTGGGCGATCTTCGACCAGGCCGCGGCCGACCGCAACGACTGGGACATGGAAAATGCCGTAGATTATGAGTTCGGCTACGCCTTCAAGGCCGACACCCTGGAGGAGTTGGCCGAGGCGGTCGTCAACAAGTACTACGAGGATATTCGGATGGACCCTAATATCCTGATGGAAACCGTGGCCCGCTTTAACGCCGCCGTGCAGACAGGGACTGGCGACGATTGGGGCCGGGTCAACCTGGATTACACCATTGAGCAGGGCCCGTTCTACTGCGTATGGGCGACGCCCAATCTGCACGACACGCTGGCCGGCCTGCGCACGGACGGCTCCATGCAGGTGCTCGACCTCGAAGCGAACCCCATTCCCGGCCTCTTTGCCGCCGGGGAGAGCGCGGGCTGCATGCACGTGCACGGTCTGGGCCGCGTCATCACCTCCGCTTATATCGCGGGCCGCGCTGCCGCCTCCGTCGATGAGGAGGGCATCGCTACCGCCGATACAACGCTCAAGGAAGAGTACGCAGGCCCGGAGACCAACGACCTGACCAAGACCGATAAGCTTTCCTACTTTGACCAGCGCGGCGGCTCGCCCGCGACGATGGTCAACTCCAAGAAGCAGGCGGAGCTGGCCGCCCTCGCCGCCGGCGAGGAGGTCGAGGTGCAGGAACTGGCCTACACGGCCGGCACCGGCGACGCGAACACCGCCTACGGCGCGAACGTTTACAGCGGCTCCTCCGACAACGGCATGGGCGGCGCGATCAAGGTAGCCGTCACCGTCATGAACGGCGAGATCATCGACATCAAGGTGACCGAGGCCAACGAGACTGTCGGCATCGGCGACGTCGCGCTGGAAACCCTGGTGGCGGAAGCCAAGGCCGTCGGCTCCGCGGAGATCGACAGCGTGACCGGCGCGACCATCACCAGCGCCGCCTTTATCGAGGCGCTGAATAAGGCGCTGGAGAAGATCGGGCAGTAAGCCTGATACTGATTGACGTCTAAACCTTGCACATCAATACGGCCTCGGGAGCCTTTTCCCGGGGCCGTATTCTGCGTTGTATATTTCAGTTGTCCGTGCTCAGCGCCTCCTGATGCTCCTTAAACCAGCAGACGATCATGTGCAGGATGGACATGTGCAGATCCTCGATGCGCTCGTAGCTGGTCATATCCGTCTTGAGCACGGCGTCCGCGCCGTCACAGATTTTGCCCCCGCCGAAACCGGACAGGGCAATCACCGGGCAGCCGAGACCCTTAGCGTACTCGCAGGCCTGCACCAGGTCGGGAGAATTGCCGCTGGCGCTGATCACGATCAACGCGTCGCCCGGGCGCATCAGATTCCCGAGCTGAAAACGAAAAATCTGGTCGAACGCGATATCGTTGCCCAGGGCGGTGATCTTTTCCACGTTGTCGGAAACGGACAGCACACGGAAGCGCCGCCGATCCCCCGCGACCGCGTTTTTCCCGAAATCGCAGACGAAATGATTGGCCGTTCCCGCGCTGCCGCCGTTGCCGGCGATAAACACCTGGCCGTCCCGCCGATATACGGCAAGCAGGATGTCGATGACGCGGTCAAAAGCAGTCGTATCCAGCTTATCGAGCTCGGCTTTCAGCTCCGAAACATAGGTCGTGACGGTATGCTCCATAAAAGGCTGCTCCTTTGCTTTGATTTGCTCGAGGAATCGTTCAAGGGCCGGGAAATCGGCCTGGGCCGGGTCCGTCATATCCAGGCGAAGGGTCGGCCCCAGCCGGATATCGTAGGCCTTGGCGCGGCAATCGGCGATCCAGTCCTCCTCGGTCGGGATGGGCATGGGCCGCGCCGCTGCGCCCTTGTGATAACATTCCGAATAATGTCCGGGATGCCGGGCGTGATGCCGGTCCCGCTCGGCGTAGCGGCGGTACAGGGTATGAGGATCGCCGTTTAACAGGATGGTGGCGGGCTGCGCCTGATGCTTGGCCGAGAGCGCCAGCAGCGCTTCCCGATGCTTTTGCCCGAACGGATATTCCAGCAGCAGCTCCTCGCCCCTTGAAAGCCCCTGGTCGACCAGCGCCCAATAGGCCTGGAGGCTCCTTTCGTTCAGCGCGGCCCGCTCCTCCAGGGAGGAAAAGCCCTCCCGGTCGAACCACTCTTCCTTGACAGCGTCATAGGACAGGAGCCGAAGCCCCGGCCAGCGCGCCAGAATGAAGGCCGCCGTGGTGGTTTTTCCGGCGCCCGGCCACCCGGTCAGGATCAGCAGGCGATGCGCCATGCCCTCCTCCTCCCGTCAGATCGCGTGGATATCGGCGACGTCCAGCTCGATGCGGGCGGTTTCGCCGGTCTCGTAGATATGCTGGTTCTTTGGGTTGTTTTCGTGCACGGTGAAGCGATTGCCGCCCACCTCCAGCTCATACAGCTGATAGGACCCCATAAAGGTGGAAAAGACGACCTTGGCGGACAGCAGCCCCTTTTCCTGCACCGTGCAGGCCTCCGGGCGGATGACCAGGGTACATTCGTCGCCGACAACGAACTCGCGATCCGTTTTGATGCCTGAGATTTCCATATCGAGCACGCTGACGCTGATTCCATCGTCCTGCTTGCCAACCACTTTTCCGTGCAGCATATTCGCCGTGCCGATAAAATTAGCGGAAAATTCGCTGACGGGGCTGTAATAGACCTCCTTGGGAGAGCCCATCTGCTCGATCCTGCCGTCCTTGAGAATCACGATCCGGTCGGACATGCTCATAGCCTCGGCCTGATCGTGCGTCACATAAACGGCGGTGATGCCCACAGCGCGCTGAATCTTGCGGATCTCGGTGCGCATTTGGATGCGCAATTTCGCGTCCAGGTTGGACAGCGGCTCGTCAAACAGCAGGATGCCGGGCTCCATGACCAGAGCGCGTGCCAGGGCGACGCGCTGCTGCTGGCCGCCGGACAGCTCGTTGGTGTGCCTATTCTCAAGGCCCATCAGTCCGGTCAGGTTCAGGATGCCCATCACCTTTTCCTGGATCTCCTGGCGGGTCAGCTTTTTGATCTTGAGGCCATAGGCGATATTGTCGTATACGTTCAGGTTAGGAAACAGCGCATAGGTCTGAAACACCATGGCCGTGTCCCGCCTGTCGGGAGACAGATAGCGGATGCTCTCCCCGCCCAGGCGGATGTCGCCGCCGGTGGGCTTTTCAAAGCCGGCGATCATGCGCAGGGTGGTGGTCTTGCCGCAGCCCGAGGGCCCGAGCAGGGTCACAAACTCGCCGGGAGCGATGTCCATATTGATCCGATCTACCGCGTGGACGTCCGCCCCGTGCTTGTTGGGATAAACCTTTTCCAGGTCGATCAGCTGCAGGCGCTTGGCGTTGGGATTGGTCGTATATACCTTTTGTTCGCTCATCGTGCTTCCTCCTACTGCTTGAACATATCGAATTTGGTGTCCGTGCTGCGGCCCAAATGGTTCAGGACTACGTTCATCAGGCCGACTGCCACGAATACGATGACCATCAGGATGGTGGACAATGCCGCCGCGTAGCTGAACTGCCCCTTGTCCACGTGCTGCATGATGCGCACGGTCAGCAGATTATAATTGGCCGACACCAGGAATATCACGGCGCTGATGGCCGTCATGCTCTTGACGAAGCTGAACACAAGACTGGTGTAGAAGGCGGGCCGAATCAGGGGCAGCGTGACCGAGGCGAATACCTTGGTGGTCCGCGCGCCCAGGTCGCTGGCGGCTTCCTCGATGCTCGGATCGATCTGCCTGAGCGCCGACATGGCGGAGCGCACGCCGACCGGCAGACGGGTCATCACCAAACAGATCACCAGGATCCACAGCGTATTGGTCAGCACCAGGGGCGGCGTATTGAAGGTCAGGATATAGCCGAGGCCGAACACCGTGCCGGGCACCGCCATGCCCAGCATGGAGACGTATTCGATCAGCCGCCGGCCGACAAAGCGCTTGCGCACCACCAGGAAGGAGATGATCATGGCCAATACGCCCCCGATGGGCGCGGCGATCAGGGCGATGATCAGCGTATCCTTGACCGGCTTCATGCTGTATTGGAAGACGTAGTCGTAATTCTTGAGCACCAGCGTGTAATCCGCGCCCCAGGTCTTAAAGAAGGAGGACAGCACCAGGAACACGTAAAACAAAAGCACCGTAAAGGAGATGAACAGGCACAGGGCATTGGTGGGGATCATGATCTTGGGATCATCGATCATCTCGCGCACGCGGCTTGCCTTGCCGGTGAGGGTCACGTAAGAGCGCTTGTCCAGCACGGCCTTTTGCAGCACAAAGATGCCGACCGTAACCAGCAGCAGGATGGTCGCGATGGCCGTACCGGCCTGCTGGTTATAATTGCCGATGGCCTGGACGTAGATTTGCGTGGCCAGGGTGGTATATCCGCCGCCCAGGATCGTCGGGTTGGAAAAATCGGTGGCGGATTCAATGAAGGACAGCAGGAACACGTTGGCCAGGCCACTGGCCAGCATGGGGATCTGCACGGTCCGGAAAACACGGAAGCGGCTGGCGCCCAGGTTGCGGGCGGCCTCCTCCATGGAAACGTCGAAATTCTCCAGCAGTCCGTCCAGCGTCATCGCGGCGATGGGGAAGAAGGACAGCGTCTGCACGATCACCAGCCCCCAGAAGCCGTAGATATTGACGTTGCGAAGCCCCAGTAGCCGGTAGGTGATCAGCCCGCGACGGCCCAGCAGCGTGATGGCGGAAAAGGCCAGCACAAAGGGCGGGGAAATAATGGGCAGGATCTCCACGACGCTGTACAGCTTTTTGAAGGGGCTTTTGACGCACTGCTTCGTATAGGCGAAAAGGAAGCCCAGAATCGTAGAAAAGAGACCGACCACGAAGCCGAGCCATAACGTGTTGCCAAAGGACGCGCGGAAATTGCGGTCCGCGAATACCTTGCGATAGGTTTCCAGCGTAACCGCGCCGCTGGCCTTATCAGTAAAGCTGCCCTGAATGATCGACAGCAGCGGCAGCAGGACGAAGATCACCAGCGCGGCGATCACAAACACGATGATCAACAGCAGGATCGGGTCCTGAAGCCAGCGCTTTCGTTCAAAGCGTTCCGCTTTTTCCATACGGGGATCAGCCTCCTTGATCGGGGTTTGGCAGCGATAGAAAAAACTGAGATGAGATATGTAATGAAACGCGCAAGATGGAAAGCGCCGGAAAGGCGCCTTCCATCCTGCAATCAGACGATCGGGATCATCGGATCAGCCGGGGAGAAGCCAGAGCCCCGCCCCGGATCAAACGCCGGATCAGCGGCCGGTGATCTGCGCCCAGCGGGAGGTGAACTCTTCCTTGTGCTCGCCGGCCCAGGCGGTATCATACTCGATGGTCTTGGCGTCCGCGATGCGGGCCACGGCCTCGTGGGTCTCCGCGCCGGGAGCGGTCAGGAACTGCAGCGCGCCGTATTCCTTGTAGATGTTCTGGCAATCGGCGGTCAGCGCCCAGTCATAAAATTCCTTGGCTTCCTCCTGGTCGGGGCCGTTGGCGATGATGGCCATCGCGCCGGTCTCGTAGCCGGTGCCTTCCTCGGGCACGTTCACGGTCAGCAGGTCGGCATAGCCGTTCAGCTGCTGGGTGATGGCGTCGTGGCAGAAGCAGATGCCCACTGCGATTTCGCCGGCGATCACGTCGGTGATGCAGCCGCCGCCGCGGGTGGTGTACTCCAGGATGTTCTCATCCAGCTTGCCCATGTAATCAAAGCCCTCGTCCACGCCCATCAGCTGGAGGACAGTGGCCAGGATCACATAGCCGGTGGAGGAGGCGGCGGGAGAAGCCATTTTGATTTCGCCCTTCAGGCGGGGATCCAGCAGGTCCTCCCAGGAATCCGGAGCTTCCATGCCCAGCTCAGCCAGGCGCTCGTTATTGCAAACGAAGCCGACATAGCCGATATAGACGCCGGTCCAATAGTTATCGGGATCCTTGTACTTGCCTTCGATGGCCGCCGCGTTGGGAGACTCATAGGCCAGCAGCAGGCCCTGGTTCTTCGCTGTGATGAAGGGGTCAGCGGGGCCGCCGAACCACACGGAGGCGGTGGCGTTTTCATTTTCGTTCTGAACGCGGGCGAGGATCTCGCCGCCGCCCAGCACGACGCAGCTGGTCTTGATGCCGGAGACTTCTTCAAAGCGCTTGCAGAGGCCCTGGGTCTCGTCGTCATACACGGCGGAATAGATCACGAGCTTGCGATCGCCGTCGGCCAGCGCCGCCGCGGCCAGGGACAGGACCATGATCGCAGCCAGGAGCAGAGCAACAAGTTTCTTCATGGGATACCCTCCTTTGAGTAATAGGATAGTAATGATTATTTCAAGCGCGTCCGCGCTTAAAATCAAACGTCGCGCACCAGGTCGATCTTGCGGGCGATGGTCTCTGCCATGGCAGCGTTGCAAAGGAGCATCAGCTCCCGCAGGGAATCGTCCGGCTCGGCCTCGGCGAACACCCGCTTGGCCCGATTAACCCAGGAGACGTTCAGCTCGGTGCCGAAATTGAGCTTGAGCATCCCCAGGCGCACGCAGGTCTTGACATCCTCCTCCTTGACGCCGGTGCCGCCATGCAGCACCAGGGGGATGTCCACCGCCTGGTGGATCTGATCGAGGATGTCCAGGCGGATCTCGGTCTTGGCCTTGTACTGGCCGTGATGGGTGCCAATGCCCACCGCCAGCGCGTCAACGCCGGTCTCGGCGACAAATTCCTTGGCGTCCGCGGGATCGGTATAGGGGTAGGCCTCGATGATCTTGCCGCGGCCCACGATCCCCAGCTCGGCCTCGATGGAGGCGTTGGCGGCGCGGGCCAGCGCGACGGCCCGCTTGGTGTTTTGAATGTTCTCATCCAGCGGCAGGCGGGAGCCGTCGTACATGACGGAGGAAAAGCCGCCGGCCAGCGCCGCCTCGATGTCGTCTAAGGAGGAGGCGTGATCCAGGTGCAGCGCGACCGGGATCTCCATGGGCTCCGCTACCTCGCGGACGATATCCGCCAGCAGCTGAAAGCCGATATATTTGGCCGTCGAAACGGAAACCTGCAAAATGACCGGGGACCCTTTCCCCTCGGCAGTCCGCGCCATCATGGGCACGACCTCGAGCGCATGAATGTTGAAGGCGGGCACGCCTTTTTTGTCCTTTTTGGCCTGCACCATCATGGGGATCATGGTTGTATACATGTTCTTACACTTCCTTTATGAATGATGAATGGGCTGGGCGGCCTCCGGCTCGCCAAAGACCTCCGCCTCGATCGCCAGACAGAGCGCGTGATATACCGGCAGATGATACTCCTGCACCTCAAAGGGCTCGGTGGCCGGCACGCGGACGCATACATCGCAGCAGGGCGCGAGCCTGCCCCCCGTTTCACCGGTCAGGCCGATCACCTTGAGGCCCTTGAAGTGCGCCGTTTCTGCCGCGTACAGCACATTTTCGGAATTGCCCGAAGTGGTGATGGCCAGCAGCACATCGCCCTCGCCGCCGTAGCCCCATACCTGCTGGGCGAAGCCCAGCACCGGCGTTTCATCATTGGCAAAGGCAGTTTGCAGCGCCGTTTCACCGACCAGCGAAAGCACAGGAAGCGCCCCCTGCAAATGCCGGGCGATAAACTCGCCGTCCGGCAGGTCGGCGGCCATCTGCGCCCGCATCCCTTCGTTCAGGTTCCGCCGCAGCACGAAGCCCTTCATCAGCTCGCCGACGATGTGCTGCGAGTCGGCCGCGCTGCCGCCGTTACCGCAGATCAGCAGCTTGCCGCCCCGGCGAAAGGAGCGCAGGATCATGTCGGTGGCTTCCTTCAGATCGGGCACGCAGGGTCCGAGGGCCGGATACCGGCGGCTTAGCTGGCGCACGTAATACAGAGCACGATCTTTCATATCCCTCTCCGTTGATGACACAGTCAGGGCTTGAATTGGATCTGGCGGAAGCGCTGGCGGTTTTCCTCCGCCGTTTCCTGTGTCCGGTCCCAGTTGCGGGCGGCATAAGCGATCGCCAGGGCGTCCATGATGGCCAGCTGCACGATGCGGGATACGGTGCCCAGGTCGTCCGTGACCCCCACCCGCCGGTGGGAAAGCACCACGCAGTCGCACAGGGTCGTCAGCGAGGAGCCGGGCGTCTGCGTCAGCGCCACGGTGGCGGCGCCCCGGCTTTGGCGATCTTGGCCGCCTCGCAGGGCACAAAGGACTCGCCGGACATTGAAATGCAAAAGGCCACGTCGTTTTCGCCCAGCGTATTGGCCAGGATCAGCTGCGTGGTATTATCCTGCTCCGCCATGGCGGCCTTGCCGTAATGCAGGAAATGTTCCTTCGCGCTGGCCGCTACGATCGAGGAGGAGCCGATGCCGAAAAACGCCAGCTGCCTGCACTGGCACAGCAGCTCCAGGCACCGCGCGGCGCTTTCGGCGTCCAGCATGTCCAGCGAAAACCGGATATCCTCGTATTCCATCCGCAGGACCTTCTGGATCGTCTGCTCGGCGCTGTCCTCCTTCCGGATGCCGATCGGCACCGGGCTTTCCCGGTCCAGACCTTTGCCCAGCTCGCCGGCCAGCTTGATCTTGAGGTCCGTATAGCCCTTGAAACCAAGATGCTTGCACAACCGGATCACGCTGGCCTCGCTCACCAGGGTGCGCTCTGCCAGCTCGGCGGCGGTGCAGTTGACCACGTCCTCCGGATGAGCCAGGATATAATCGGCCGTCATTTTGAAGGCGGTCGTCATTCTGGGACGGGCGCTGTTGATGTAGGTCAGCACGTTCAAGGCAGGCGGGTTTGTCATATTGGCCATACACGGATCCCCCTTTTATCCAGAAATCGACAGCACAAATAACGATCTGATCATATCCGAATACACAAAAAGCTGGGCGATCTGTCAAGAAAAGCATAGCTTTACGACATCAGTTTGTCAAATGTCAATTCGCGTGAATGAATAATTCATTCATTGTGAATGACGGAACGCGCCTTGCAGTATGATCAGGGCTCTTCCGTCACCAGTGGCGGATGAAAGCAAGCTACATATGCCTTTACCGGCCTGCCGCACTATGAAGCGGGCGAGGAATTCGTCTACACCGTCACCGAAGCAGCTGTTGAGGGCTATGAAACCACGGTCAGCGGCTATGATATCACCAACACGCATACACCTGAGGAGCCGGAAGAACCCGAAGAACCCGAGGAACCGGTCGTTCCGGTCACGCCCAACACCCCGACCGTACCTACGATCACCATTGAGGATTATCGTGTTCCGTTGGGCGGCCTCATCAACATGAATGAGGGCGATTGCTTCAATTGATCATTCACATTTCGCCGCTCCATATCGCCGTGGCTCTGTCCCGGCAGCGGAGCGCCGCATGGGAGGTTTTGCAATGAAAAGGATAGCAGCCCTGCTGGTCGCAGCTCTGTTGGCGCTTTCATGCGCGGCTTTTGCCGAAGAAACGACGGAAACGCCCCGTGCGTCCGCCCTTCAAACGGCGCTGACCGGCCGTCCGGAAGCCGGGGAGCCTACTCGCTTGGTGGTCGGCAACACGACGAAGGTCAGCGGCAGCTTTTTTACCACCTTCTTTGGCAACAACACCAGCGATATGGACGTGCGCACCATGCTGCATGGGTACAGCCCCACCGTGTGGGATAATCAGATCCGCTTTGTGGAGGATCCGCAGGTGGTTGTATCCATCAATCGGGAGGAAACGGCGGAGGGTGCCGCCTATACGGTGACCCTGCAGCCCGATCTGTATTACAACGACGGCCGGACACGCATCACCGCCAAGGATTACGCCTTTTCCTGGGCGCTGATTGCCTCACCCGCTTTCGCCGCCATCGGCGCCCAGGCGCCCGAAATCAACGTGGCGGGCTATGAAGCCTATCGCTCGGGAGAAAGCAGGGTGTTCTCGGGCGTTCGGCTGCTGGACGAGCTCACCTTCCGGATCATCATCAAGGACGCCTTTGATCCTTATTTTTACGATCTTTCCCAGATCGCCCTGAACCCCTACCCGATCCAGACGCTGGCCCCTGGCTGCGAGATCAGGGACGACGGCGAGGGCGTTTATATCGACGGGCCCTTCACCGCCGAGCTGCTGGCCCGAACCATCCTGGATCCGGAGGCGGGCTATCTCTCCCACCCGGCGCTCACCAGCGGGCCTTATATCTTGACCAGCTATAACTCGGAGGCGGGCGTGGTGGACTTTGCGCTGAACCCTTATTATAAAGGCAACTATGAAGGCGTTCAGCCCGTCATCGATCAGATCACGCTCGTGCCGGTGCTGCCGGAGGATATGATTGAACGGCTGGCTTCCGGCGAGGTAGGGCTGCTCAACAAGGCCGTGGACAGCGCGGTGATCCAGCAGGGCATCCAGCTGACGGGCGAGGGCGGCTTCGCCATGCAGAACTACCCCCGCCTGGGCTATGGGTTCTGCGCGTTCAGCTGCGAGCAGGGCCCGCAGCAGTTCCAGGCGGTTCGCCAGGCGCTCAATTATGCGTTTGACAGCCAGGCCTTCATTGACGACATCCTGGGCGGCTTTGGCCTGCCTGTATACGGCTATTACGGGATCGGCCAATGGATGGTCAGCGCGGCCAACGGTACGTTGCTGCCCGAGGACATGACCGAGGCGGAGGCCGCCGCCTGGGACGAGATCACGCTGGACACCCTGAACCAATATCCCTATAACCTTATTGAGGCCAAACGGCTGCTGATCGAGGACGGCTGGACGCTCAATGCAGCGGGCGAGCCGTTTGAGGAGGGCCGGGACGCGCTGCGCTATAAGCAGACGAACGCCGGCCTGATGCCGCTGACGCTCTCCTTTGCGCAGTGCGCGGATAACGCCGCCGCCGCGAAGGTAGTGGCCCTTTATGCGGAAAGCCTGCCCCAGCTCGGCGCCTCGCTCGATGTGAGCGTCGTACCCTTTGGGGAGCTGTTGGCCGATTATTATCGGGAAAACAGCCAACGAAAATATGATATGAACTTTATGGCCACCAATTTTGTGTCCACCTTTGATCCCTATTTGGTATTCTCCGCCCGCCCCGAGCTGCAGGGCGTGGTCAATACCAGCGGCATTGTGGACGAGGAGCTGGTACAGCGAGCCTGGGAAATGCGCGCCACCGAGCCCGGCGATCTGCTCACCTTCCTGCGGCGGTGGCAGAAGATGCAGGAACGCTTCAACGAGCTTCTGCCCACCATGCCCATCTATTCCAACATTTATTTTGATTTCCATACCGATCGGCTGCAAAATTATTATGCCAATGCCGAATACAGCTGGCCAGTCGCGATCCTGTACGCATATCTGGGAGAGCCCGCCGAGCCCGAAGCGGCTGTCGAATGATGATGTCTCTTGCCTGAACGGTTCGCTGTTAGCGAATCTCGCAGCGTTGCGCACAGCGCGGCGCTGCCTTTTTTTGCGTTATTCATGAAAAAGGCATTTCGCTCTCAGGCGCATGGCGATATAATAATATTAAGGATTTATTACAAAAATATTGCTTTATAGCGAATATTTATGGCAAAATTGGCAATATTTTGTTGCGAAAAGGTTGACATGTCCCTGTAAATGAGTATAATGTTAGAATGTATGCAAAGATGTTTTTCTGTGTGCCATCAGCAAGATGTCAACACCAAAAATGTTTTTGATAAGCACAAAAAACCTCGGACACGCTGACATAAAAACCCTCGTCGAAGGACGCTGAACACACCGCTCTCTGCCCCGGATCGTTTGATCCCTCGAACTCTCCCCCTCAAGGAGGATGCCCGTATGAAGACCCGCTTACATCGGCTGTTGGCCTGGCTGCTGACAGCTGCCCTGCTGATCACCCTGCTGCCCGCCTCCGCGCTGGCGGAGGGCTGGGGCTCCGTGCAGTCCAACGTGACGAGCGGCCAGCAGTATTACGTCGTCACCTTTCAGACGGAGGACGGGGTGCTGCTGCGAGAGCTGGTGCGGGGCGAAGGGCTGACCCTGCCGGAAGCGCCCGCCAGGGCGGGCTATGAATTCCTCCGTTGGGAAGCGGAGGGAGAAGCGGTCGCAGCCGGCATGCAGGTGGACCATGATATGACGGTGACCGCCGTCTATCGCCGGATCGGCCTGGTGGACGTAGAGATCCGCTATGTGTACGATGTCGACGGCGCGCAGAACGCGTTCAGCCGCCACAAGGCCACCTTGGCCGCCAGCGACCTTACGGCCGGCGCTTACGAGGTGCGCTCCCCCGAATACGTCGAGGTCGGCGGGGAAGCCTATTGGCCCGACCGGACCGTCGTTTCCGTGACGGCGGAGGACCTGGACTTTGTCCTGGCGCAGGGCGGCGATCAGCTGCTGATCACCGTGACCTACGCCCCCGCTGACATTGCATATACCCTGGTAACGCTGGTCGGCTCCGCGGAGGAGGATCGGTGGGAAACGCTGTCCCGCGCTTCGGCGGCGGGGCGCAAGGGCGCCAGCGTGGAGCCGCCTGTCTCGGCGGGCTACGGCGAGCTGGTCCGGCTTGAAAACGAGGTCCTGCTGCAAAATGGGCAGGAGGTGCGGGCCTATTATGAGCGGAGCGCCTATACCCTGTCCTTTGACGCCGCCGGCGGCACGGCCATCCCGTCTGTCACAGGCGGATACGGCGAAGCGGTGGACGCGGGGGCTTATGTGCCCGTCCGCACCGGCTACGCCTTTGTCGGCTGGCAGGATGAAGAAGGAAATGAAATCAGCGGCACGGTGCTCCTGACGCGGGATATCACCCTGCGCGCGGTTTGGACCGAGGCGGAGACCGGCTACACCGTCGTTTATTACCGGGAAGCCTTCCAGGGCGACGAAACCGTATACGAATACGCGGAATCCGTTTCCGGCGTCGCGCTGACGGGCGCTGTGATCCGGGCGGATGAAGCGCTGGTCCCCGAGGACCGTTATCCTTACTATGAGCCGGACGAGGAGCGCAACCTTGGCGCGGAGACCGTCGTGCTGGCGGACGGCAGCGCGACGCTGCCCGTCTATTACCGGCTGAAGGCCTATGAGCTGCGCTTTGATTTTGCCGCGGAGGACGCGCTGCTGACCAGCGACGGGGAAAGCCTCGACGCCTGGAGCATGACGGTGCGCCTGGGCGAGGATATCGCCGCCCGCTGGCCCACGGCGGATGAAATGAACCGTCCCGGTTACCTGTTCAGGGGCTGGACGAACGGCGGCGCCACCTATGTGACCAAACGGGATGTCGTAACTTCCCAGCTGCTTCCCGCCACCGGAGAGACCGTCACCTACACCGCCATGTGGACGCAGGATGAGGCGGCGGCCCAGGTCAACTATTGGCTGCAGGACGCGACGGGGAGCTATGTCCGCTCCGAAGCGCTCAGCCAGACGGTGAGCACTTCCTCCGCCCTGTCGGCCAAGGAGATCAGGGGCTTCACCCACCAGCCCGCGCTGGATCGGCATGAGGGCTCCGTCTATGATTTCTATTATGACCGCAGCCGCTATGTGTTTGAATATTACGACGGCGGCGCGCTGCTGGGCGTAAGCGAGCCCGTGCTCTTTGAGGCGGACGTCAGCGTCGGCTTTGATCTGATCCCAGAAAAGGCGGACGCCTACCGCTTTGACGGCTGGTACGCGGACCCGGCCCTCACAACCCCTTATTCATTCAGCTTCATGCCGGATCATCATGTGGCCCTGTATGCCGGCTGGCAGGACCCCGCCGTGACCTTTGTGACCGACGACGGCGCTTCCCGCCAGGCCGTCTCTTACGGGCAGGCGGTCGGTCGGCCCTCTGCCCCCGCCAAGGCCTATCATACCTTCGTCGGCTGGTATACCGCGCCCGAAAACGGCGAGCGCTATGATTTTTCCAGGCCGGTGACGGAGGACGTCACGCTGTACGCGGTGTTCCGTCCCAATGAAATCGTCTATACGGTGCGCTATCTGGCCGCCGAAACGGGAGAGGCGCTGCTGCCCGAGCGGCGGATCGTCGATTCCTCCCTGGCGGCGGGCACGGCGATCACCGAGCAGGCTAAGCTGATCGCGGGCATGGTGCCCTCGGCGGCCCAGGCAAGCCTCACCCTGTCCCCGGAGGAGGACGAGAACGTCCTGACCTTCTATTATTCGCCCGCCCCCGAGACGCTGCGTTATGCGGTGTACTACCGCCACGCGGAAACCGGGGCCCAGGTATTGCCCCCGGCCGAGCGGGTCGTGTCCGGCGATACCGCCGTGGTGCAGGAGCTCGCGCCCGACGCGGAGGGGCTGTATCCCGCGCAGGCGGTGCAGGCGCTGACGCTGTCCGGCGGCGTCAATGAGCTGATCTTCTACTATCACGAATATCAAACCTCCGCCGTGACGGTTTATCTGCTGGATATGGACGGCGAGCCGCTGCCCGGACGGGACGCTCAAACGACGGCGCTGCGCCTGGCGGAAAGCTTTGACGCCCGTCTGCCCGTTTCCGGCTATACGTTTGACCATACGGAGGGCCCGGAGATCTATTCCGTGCGGGAAGACAGCGTAGGCGAAACGGTCACGGTGAAGGCGTACTACCGCAAGGACCTGACCCTCGCGCCCCGCGACCTGGAAAAAACTTACGACGGCGCGCCCCTGCAAAACGACGGCCCGAACGACGCGCTGGCGACCGGCCTGCGCGAGGGCCACAGCCTGACTTTGGTTTCCTTTACCGGCAGCCAGACCGAAGTGGGCTCCTCCGCCTCCGGCATCGTCGATTATCAGATCGGCGGTACGCCCTCGGGCAACGATTATTACGCGATCACCCTGGAAAGCGGCCTTTTGACCGTGCTCCCCGTCCCCGTACAGCCGACGACCGCCCCGACGGCAGCTCCGACCGTGACGCCGACGGTGGCCCCGACCGCGACACCGACTGCGAGCCCGACGCCCGTTCCTACGGCGGAGCCTACCGCAGCGCCCGCCAAAGCCCGCGTCAAGGCAGCCGCGCCCCGGAAGGCAGCGGCGGCGGTCAGCGCCCCGGTCACCTTGGAGGGGCTGAACGTGGATATCCCGAGCGGCCACACACTGGAATTGGAGGATGACGTTTATCGCGTTTATCGCATCAAAGACGCGTCCGGCAATGTTATTGGCAGCTTTACTTACGATGAATCGGCCAAGAGGCTGACCATTACCGATGGCAGCGTCACCCTGTCCGGCGAAACCGACGTCAGTGTGCTGGTGACCGGCAACGCCAACGTGACCCTGGCCGGCGTCACCATCACCCCGGCGAAGAACAGCCCGGCGATCAAGATCGACCCCACCGCCACCTGCGTCCTGACCTTGGCCGAAGGCACTGAGAATAACCTGACGGGAAAAGGTCAGTATGCGGCGCTGGCGGTTGGTTGGGCGAGCGGAGAGCAATTTGCTGATCTGACCATCAACGGCGAAGGAACGCTGAATGCCACAGCGACTGGAATTGGCGCCGGTATCGGCGGCAGTAAATCAGAACAAGGCGTCTATGGCAACATTACCATTGAGAGCGGCATCATCAACGCGACCGGCGCCGGACGCAGCGCCGGTATCGGAAGCTCTGATAATCCCAATGATGGCGCTTCTCACGGCTCCTATAAATATAGCGAAGAAAAGTGGGGAACTATCACCATCAACGGCGGTACGATCACGGCGGTCGGCGTGGGCAACGGCGCAGGCATCGGCGGCGGTAACCACACGGACAGCGGTATCATCATTATCAACGACGGTACGATCAACGCTAAGGGTGACAGCGGCATCGGCTCCGGCTTGGGCAGCAGTGGCGGCTCGGATAAAGGGCCGGGCTATTACAGCGCCTATGTCACCATCAACGGCGGTAATGTAACCGCCTTCGCAACCAACAATATGGGCGCGGGCATCGGCGGCGGCATGTATTCTGACGCCTATGTCACCATTACCGGCGGCACGATCAACGCCTCCGTCTCCCTGAGCGGAAACGCTTATCAGGGCGGCGCGGGCATCGGCGGCGGCTATCAGGGCGTAGGCGTGGTCGTGATTACCGGCGGCACCGTGACGGCAACTGGCTGAAACGGCTCTCCGGGAATCGGTAATGGCGCGTTGGCCGCTACGACCACCACCAAAAATTGGAACGAATCAACAGAAACCGCAACCGGAACGAAAGATATCCGCACCGGCAAGCCTACCATTGCCACCACCGATTCCAAGGTAGAAATCAGCGGCGGCACCGTGACAGCGACCGGCGGGCCTGCCGGCGCAGGCATCGGCACTGGCAACGCGTCCGAATGGTGCAACGTCATCATCAGCGGCGGTACTGTGACCGCCATCGGCGCAGCTTCCACGCAGGAGGATATGCAGGGCGGCGCGGGCATCGGCTCCGGTCTGACATACGAAAACGGCAAAAAGGCTTATCAAAAAGAGACGGAAGTGCATGTCACCATCACCGGCGGCGATGTGACCGCCATTGGCGGCTGGGGCGCAGCGGGCATCGGCTCCGGCGCGCGCAACACGATCGCGGAGACCATCTCCATTTCGGATGACGCCAACATCCAAGCCTACGCCGATGGCACCAAGTTTGCTATCGACACGCGGGACCTGCAGGCCGACGGCTCCACCAAGAGCTATACCGAGGGCCGCGAAATCGAAGGGTATGTGCTCCAGGGTACGTTTGTCCATAAGGGAACCATCTATGATCAGGAGCAGGATCCCGAGGGCCTCAAAACCATCGTCGTCACCAACGATGAAACCGGGGAAAGCGTGATCCTGACACTGATGCCGGACGGCTATCGTTCCTTCGCTACCACGGTCGCCTCGGAAGGCAACTATACCGTGTACACCGATGACAAGAACATCGGCCAGGGCCAGGGCCGCTACTTCAGCGAAACGCTGAAAGACGTCTTTCACATCGACGAGATCCTGGCCAGCGGCGTCAAATATGTGGTCGTGGGCAATCAGATCAGCGATAATTTCTACCTCTTCCCGGTCAAAACCATCGTAGTGGTCAAGGAGGTCGCGGTCGCGGAGGGTCTTTCGCTCTCCGACCTCAATCTGACGCTGAGCTTCGCCATCCGCAGCAAGGAGACCAAGAAATATTTCGGCGGCCAGCAGGAGATCCGGATCGAAAACGGCAAGCCCACCGGCAAGGCATACTTTGTGGATGTGCCCGACGCCACCTATGATATCCTGGAAATGAACGGCGACGCCATGATGAGCGTCGGCGATCGGTTCGGCGCCGTCGAGCTCCGCGCTCTCTCCACTCGGGACAGCGGAGGCACCACGACCAACAACGGCGTGATCGGTGAAGAACAATGGACGGACACCGTAACGGTGATCAATACATACGGCCCCTATATCTCCAATATCGATGTGGAGGGCGTCAAAACCTGGGCGGACGCCAACGACCAGGACGGCCTGCGCCCGGCCTCGATCACGGTCAACCTGCTGGCCAACGGCGAAATCGTAGATACTCAGACCGTGACCGGCGAGGGCGACGAATGGCGCTTTATCTTCCGCGATGTGCCCGCCGAACAGAACGGGCAGGAGATTACCTATACCGTCTCCGAGGAGGCCGTGACCGGTTATAGCGCCGCCTACGACGGCATGAACATGACCAATACCCACGTCCCTGAGACCCTCGATATCGCAGGCACCAAGACCTGGGCGGATGCCAACGACCAG
>JAFUHB010000089.1 GCA_017469085.1 Clostridia bacterium
GATGGCCCGGATCGGCCGGGAATACGGCATGACCGTCAAGGCCTGCGCCGAGGGCGGCGAACTGGTGGCCTACGGCGTGGACTGCGGCGGGTGCATGACGGTCTCTGTCTATGAGAAGGTGCTTCGCAGCCGCCTGCGCGTTCCCGGACGGACGCCCGTCCGGGCGGAGTGCGCCTGCCTGCTGGGCGGGGATATCGGGGCTTACCATACCTGCGGCCATCTGTGCCGCTATTGCTACGCGAATTACGATGCCGCTGCCGTCCGCGCCAATATGCGCGCCCATGACCCGGAATCTCCCTTCCTGATCGGGCACGCCATGCCGGGCGACGTCATCCACGCGCCCAAGCAGGAAAGCTGGCTTGATCCACAGATGATGATGAACTTAGGCCCTCTCAGCTGATCGCGCCCGCCTTTAGCAGGCTTTTGCGCACGCGCGCGGCAACGTCCGGCTTATTGGTCAGGACATCCAGGCCCATGCGCATCATAGCTTCGATATCCTGAGGCTCATCGGGTGCCCACACGCGGCATTTCAACCCCGCGGAGCGACATTCCTCGATATACCCGGGAATATATGCGTAACGATAGTCCGGATGGATCCCGTCGCAGCCCAGCATCCGGGTATAATCCGCCTGCCGGTAGATCGGCTGGTAGAAGCCCAGGTTACATTCGGCCTCAGGGTTGATTTTTTTCATATGTACCAAGGAAACGTGATTGTTGCCCGAATAGATGACCCGCCGCTCCATGCCGCAGCGGCTGACGATCTCGCAGATCGCTTCCTCGAGACCGCAGGGCTGATCCAGATTGGTTTTCAGCTCGATATTGACCTCCAGCTCGATCTCACGGGCAAGCAGCAGCAATTCCTCCAGTGTGGGAATCTTTTCCCCGCGGTACGCGGGCATCCCACAGCTGAAGTCGAGCCGATTGAGCTCTTGGAGCGTCAGATCACGCAGCAGGCCGGACTTGCCGGCGGTCCGCAGGGTGTCGCTGTCATGCAGGATCACGACCTGGCGATCCTTGGTGAACTGAGCGTCGCACTCCACGCCATCCGCGCCCATCTCCTTTGCCAACCGGAAGGCGGCCAGCGTGTTTTCCGGCGCGTAGGCCGACGCGCCGCGGTGTCCCCAAATTTTTAGCATAACATCCTCATCCCTTCACGCTGCCGCTGGTGAGCCCTTCGATAAAGCTGTCCTGCAACAGCAGATACAGCGCGACGATCGGCGCGATGGAAATGACGCCGGAGGTAAAGATTTTCGCAAAATCGCTGCTGTATTCGGTAGTGAATTTCACAAACCGCGTCGATACCGGACGAAGGGAGGTGGAGGTAATGAAAGTGCTCGCGAAGGTGAACTCGTTCCAGCAGGACAGGAAGATCAGCACCGCGACCGTCATGACGATCGATTTGGCGAGGGGCAGGGTGACGTGCAGAAACGCTTGAAACTCTGTACAGCCATCCACCTTGGCGGATTCCTCGAGCTCCCGGGGGATCCCCAGTAAAAAGGTGCGCAGGAGAAGCAGCTTAAAGGGAATATTGTGCGCGGTATAGGTGATGATCAGCCCCGTCAGAGAATTGCCCAGTCCGATCCGGTTGAAGATATAGTACGTGGGGATCAGGTAGGCGAAGGAGGGAATCGCCATGCCGAACAGGAAATAGGAGGTAAAGAAGTTCTTACCCTTAAAATCGATCTTCGCCAGGGCGTAGGCCGCGATGCTGATCAGAAAAACGGTGATCAGGATCGTCCAGAAGCTGATCCACAGGCTGTTGAGGAAGGCCTTCCCATAGCCGCCCATTACCCAGGTTTCGGGATAATTGGCAAGCGTCCATTGCCGGGGCAGGCCCAGGGGCTGGGCCTTGATTTCCTGATCCGGGCGGAAGGAGTTGAATAACAGCTGCACCAGCGGGAACAATTCAAAGACCGCCAGCGTCCACAGCACGAACCACTTTCCGCCCTTCGCCAGTATCTTGCCTACGTTTTTCTTGCTTTTCATACGTCCCACCCCCTCTTTTTGACCAGCTGCATCGCGGCGTAGGCCAGCACGGAGAGGACCGTCTGGAATACGCAGATCGTGCTGGCGTAACCTGTGCGGTAATGTGAATAGGCCATCCGGTATACCAGGGTGGAGATCAGCTCGCTGGCATTGCCCGGCCCGCCGCCCGTCATGACCCAAACGTAATCGAACGTCAGGAACGACCACATGATGATGGTGATGATGACGAAGGTCAGCGTGGGCATGATGCTGGGAACGGTGATGTATCGGAATTCCTGCCCTTTAGAGGCGCCCTCCACGCGGGCGGATTCATAAAGCGTCGGATCAACCTGTTGCAGGGCGCCCAGGAACATCACCATCACGAAGCCCCAGAAGTGCCATAGATCAACGAACATGACGGAATACAGCGCTATATTTTTATTGCCAAGCCACAGGGTTTTTCCGAGACTGGTCCATCCCAGGGCCTTAAAGACATTGTTAATGCCAAAATACGGGTTCAGATAGGTGCACCAGATCCGCCCGGCCATGGAGGCTGCGATGATGTAGGGCAGGAAATATACGGTGCGGAAGAACATCTGTGTTTTTTTCAGCTTGCTGACCCATGCCGCCATCAGCAGGCCCAGGAAAACAGGGACGGTAATAAACACGAGAATCCATTTGAAATTGTTGACCAAGGCCACATAGAAATCCGAATCTCCGAACATTTCTCGGTAATTCTGCAATCCGATGAAGGTTTTGGCCCCGATGCCATTCCAGTCGAAGAAGGAATAATAAAAGGTGGTCAGCGCGGGCAGCGCGATAAAAAGAAGGTGCATCAGGAAGGCCGGCAGGACGTAAAAGTAAACCAGCCATTTCTTTTCTTTTTTCTCTTTCTTGACGATACTGGCAGTCTGCATGCACAGACCCCCTTTCTTGGATCGGCCCGTGAGGGAGAAGGTCCCTCACGGGCCGGAGAATAATATTACATGACCGGAGGCACAGTGCCGTTTGCCAGATGGACGTCCAGCATCTTCTGCATCTCGCCCAGGTATTCATCCAGCGAGAGGTCGCCGATCAGATAGGCGTCCGCCTTTTCATACATATAAACGCGCACGTCCTGCGGGAAGAAGGTCCAGGTACAGTGCCCGATGCGGCCGTCTGCCATCGCTTCGTCGGTGAGGCGGATCTTTTCGACGACCGGCTCCGCCAGCTTGCCGGTCAGATACTGCTCATCCAGCGGGATGCAATTCACTTGATCGCCGGCTTCCAGCGCGGCGGCGTACAGATCGGGGCGGGAATAAATGACATCCAGCAATTCCAGGATCAGCTCCTGCTTTTCGGGAGAGCAGCTGGCGTTGACGGCGTAGCAGCCGCCCACGGAAATGGAATATGTCTGCGGGATGCCTTCCCGGAAGGAGGGCGGCAGGGCGATCAGCTGATCCATGCCGTTGTTCATGCCGTTGATGACGAACCAATCGCCTTCCATGACCATGGCGGTCATGCCGGCGTAATACATGGCGCGGCCGTCCTCCAGCGTGACGGCGAAGGTGTCCTGGTTGCCGATGATGCCGTCGTCCCACATTTCCTTATAGGTGGTGAATACGCCGGCGATTTCCGGATCGAAGAAGGTCTTTCGGCCCTCGAGCAGATCCTTGGTTGCCTCGCGGCCGGCATAATTGCCAAACAGGGTGGAGTACCACCACTCGTTCCGGCGCGGGATGTTCTGCGTGCCCAGAATCATGGGCGCGACAAAACCGGCGTCCCTGATCTCCTGTGCCAGGGCCTTCAGCTCTTCATAATTGGTCGGCATGGCCCAGCCGTGCTCCTCGAAAACCGGTTTGTTGCCGTAGAAGAGCATTCCTTCATACTGGGCGGGTACGCCGGTGACCGCACCGTCCGGCGCGGTCGCGACGTCCAGCGCCCACTTGTAGATCGTTTTGTCCCAGCCGTATTTTTCAATGGCCGGACGCAGGTCGATCGTGCGTCCGCTTTCATACAGCTCGAGCGCGTCCGAGGGCCCGTCGATGCTCATCAGGTCCGGGCCGGCGCCGGCTCCCAGGGCGATCTTGACCTGCTTGGTGATGTCCTTGGAGGGCTGCCAATCCACGATCACATTCGGGTGCTTTTCCAGGAAGGGCTTGATTACGAACTCGTAGCGGATGTACTCGCCGTCGTCGCCGGTACGATCGTCCATCCATGTGATGACGATCTTTTCCTCCTCGGCGAAGGAGGACAGCGGCAGCAGACCGACCAGCAATACGGCGGCCAGCAGCAAAGCAAACAGTTTCTTCATCAGAGTATACCTCCTTTTGCGATATAATTAACCCTGTGTTCAGGGTCTCGCACTGATCTGTGGAGCGGGCAGCCCGCCCTGCGCCAAATGGAATTCGATCGATTCCTGGTCTACGAGCGCGTTGGGAACGCCCTGCCGCGTCGTCGAGAGGCCGGCCGCGACCGTCGCGTAGCGGATCGCGTCGGTAAGCGCCCAGCCGTCGGCCAGATAGCAGGCAAGCGTGGCGGCAAAGGCGTCGCCGGCGCCGGTCGTGTCGATCGAGGTTACCTTGGCTGCCGGGAAGTACAGGGAATGCTCCGCGTCCCGTAAATAGCAGCCGTGATGCCCCAAGGTGATGATGACGTGCTTGACGCCTTTATCCAGGTAATACTGAGCCTTCTCCTCATAGGACATGTCTCCTGGCAGAAGGCGCTCGATCTCTTTGCGGTTGGGCAGGAAATAATCGACCTTTTCCAGGATCTCATCGCTGATGTGCTGCACCTTGCAGGGCTTCAGGATGACCTTCACATGCTTTTGATGAGCGATCTCAACGGTGTTTTTGACCAGATCGGGGTCAGGCAGCGCGACGAACTGAACGATACAGTAGCTCGCGCCGTCGAACAGCCTTTGCTTATCCACGATGTCCTGCCCGCACAGGCGGTCGCTCGCGCCGTCAAAGCCGATGATGGAGGCTTCGCTGTCCTTGAGGACCTGCACATAAGCGCTGCCTGTGTTGCTCTGCTCGTCCACGATCACACCGTCCAAATTGACCTTTTGATTTCGCAGGAATTCGTACAGCAGACTGCCTTCGTAATCCTTCCCTACACGACCGATCAGAAAGGTGTTGGCACCCAGCTTGGCAGCGCCTACGGCCTGGTTCAGTCCTTTTCCGCCCGGCATTTTTGCACGACTGCGTGCGGTGACCGATTCTCCGCCCTGCAAAGGCGTGTCCAGACCGATCAGGACGTCCATGTTGATTGCTCCGACGACGACGATCTTTTTATCGCGAATGGCCTTGGGCGGCTCGATGCTCAGACGATGATTCAGCGTGGGCGAGAGGGAAAAGGCCTGTTCCGAATCGCTCCGGGCCTCCAGGCGGGCGATGAGACTGCTGGCGGCATAGCGCCCCATTTCTTCATAGGGAAGCTGAACGGTGGAGATTCTTCCGGTATAAGCGCCCGGCTCGGCGTCGCAATCCAGGCAGACGACGGAAAGATCCTGCGGGATGTGCAGACCCAGGCGGTCGGCTTGGGCGGATACGGCTACCGCGACCCGGGCCGACATGCAGATTACTGCCGTGCAGTTGCAAAGCAAAGAACTCAGATCAGTCTGATCGTTCATGATCTGACAAGGCTGCTCCTGGCGCGCGGCGCCGACGGCGAGGAGCGCCTTTCGGGCGCCTTCTCCGAAGGCAACCGATTGAGGAGAATCATCGGGTGTCAGGCAAACGATCTTGCTGTGCTGCTCCTGCGTCAGGTAAGAGCAACACAACTTTCCCAACTGATAAAAATCAAAGCTGAATCGCGTGTCGCCCGATCGGTCGCCCCCCATGGATACGTAAGGGACGCCCAGGGCGGTCAATACCTCCTGAATGGCGGAGGATTGGGTATCGACTCCGTCCAGGACCAGACCGTCCACGTTATAGGAAGAAAGGACATGCAGGCGCTTAACGGCCTCCTCCGGCGTGGCGGCGGCGTATACCAGAGCGCCGTAGCCCTGACGGTGACTTTCATGCAGGATTCCCATCAGCCCGGCGCCGCGGGATAGATCGCCGTTCATCAGTACGCCCAGCACCAGTGTGGTGCCCTTGACCGGCGTGCGCACATTGGCATAAGGGGCGTAGTTGTATTCCTTGATGATTTGCAGAATCCTTTCCCTTGTTTCCGGACGGATGCTGTCGTCCTTCTTATTCATGACCTTGGATACGGTTGATACCGATACACCGGCCAGACGGGCAATGTCACGAATGTTCATCATCAGCCTCCGAGAAACAATTTTCCTAAACTTTGTTTCTCAAATTATAGCATATAAAAAGCAAAAAAGCAACCATCAATTTTTGGGAAAAAATAAAATGGGAGCCAAAGGACTGAACTTGCTATCCTTTGGCTCCGATATCCGGGGTTTATTCTGCGAGGGAGCGCGGCGTCTGATCAGGAATCAAAGAACACTGCCCCGTCGTCCAGCGTCAGCGCCTCCGCCTTTGGGTAGGTAAAAATCTTGGCGGGATCAGCGTGCGTCAGGTATTCGACGTATCGGGCTGCCTCCCAGCGCGCCATCGGCAGGTCGTGCATCAGATAATTCCCGCAGTTTTGCGGAGTCGCGCCGGGCACGTCTCCCTGGTAAGCACTTACATACCGGAAAGCGTCGAGCAGAATGGGTAGAAGCTCGGATGCTTTTGGGCGTCCCTTGACGATCATATAAAACCCCGTCAGGCAGCCCATGGGGCCCCAGTAAAGCAGCTGGTCCTTCCAATATTCGTGATTGCGCAGATAGGTGGCCACGAGATGCTCAAGCGTGTGCATGGCGGCCGGAGCGACGGCGGGCTCCTGGTTGGGGAGCTTCATGCGGATGTCAAAGGTCGTGGCCGTTTCATTGCCCAGGGTATCCACCCTGCTTTCAAAGATCCCGGGCACGATCCGGGTATGATCGATGCTGAAGCTGGGTATCAGTTTTTCCATATATGATTTCCTCCTGCGCGTTCAATCGGTAGGGGAAGCGCTCTTGACGCGCCCCTTTGTGTGGCTCCGGTCCCTCAAAAAGACATTGTGGAGCGACGAATCGATCCATTTTAACATACGCGCCGCAAAACGCCAACCCCGCAAAATCAAGAGCTGATCGCAGGCCCTGCCAGCGCGCGCGGCTCGGGCGGCGGAACGCCGTTGGCGGGGAAAGAATTTCCCCGCCAAGTTACTATGAAGCCGTCAGGCGGAATAGCAAAGAAATCTTTTGAAAAAATGTATTTTTCCCATTGACATTCGCTGGGGGATATGCTATATTATCCACAGTTGTTAGCACTCTCGTTCGTTGAGTGCTAACAACGAAAACCAGGAACTGAGGATGGAAAGGAGGCGGTGGCCGTGGTGCTGGACGAGCGAAAGCTCAGGATCCTGAGCGCCATCATCGACGATTATGTGGAAACCGCTTCCCCGGTCGGCAGCCGCACCATCACGCGGAAGTACAACATGGGCGTGTCGCCCGCCACCATCCGAAATGAGATGAGCGACCTGGAGGAGCTTGGCTACCTGGATCAGCCGCACGTATCGGCGGGCCGCGTGCCCAGCACCAAGGCCTACCGCCTGTATGTGGACATGCTTTTGTCCGGCGCGCGGCGTCCGATCGGGGAGGACCGGGAAGCGCTTCAGTATTTTACCGAGCGCATCACCCAGATGGAGGACGTCGTGCAGACGGCCGCGCAGGCGGTCAGCGAGCTGACCCACCTGACGGCGCTTGTGATGATGCCGGGTCAGCCGACCATGCGCATCGCAACGCTGCAGCTGGTGCCCATGCCCCGCGGCTCCGCCCTGCTGGTGATCGTGACGGACAGCGGCATCGTGCGGGACACCGTGATCCGCGTCAGCGACCAGCTGGATATGGACGCGCTGTATACCATCAGCCGGATGCTGACGGAAACCCTGGCGGGGCACACCCTGCGGGAGGCGCAGGAAATGCTGGACGCGTATGCCGCGCGCAGCACGGCCGATCAGCGGGTGCTGATGGGTGTAAGGAACCTGGCGGTGCAGATGGCCAGGCAGTCCTCCGTGGACAGCGTATCGGTGGACGGCACGCACCATATCCTGAACTACCCGGAATATTCCGACGTGGAGAAGGCGCGGGCCTTCCTGAGCGTGATGGAGACGCGGGACAAGCTGCTCTCCGTCCTGCGCAGCGGCAGCGGCACGGTGACCGTCCGGATCGGCTCTGAGGTCGGTCTGGAGGAGCTTGGCGATTGCAGCCTGGTGACGGCGCCCTTCCAGTTGGGCGGCGGGTTCGGCTCGATCGGCGTGCTGGGCCCCATGCGGATGCCCTACGACCGGGTGATACGCACCCTGTCCACCATCGGTCAGGCTATGACCGAAATCTTTGGATCGGAGGAAATCAGCTAAATGGAGGATGAGATGAAGCGCAAATTCGGCAAGAAGGCCGATCAGGATAAGGAACCGCTGGAGGAGGGCGCGCCGCAGGATGCCCCCGAGGCCGAGCAGCCCGCCGAGGAAGCGGAAGAAATGGAGGGCGTTGCGGACCTGAAGCCCCTGCTGGAGGCTTCCCGCCAGAAGGCGGAGGAATACCTGAATCTGGCGCAGCGCGTGCAGGCGGATTTTGATAACTTCCGCCGCCGCAATCAATCCGTCCGCGCCGACGCTTATGAAGAGGGCGCGAAGGACTTTATCAAAACGCTGCTGCCGGTCGTGGATAACCTGGAGCGCGCGCTCCAGAGCGAATCCGCCGACGAGACGCTGAAAACCGGGGTGGAAATGGTGCTCAAGCAGCTCCTGGAGACCCTGGAAAAACGGGGCGTCACCGTGATCGATCGCCTGGGCGAGCCCTTTGACCCGAACCTGGAGAACGCTGTCCTGCAGGGAACGCCGGAGGACGGCGAAAAGGGAACGGTATGCCAGGTGCTGCAGAAGGGCTATCAGATGAGCGGCAGCGTGCTGCGCACCGCGATGGTCAAGGTCGTCCCCGAATAAATGCGCATGAACGCGGCAAGGCCGCTTTCGGATAGAGGAAATATTCAAGACAGTCAACAACCAAATTTCAAACATAAACGGAGGAAATCATTATGAGCAAGATTATCGGTATCGACCTGGGCACCACCAACAGCTGCGTAGCCGTCATGGAGGGCGGCGAACCCGTCGTGATCCCCAATGCGGAAGGCAGCCGCACCACCCCGTCCGTCGTCGGCTTCAATAAGGAAGGCGAGCGCCTCGTGGGCCGCGTTGCCAAGAACCAGGCCATTCAGTATCCGGACCGCACCATCGCTTCCATCAAGCGCAAGATGGGCACCAATGAAAAGGTGACCGTGGACGGCAAGCAGTACACCCCGTAGGAAATCAGCGCCATGATCC
>JAFUHB010000090.1 GCA_017469085.1 Clostridia bacterium
GGCAGGGCGGCCAGGCAGCGCGGGCACAGCGCCTGCGCCCGGACGGGCGGCGTCAGATAAGCGCGGACGCAGGCAGGGCACAGCGGCACATCCAGACATACGCCCCGCTGCTTGCCGCAGCCTAGACAGCGGGCCGCGTCCGGACTGGTCAGAGAGGGGATCATAGCATCTGGGGCGGGGCTGGCGCAGTCAGCTCCCGGATGCGGTGGCCGAGGGCCGTGTAGCGGGTCGAGATGTAGTTATTCTCGACCATTTCCGCGATCACGCGCTCGCTGCCCACCAGCACGACCAGCTCCCTGGCGCGAGTCAGGGCAGTATAAAAGAGGTTGCGGGTCAGCAGCATTTTCGGCCCGCCGGTGACCGGGATGACCACGGCCTTGAATTCGCTGCCCTGGCTCTTGTGTACCGATACGCAGTAGGCGAGCTCCAGCTCCTCAAGCTGGGCGTATTCGTATTCCACCGTCCGCTCGTCGTCGTAGAGCACCGATACAGTATGCTCTTCCGGGTCGATGGCGGTGATGAAGCCCACGTCGCCGTTAAAAACGCCCGTGCCCTCCTCGCCGGAGGCCGACGTCCAGGCGAGCTGATAGTCGTTCTTGACGTGCATCACCTTGTCCCCCTCGCGGAACAGGGTGTCGCCAAAGACGGTCTCTTTTTTGTGGGGCAGAGGCGGGTTCAGGGCCTCCTGCAAAAGCTTGTTCAGCTGGAGGACGCCGCAGCTCCCCTTCTTGGCCGGGGCCAGCACCTGAATGGCGCGGACGCCGTCCTTGACGTTCAGGTAGGCGGGCAAACGAACGGCGCACAGCGATACGATGGCGCGCGCGGCGTCCTCGGCGCTCGGGCGGCGGTCGAAGAAAAAGTCGGAATCCCGCCGGTTCAGCACCGGCATCTCGCCCTGGTTGATTCGGTGGGCGTTGAGCACGATCATGCTCTCCCCGGCCTGGCGGAAGATATCGGTCAGCCGCGCGGAGGGGATCGCCCCGCTGTCCAGGATATCGCGCAGCACGTTGCCCGCGCCGACGGAGGGAAGCTGGTCGGCGTCGCCCACCAGGATCAGCCTGGTGCCGCTCTGCAGGGCCCGGAGCAGGCTGCGCATCAGGAAAATGTCCACCATGGACATTTCATCCACGATCACGCAGGAGCAGGACAGCGGATGATCCTGGTTGCGCAGGAAATGCTCCTCCTCGCCGCTGTATTCCAGCAGCCGGTGGATGGTTTTGGCCTCCTGACCGGTGGCCTCGCTCATGCGCTTGGCGGCGCGACCGGTCGGCGCGGCCAGCAGCACCTCGCCCTCCTCGGAAAGGAGGGATAAGATGCAGTTGATGATCGTCGTTTTGCCGGTGCCGGGGCCGCCGGTGATGACCATGACGCCGTTTTCCAGCGCCTTCAGCACGGCTTCGCGCTGGCGGTCCGAAAAGGTGATGCCGCTGTCCTTTTCAAAGGCGCGGATCTTTTTCGGCGCGCTTTTGTCCCGCCCTGCGTCGGCCGTCAGCGACAGCTTGATCAGCCGCGCGGCTACCTCGATCTCCGTATAATGAACGGAGCTCAGGAAGATGCCCTCCACCCCGTCGATCACGGCGGATACCAGGGCGCGGTCGATCAGCAGCTGCTGGAGATGGTGGTCGATCGTCTCGCGGGGGCATTTCAGCAGCGCGGCGGCCTCGCGGGTCAGCATCTCGCGGGGCAAATAGGTGTGGCCCGAGCCGGAGGCGGCCTCCTGCAGGATATATTTGATGCCGTACTGGAGGCGAAATTCGCTGTCGGCCCGCAGCCCCATCGAAAGGGCGATCCGGTCGGCGGTCATGAAGCCCGCGCCGTCGATATCGTCGATCATGCGGTAAGGGTTGGTGCGCATGACCGATTCGACCTGGTCTCCGTAAGCCTTGGAGAGCTTCATCGCCAGGGAGGGGGCGACGCCGTAGGACTGCAAATAAATCATAGTCTGGCGCACGCTGTACTGCTCGTTGAAGCTGCGCACGATGGACTTGGCGCGCTTGGCGCCGATGCCCTTGACGGAGGCGAGGCGTTCAACGTCGCCGGACAGCACGTCCAGCGTTTTTTCACCGAAGGCCTCCACAATGGTGCGGGCGGTCGCCGGGCCGACGCCCTTGATCAGGCCGGACGCCAGGAAGCGCTCGATGCCCAGCAGCGTCGTGGGCTTTTGGATGCGGCATTCGGCGGCCTTGAACTGCCGCCCGTACTGAGGATGCTCGATCCAGACGCCCGTAAAGGCGACCTGCTCGCCGGCGGCCAGGGCGGGCATCACGCCCACCACCGTGACCTCCTCCCGTCCGGCGCGCACGGCGACGACGGAATAACCGTTTTCCTCGTTGCGGAAAATGGTTTCCACCATTGACGCGTTCAGCACGGTATCCGGCATGACTGGCTCCCATTCATCGGTTGTTTGGAATCGCTGGGGATCAGAAACAGCAACTAAAAATATACCATCCTTTTGCGGAAAAATCAATGTCCGCCGCTTTTCAAACGCGGGGGAACGTGCTATAATGCCATTCGCCGCGATTCCCAGTTTTAGGGAACCGCCGATATGGAACGAGGGAGATCGCGGCGTTCAGCAGCATTTCATAAGGGGATCGTTTTATGCATGATCAAATCATCGTCAAGGGCGCGCGGGTCAATAATCTGAAGAATGTGGATATCACCATTCCACGGGATAAGCTGGTGGTGTTCACCGGGCTTTCGGGCTCGGGCAAATCCTCCCTGGCGTTCGATACCATTTACGCCGAGGGTCAGCGCCGCTACATCGAAAGCATGTCCTCCTATGCCCGGCTGTTCCTGGGGCAGGCGGACAAGCCGGACGTCGATTCCATCGACGGCCTGTCCCCGGTGATTTCCATCGATCAAAAAACGACCTCCCACAATCCCCGCTCCACCGTGGGCACGGTGACGGAGATCTACGATTACCTGCGTCTTCTGTTCGCGCGGGTGGGGCATCCGCACTGTCCGGTCTGCGGACGCGAGGTGCGCCGCCAATCGGTGGACGAGATGGTGGACGCCCTGATGCGCATGGGGGAGGGAGCGCGCCTGGTGCTGCTGGCCCCCGTCGTGCGCGGAAAAAAGGGTGAGTATGACAAGCTCATGCAGGACGCCATGCGATCGGGCTTTGTGCGCGTGCGCGTGGACGGCGAGACCTATGAGCTGGATGATGTACCCAAGCTGAACAAGCAGCAGAAGCATAATATCGAGCTGGTGGTGGACCGCGTGGCCGTTCGCGAGGAGGCCCGCCAGCGCATCACCGACAGCGTGGAGACCGCCATGAAGGAGTCGGGCGGGCTGGTGCTGGCCCTGAACCACGATACCGGCGAGGAGACGCTGTTTTCCCAGAATTATGCCTGCCCGGAGTGCGGGGTCAACCTGCCCGAGCTTACGCCGCGGCTGTTTTCCTTCAACAATCCCATGGGCGCCTGCCCGGCCTGCGACGGCCTGGGCACGCAGATGAAGGTCAGCGAGGGACTGGTAGTGCCGGACGGGACCCGATCCCTGCGTGAAGGGGCGGTGGCCTGCACCGGCTGGAACAGCGGGGAGGTCGGCTCCATCGCCTATCAGACCTTTGAGGCGCTGGCGGCGCACCTGCATTTTTCGTTGGACACACCCTTTGACGAGCTGCCAGCGGAGGTCCGGAAGGTCATTTTCTATGGCCTTGGCAATGAAAAGATCAAAGTGACCTATGAAAGCGCGACCGGTCACGGCGTGTACATGACGACCTATGAGGGCGTAATCCCCTCGCTGGAGCGGCGCTACCGGGAAACCACCAGCGACACCATGAAGGCGGCCTACCAGGAATACATGTCCGAGGAGGCCTGTCCGGTTTGCCGGGGCAAGCGGCTTAAGCCCGAGGCGCTGGCCGTGACCGTGGGCAACAGCAGCATCGCCGATGTCTGCGACCTGAACGTGAGCCGGGCGAGGGATTTCCTGAATGCCGTTTCCATGACGGATACGGAGCGTATGATCGCGGACCAGATCATCCGAGAAATCAACAACCGCCTGACCTTCCTGAACGACGTGGGCCTTCGCTACCTGACGCTTTCCCGGGCGGCGGCTACCCTGTCGGGCGGCGAGGCGCAGCGGATCCGCTTGGCGACGCAGATCGGCAGCGGGCTGGTGGGCGTTTTATACGTGCTGGACGAGCCCTCGATCGGCCTGCACCAGCGGGACAACCAAAAGCTGCTCCGTACCCTGCGCAACCTTCGCGACCTGGGCAATACCCTGATCGTGGTGGAGCATGACGAGGAGACGCTGCGCGCCGCCGATTATCTGGTGGATATCGGTCCCGGGGCGGGGGAGCACGGCGGCGAGATCGTGGCCCAGGGCGCTGTGCGCGACCTGATGGCTGCGCCCCGATCCGTGACGGGCATGTATTTAAGCGGGCGGCGGGTGATCCCCGTGCCCGACCGTAGGCGCAGCCCCAAGGGCTTCCTGACCGTTTACGGGGCCCGGGAGCATAACCTGAAAAATATCGACGTTCGCTTCCCCCTGGGCGTCTTCTGCGCGGTCACCGGCGTTTCGGGCTCGGGCAAGAGCAGCCTGGTCAACGCGATTTTGTATCGCGCGCTGGCGCACGACCTGAACCGCGCCCGCCTGATCCCCACCGGCTACCGCAGGATGGAGGGGGTCGAGCAGCTGGATAAAATCATCTGCATCGACCAGAGCCCCATTGGCCGCTCCCCGCGCAGCAATCCCGCGACCTATACCGGCCTGTTTGACCTGATCCGCCGGGTGTTTGCGCAATGCCCGGAGGCCAAGGTGCGGGGCTATAAGGAAAACCGTTTTTCCTTCAACGTCAAGGGCGGGCGCTGCGAAAATTGCTTCGGCGACGGCCTGATGAAGATCGAGATGCACTTCCTGCCCGATATTTATGTGCCCTGCGAGGTATGCAAGGGCAAGCGCTATAACCGGGAAACGCTCGAGGTGCGCTATCGCGGCAAGACGATCTCCGACGTGCTGGAGATGACGGTGGAGGAAGCGATGGGCGTGTTTGAAAATCACCAGCCCATCATGACCAAGCTGCGCACGCTGTATGACGTGGGCCTGGGCTACATTCGCCTGGGCCAGCCCAGCACCACACTGTCGGGCGGCGAGGCCCAGCGCGTGAAGCTGGCGACCGAGCTGAGCCGCAAGGCGACCGGCAAGACCCTGATCCTGCTGGACGAGCCGACGACTGGCCTTCATATGGACGACGTCAACCGCCTGATCAGCGTGCTTCAGCGCCTGACGGACGCCGGGAATACGGTGCTCGTGATCGAGCATAACCTGGATGTGATCAAGTCCGCCGATTGGCTGATCGACTTAGGTCCGGAGGGCGGCGACGAGGGCGGCTCCGTGATCGCCGAGGGTACGCCGGAGCAGGTGGCTCAGGTCGAGGAGAGTTATACCGGGCAATTTTTGCGCGAGATCCTGGCCGATCGGCGGACGGATACAGAAAAAGTACAGGATGTAACGCCTAAACTGCCAGAAGATAGCAAAGTGTAGCTGTTGTTGTTATTTTGAACAACGAAAAATATACTTGTTATTTCAGGCGGATTGTGATATAAGTAATGATGCCGTTAGTTTTCAGCGGCATCAAATTTGGTCGGATCATAAGACCAATACCGGGTTAAATTGTGTATACGTTTAACTAACAAAAGGAGTGGAGCCCCATGAAGAAGCTGTTTGCCCTTGTCCTGGCCGCCTGCCTGATGCTCAGCGCCGTTGCCTTCGCCACAGGGAGTAAGACCTCTGACGACCTGACCGACGTGGTCGATGTGGAAACGGAAGTCGAGACCGAGGACACCATCGATGTGGAATTGGCTATGTCCGAGGAGGCCGAAGCGGTGCTCGGAAAAATCGCCGAGCAGGGCGTGGAGGAGACCTTCGGCGAGGCGCTGGAGGACGCGAACGATTGGACGCTGACAGAACTGGTGGAGATCGAGATCGAGGGTTACGAGGAAGAGGATGGCAGCCTGACTGTCACCCTGGCCTCCCCACCGTCAGCGCCTCGGTCGAAACCATCGCTATGCTGGGCATCCAGGGAGAAGAAGAGATTGCCTGGACCCGCCTGCCCAGTTCCGTGACTGAGGATGGCAGGATCACCGTGACCTTTACGCCCGAACAGGCCAAGCAGATCGCCGACGGCACCGCCTTCATCGCGATTCTGACCAAGTAATCCTGCGCTTTGTCCGAGCTTGGCGCAACTGCGGGCGCATTTTGCCCTGACAAGGCTACGCTTTTCTTCGCGCAGCTTTGTCAGGATGGATGCCGTCTTCCGCGACTGTGTCTTGGGTCGGACGCCATCAGTATCATGATTCGTGCTGACGCCGGGGGCGGCCGGTCAAACGGCGCTTCCGGCATTATTGATTCGGTATCACGCAATATAGCGTTGCTTTTACGAAAGGACAGGAGCCCTGCACGATGCCCGATCATCAAGAAGCCTCCGAGCGGAGGAACCTGGGCGCGCTGCCCGGAGCGCAGAACGGCCCGGACGAGATGGAGATCGACCTGGCCGAGCTTTTCTTGCGCCTGCTGGACCGATGGTATGTCATCGTGGCGGCGGCGCTGGTCGGCATGCTGCTGTTTGGGCTGGCGACCTTTTTTGTGATCACGCCGCAATACCAGGCGACCTCAAAGCTGTATATCCTGAACACCAGCGGCTCGGCCATCAACCTGTCCGATTTGCAGATCGGCAGCCAATTGGCCAACGATTATGTGCAGGTGTTCAACAACTGGACCGTACATGAGCGGGTCAATGAAACGCTGGGCCTGAATTACAGCTATCGCAAGCTCCAAAGCATGATCAGCGTGACTAACCCGACGGGCACTCGCCTGTTGGTGATCACGGTCACCTCGCCGGACCCTGCGGAGGCGCAGGCCCTGGCCAATACATACGCCGCTGTTTCCCGCGAATTTATCGCCAAGACGATGAAAACCGAGCAGCCCACGCTGTTTGAAGAGGCGCGCCTGCCGTCGAGCCCAAGCTCGCCCAACAAAACGCGAAACCTGCTGCTGGGCTTTTTCCTGGGCGCGCTACTGGCCGTGGGTGTGATCGCCATGATGTATATCCTGGACGACAAGGTGCGCACGGCGGATGATATCAAGCGCGTGCTTGGCCTGCCTACCCTGGGCGTGGTTACGATGCAGAGCGCCCTGCACGGCGATGGCAAGCGGGCCAGCAAAGGAGCGATGAAATGAAGCTGGTCATCATCAGGCAAAAGGATTCGCTGGATTATTCCGGCAAGGAGGCGCTGAACGGCATCGCGACCAACCTGACCTTCGTGGGCCGCCAGATGAACCGCTTTCTTTTGACCAGCTGCAACGCCAGCGAGGGCAAAAGCTCGCTGTGCATGCAGCTGATGACCAACTTGGCCCAGCGCGGCAACAGCGTCGTGCTGGTGGATACCGATTTTCGCGCCTCCATGCTGATGTCCCGGCTGAGGTTCCCCGGAGAGGGGACGGTGCACGGGCTTGCCCATTACCTGGCCGGTTATTGCGACCTGGACGGGGCTATCTACCAGACGGACGTGGAGGGCGGCTACATCATTCCCATCGGGGACATCGTAGCCAACCCGCTCCCCTTGCTGGATTCGCCAGATTTCGGGCAGATGATGCAGGAGCTGTCCAGGAAATTCGATTATGTGCTGGTCGATACGCCGCCGATCGGAGTAGTGATCGACGCGGCGGTGGTGGCCAAGAGCTGCGATGGCTCGGTATTTGTCGTGGAATATGGCAAGCGCACCAAGCGCGAGGTCCGGGAAGCCGTTTCTCAGTTGGAGCAATCCGGCTGTCCGGTGTTGGGCTGTGTGATCAACATGGTTACCGTCAAATCTATCTCCGAGCGCAGCTATTATAAAAAATATTATTCGGGAAGCTACGATAAATATTACGGTTCCTCGGAAACCGAAACGTCTGCCAACGGCAAAAAAAGGAGAAGGGGCGGGCAATAGCGAATATAACAGGGCGGCGGACCGGCAGCGCGGAATGGAAAACGAAGCAACGTTTTCCGGCGCGAGATGGGCGGGCATTGTCCGCCCTATTTTATTATGATCGAAGGAAGAATTTGGGCATGGAACGAACGACGGCGTTGTACGACCGGGATGCGTATCGGACGGAATTTGAAGCGACAGTGTTATCTTCGGCGCAGGCGGAGGACGGAGCGTTCCGGGTGATCCTGGACCAGACCTGCTTTTTTCCGGAGCAGGGCGGCCAGACGGCGGACAGGGGCTTGCTTTGGCGGGAGCAAGACCGGGAATACGCCGCGACTGTGATCGATGCCCGGATCGCAGACGGGGTTGTGACGCACATATGCGATCGGCCCTTCCTGCCGGGCGACAGGGTAAAGGGAAGGATTTCTTGGCAGCGCAGGCTCGATTTTATGCGCCAGCATACGGGCGAGCACATCCTTTCTGGTGTCGTATGCGGAAGGTTCCGTTATCATAATGTGGGCTTCCACCTGAGCGACCACGGCGTGACGGTGGATTATGACGGCCCCCTGGACGAGGATCAGCTGCGGGAGGTGGAGCGGGCCGCCAATGAGGCGGTGCTCCGCGATTTGCCGGTGATCGCCTGGTATCCGGATAAGCAGGAGATTGAAGCGCTTTCCTATCGCAGCAAGAAGGAGCTGAGCGGCGCGGTGCGCCTGGTCAGCATCCCCGGCATCGATCTGTGCGCCTGCTGCGTGCCCCATGTGCGCCACACCGGCGAGGTCGGCATGATCAAGGTGCTGAGTATGATCCGCTGGAAGGGCGGAGTACGTCTCTCGATCGCATGCGGTCAAAGGGCGCTCGAGGCTTTTACGCAGAAGCAGCGCGTCCTGGCCGGGCTGACCGACCTGATGACCGCGGGTGAGGAGGACCTGGCCGATAACGTGCGCAAGCTGCGGCAGGAGCTGAAGGAAAGCAAGGCCCGCTGCCGGGAAGCCGAGGGCCAAATGCTGCTGCTCCGGGCTGGGGAGATCCCGGCGGAGCAGCAAAACGCGCTGCTTTTCGTATCTGAGGCCGACGAGGACTCGGTCAGCGAGGCGGTGAAAGCGCTGACGGCGCGACATCCCGGCATCTCGGGCGTGCTGTGCGGGGACGATGAGCAGGGCTACCGTTTTATGCTCGGCAGTCCTGGGAGGGACTTGCGCCCCCTGGCCGCGTTTTTGCGCGAGCGCGGCGTCAAGGGAGGCGGGTCTTCCGATTTGATCCGGGGCTTTGGCCGCCTCCCTAAGGCGGCTTGGGAAACGCTGATAAAAGAATGGAACGGACCGGACATATGAATTGGAGAAAGAAATTATTCGGCGATCGGGCCTTTTACGCGATGATCCTGGGGATCGCCATCCCGGTGATGGTGCAGAACGGGATCACCAATTTTGTCAATCTGCTGGACAATATCATGGTCGGCCAGGTCGGCACCGAGCAGATGTCGGGCGTGGCCATCGTCAATCAGCTGTTATTCGTTTATAACCTCTGCATCTTCGGCGGTCTCTCCGGGGCGGGTATTTTTACGGCTCAGTATTTTGGTCAGGGGGATCGCGAGGGCATCCGCAGCACCTTCCGCTATAAGCTGTGGGTGGGTGTGATCGTGACCGCGGCGGCCTGCGCGCTGTTCCTCACGGCGGGGGATGGATTGATTTCCCTGTACCTGAACGAATCGGGGGACGGGGGCGACCTCCTGGCAACGCTGGAAAGCGGGCGAGGGTATCTCGGCGTAATGCTGATCGGCCTGCCCGCGGCGATGCTGACCCAGGTGTACGCGAGCACGCTGCGTGAATGCGGCGAAACGCTGCTGCCCATGAAGGCGGGCATCACGGCGGTGCTGGTCAACCTGGTGTTCAACTGGCTGCTGATCAACGGCATTTGGTTTTTCCCGCGGCTCGGTGTGGTAGGCGCGGCCATTGCGACGGTGCTGTCCAGGTTCGTGGAGCTGACGATCGTAGCTGTCTGGACGCACCGGCATCCGACGCGCAATCCCTGGACGGAGGGGCTGTACCGTACCGTGCGGGTGCCGGCGGACCGGGTGCGGGCCTACTTCGTCAAGGGCTTCCCCCTCCTGGTCAACGAGGGCCTGTGGGCCATGGCCATGGCCACGCTGACGCAGTGCTACTCGGTACGGGGCCTCAATGTTGTGGCGGCACTCAATATCTCCAACACCATCAGCAACCTGTTCAACATCGTGTTCCTGGCTATGGGCACGGCCATCTCCATCGTCGTCGGCCAGAAGCTGGGCGCAGGGGAGCTGAAAGAGGCGCGGGAAACGGATACGCGGATGCTGGTGTTTACCGTGTTGGCCAGCGCGGGCACGGCGCTGATTTTGTTCCTGGTCGCGCCGCTGTTCCCGCGACTGTATAACACCGGGGAGGACGTGCGCGCGCTGGCGGCCCGGCTGATCCGCGTGACGGCGATTTTCATGCCGCAGGCGGCCTTTATGAACGGCGCGTACTTCACCCTGCGCTCCGGCGGCAAGACGGTGATCACCTTCCTGTTCGACAGCGTCAGCGTCTGGGCGGTCTCCATCCCCATCGCCTTCTGCCTGTCCCGCTTTACGAGCTTGTCTGTCGTTTGGATCATGGTCTGCGTCCAGATGGGCGACTGGTTCAAGTGCGCGCTCGGATATCACCTGGTCAAAAAGGGCGTGTGGATGAACACCATCGTCGGCGAGTCCGCTGATTGACTTTGCGCTTGGCGGGGGATTATAATGGGTCAAACGGAAAAAGGGGGGCGGCGACATGGCGAAACGACGAGACGGCGGGGTCTCCTGGCTGTTTGCGACGGTGGTCGCGGTGCTGGTGGTCGCGCTGATCATCCTGGCGCTGAACACGATGAGTGCGCGGGAACGCTATGATTACCTGGCCTCCCTGACGCCTACGCCCACGACCGTTCCCAAACGCGTATCCTACGCGATGGACAATGCGACGCCCGCGCCGACCAGCCTGCAGATGAGCAACGGCTCCACGGGGGAGAACGTGCTGCTGGCGCAGCAGCGCCTGCAGGCGCTGGGTTATTATGATGGGCCGCTGGACGGGCAGTTCGGCCAGGGCACCCGGACGGCGGTCATGTGGTTTCAGCGTCAGCACGGGCTGACGGACGACGGCATCGTAGGGCCCAATACCTGGGCGGTGCTCATGAGCACCGAGGCCCGGCAGGCGGTATCTACGCCCGCCCCCTCCTATGCGCCCATCGATACCTCCAGCCTGCCGGCGCTGGTGAACGCCGCTCACCCGCTGAGCGCGGATTGGGTGCCCGGCGATCTGGTCAGCCTGAAGGAAATATGCCCCGACGGGCTCTATACGATCAAGGCGGGAGATGCCCTGGCTGACCGGGAAGCGGCGAACGCCTTGATCAAAATGCTGCGGGCCGCCGCCTCAGACGGTATCACGGTTTGGCAGATCACCGATGGCTACCGCAGCTTCGAGGAGCAGCGCCGCGTATTCGAGGCCAAGGTGCAGAGCTTCCTGGACCAGGGCCGGTCCCGCGAATCGGCCGAGTCCTCAGCGCGGGTCACGGTGGCCGATCCGGGGACGAGCGAGCACCAGACGGGGCTCGCCTTTGATATCACGGTGCCCAATACCACGATGTTCTCGGGCACCGAGCAATGCAGGTGGCTGCACGCCCATTGCCATGAATACGGCTTTATCCTGCGCTATACCGATGAGAAGGCGGCGATCACCGGGCATACCGGGGAGGCATGGCATTTTCGTTATGTAGGGGTCGGGCACAGCGCCGCCATGCGCGCCAGCGGCGAATGCCTGGAGGAATATATCGCCCGCGCGCAGCGACAGTAAAATAAAACAGGGAGGAACCTTGGATATGGATATTCAGAATGTGCAATTTGCCAGCCGCTTCAACGGTCTTTCCGGCAGCGCGATCCGCGAGATCTTTAAGCTGCTGGCCCGGCCTGGGATGCTCTCCTTTGCCGGCGGCAATCCGGCGGAGGACGCGCTGCCCGATGCCGAGGTGGCCGAGATCGCCCGCCGCGTGCTGACGGAGGACGGCAAGCGCATCCTGCAGTACGGCGCCACGGAGGGCTATCCGCCCTTCCTGGAGGCTATGTACCCCTATGTGAAGGAAAACTTTGGGTTTGACGCCGCCCCAGGCACAATCCTGCCCACCACGGGCTCAACGCAGGCCATGAACCTTTTGTGCGCCGCGCTGATCGAGCCAGGGGACGCCATTATCTTGGAGGACCCGACCTTCCTGGGCAACATGCAGTGCATGAAGCTGTATCAGGCCAAGCTGGTGCCCGTGGGCAGCGACGAGGACGGCATGGACGTGGACGAGCTCGAGGAAAAGATCAAGGCGTATCATCCCAAGCTGATCTACACCATCCCCACCTTCCAAAATCCCACTGGGCGCACGCTGTCGCTTGAGCGCCGCCGCCGCGTGGCCGAGCTGGCCGAGCAGTACGGCGTGGTCGTGGCCGAGGACGATCCTTATCACGACCTGCGCTACGCCGGGGAGGCGCTGCCCACCATTAAATCCCTGGATCAGAGCGGATGGGTAGTATTCATGGGCAGCTTTTCCAAGGTCATCTCGCCCGGCCTGCGCGTGGGCTTCCTGGCCGCGGAGCCCGGCCTGTTGCGCAAGTGCGTGATCGCGAAGCAGTCCTTTGACCTGCATACCGGCCTGCTCAACCAGGCCATCTGCGCGGCTTATATCACCGAAGGGCTGCTGCAGCCGCACATCGAGCGGATCTGCGTCAGCTATCGCCGCCAGCTGGATACCATGCTGGAGGGGCTTTCTCGCCTGTCGGCGATCGAATGGTATACCAAGCCCCAGGGCGGCCTCTTCATTTTCGCCTCGCTCAAGGCCGGGATGGACGCGCTGAAGCTGCTGCCCCAGGCGGTCGACCGGGGCGTCGCCTACGTGCCCGGCACGCACTTCTATGCGGAGGGCGGGCATGAAAGCACCCTGCGGCTCAACTTCTCCAAGTGTACACCGGAGGAGATCCGGCGGGGCATGGAGCTGCTGGACCTGGCCTTCCGCGCATGATGAAGGACGGCTACCTGACCCTGCTGGAAGATGCGACGGCGGAATATGTGGTCAATAAGAGCCGCTTCCTTTGCCATGCCGCGCCCTGCCAAACGGAGGAGGAGGCCCTGGCTTACCTCGGCGAAAAGCGCCAGCGCTACCGGGATGCCACGCACAACTGCTATGCCTATGTGATCGGGGAAAACGCCGGTGTCATCCGGTACAGCGACGACGGCGAGCCGGGCGGGACGGCGGGGCTGCCGATGATGGAGGTCCTCCGCGCCCGGCAGGTGGTGAACTGCTGCGTGGTGGTGACCAGGTATTTTGGCGGTGTGCTGCTGGGCGCGGGCGGGCTGGTGCGCGCCTATTCGCACAGCTGTGCTCTTGCCTTGGACGCGGCCGGGGTGGCCCGCATGGCGCCTTCCGAGCGCTACCTGATCAGTGTGCCCTACCCATTGTGGGATCGGGTGCGCTACGCCCTGCGCGAGCTGCCCGTGCGCATGGAGGAAACGGAATTTGCCGCCGACGTGCAGGCTACGGTGCTGACCCGGACGGCGGATGCCGAGGCCCTTTTGACTCGCCTGACGCGGGAGACGAACGCCCAGGCGGAGTGCCTGAAAATCGAGGAGCTGTACGCTCCCTGGAATACGGATCAAGGAGAAAAGCAATGAGCGGAGAATTGAAAAAGCGCGAGGAAATGGACCCCAAATATCAGTGGCGGCTGGAGGACGTGTTTGCCGACGACGCCCTGTTTGAAAAGGAATTGAACGACCTGACGGGGGAGATCGGCGGTCTCAAGCGCTTTGAGGGTCGCGTCGCTGAGGACCCTAAGGCGGCGATCCGGGCCTGGTGGGCCCTCATGAAGCGCGTGGAGACTGCCTATTCCTACGCGATGATGCGGCATGATGAGGACGGCAGCAACGGCAAGTATACTGCTTATTTAGGCCGAGTACAGGCGCTGGCGGCTGGCTTTGACGCGGCCGGCGCGTTTTTGACCCCGGAGCTGCTGAAAATGCCGGAGGACGCCCTCCGCGCGCTTCAGGATGACCCGGACTTCACGGATTACAGCGCGTACTTGCGCGGGGTAATCCGTAGCCGGGCGCATACCCTGCCCCCCGAGCAGGAGAAGCTGCTGGCCATGGCGGGGGAAAGCCTGGAAACCCCGTCCAACGCGTTTGGGATGCTGTCCGACGTGGAGCTGCCCTTCCCCATGGTGCGGGATGAATCGGGGGAGGAAACCCGCCTGAGCCACGGAAAGTATCAGAGCCTCCTGCGCTCCCGTGACCGCGAGGTGCGCGCCGCCGCCTTCCGGGGCATGCACAACGCCTATCGGGATTTCGGGAACACCTTTGCCGCGCTTTATTCCGGCTCCGTTAAGCGGCACGTATTTTACGCGCAGGCCAGGCAGTATGAAAACGCGCTGACCTCGGCGCTCGATCCCGACGAGGTTCCGACATCCGTTTATGAAAACCTGATCGCCGAAATCGATGCTGCCCTGCCGACGCTGGACAGGTATCTGGCCATTCGGAAGAGGCTGCTGGGCGTGGACGAGCTGCACATGTACGATCTGTATGTGCCCATGTTTGAAAACGTCGATTTTCCCGTGGATTACGAGGGCGCAAAGCGCCTGGTGCTGGACGCGCTCCGGCCCATGGGCGAAGAATATACCGGCGTTCTGCGGCGGGCCTTTGCCGAGGGCTGGGTCGATGTATACGAGAATAAGGCCAAGCGGTCCGGCGCGTATTCCAATGGGGTCTACGGCGTCCACCCCTTCGTGCTGATGAACTTTGAAAACAACCTGGATTCCGTGTCCACCCTGGCGCATGAGCTCGGTCATTCCATGCATTCCTGGTACAGCGACGGCGCTCAGCCCTATCCCAAGGCGGGCTATTCCCTGTTTGTGGCTGAAGTGGCGTCCACCTGTAATGAGGTGCTGCTGAACGCCTACCTGCGGGACGTCCATCGGGACGATCCCAGTATGATCCGCCTGTTGCTCAACGATCTCTTAGAGTCCTTCCGGACCACCGTGATCCGTCAGACCATGTTTGCCGCCTTTGAAAAGGAGGTCCACGAGTTGGCTGAAAAGGGCGAACCCCTGACCAAGGAAGCGCTCAGCGAGCGTTATCTGGCCCTCAATCAGCATTACTACGGCCGCGTTTGCGTTGTGGACGAGGAGATCGGGGCGGAATGGATGCGCATCCCGCACTTCTACCGCGATTTTTATGTATACAAGTACGCGACCAGCTTCTCTGCGGCAGTCAGCATTGCAGACCGGATCCTCCGGGAGGGAGAACCCGCTGTGCGCGATCACATTCGCTTCCTTTCAGCCGGCGGCAGCGTGCCGCCTATCGAGGCGCTGAAGATCGACGGGGTGGATATGAGCGATCCCGAACCTGTGCGCCGCGCGATGCGCGTGTTCGCTGATACGGTGGACAGCCTGGAGAAACTGCTGTGACGGCCCTGATCGTCTTAGCGCTTGTAGTCCTGTGCCTGATCCCCGTCAGGCGGGCGAAGGCATGCACGGGCGTATATGTGGGCAAAAAGGTCAGCAGGGACGGCTCCACGATGATCGCTCGCACGCTGGATCTGCACCCTCTGAACACGTTGATGCGCGAGGAGGTCACGCCCAGGATTGAAGGGGTCCAGGGCCGACACTATACCGGGCGGCACGGCTTTTCCTGGCCGCTGCCCGAAACGACCTATCGCCTGATCTCGACGCCCGCCGTGTCATCCGGCAGATGGGGGCGATTTGGCTCCGCCTGCCTGAACGAACGGGGGCTTTGCGTCACGGGCACCGTGACCGCTTATATCCGGCCCGAGCTCCGGGCCTTGGACCCGGAGGTGCAGGAGGGCCTCTGCGAGGAGGTTGTGACCGAGCTGATCGCGCTGACCTGTGAGACTGCGCGCGAGGGCGTTGAGTTGATCGGCAGGATCATGCGCGAGGTCGGCTCGGACGAGCAGAACATCATCATGCTGGCCGACCGCCGAGAGGCCTGGTATGTAGAGACCTATACCGGCCATCAATGGGCCGCCGTGCGGATGCCGGAGGATCAGGCGGCGGTGTTCGGCAATGAATTCATGCTGGGCGCGGTCGATCCTGCGGACGAGGGCTTCCTGTGCTCGGACCGCCTCTTTTCGTTGCCCGAGGCCGCAGGGCTGGCGGTGTATGACGCCGCGGGCCGTATGGACCTCTTTGCGACCTATGCGGGCCATGCCGTGGATTACGCCAACGGGCGGACCTGGCTGGGCCATCGGACGTTCGCGCCAGATGCGACCGGGGATTTCGTAACGGGCAAACGCTACGGCCTCTTCTTTACCCCGGAAAGGCAGCTGGGGCCGGAGGATGTGATGGCGCTGTTCCGGCATCGTTTCGAGGGAACACCGTATTCGCCGGACGAAACGGGGCGGCGGGATTGGCGGGTGATCGGCTACGAGGCCACCTGCACCTCTCATGTGCTGTGCGTGTATGGCCGCCTGCCTGCCGAGATGTGCGTCGTGGGCTGGCTGTCTCTGGCCAACGCGGAGCATTCCGTCTATTTGCCGGTGAGCAACCTGTCGAACCGGCTTTCGGAGGGCTTTACCCGGGACAGCGCGCCGGGCGATGCCCCCCGTTATGATCCTTCGCTGGCCGCCGTGCGCTTTAAGCGGCTATGTGCCCTTGCCGAGCAGGACCGACGCCTGTATGGGGCGGGTGTGCGCGGCTACTGGAAAGAGCGGGAGGAGGCGCTGCTGCGCGCTTTCCCGGAGGTCCTGGCGCGCGCGGAAGCCCTGTATCAAAAGGAGCCCGCGCAAGCGCAGGCCCTGCTGAACGATTTTATATGTCGAGCCCAGGAGCAGGCCCTCCGGGACGCGGACAGGCTGTTTGAAGAACTGCTCTGGTACGTCATGGGCACGACGGAAACCTTTGATTATGTATACAGCTACTCGACGACGAGGCTGACGCCCAAAGAGGTGAAGCCCTTTTCACCGTCCGGCGTAACGCCCGGATAAATAGCCGGAAAGCAGGTCATGCACGGCAGTGCCTTCGGGCAAGCCGCGCACGACCGCTTCCTTAAGCGGCACCCATTGCGCGTCCTCCACTTCTGTTGAAAGGCGGAAGGGCGCTTTTTTTACGCGGCCGATCACCTGCACCATGAATACGCCGTCCGGCTTGTACCAATAGGTGTCCACCGTGCGGGGGGCCTCCAGAAAAAGCCCTGTTTCCTCCTTGACCTCGCGGATGGCGGCTTGCGCCGCGGTTTCTCCGGGCTTGATGAAGCCGGTGACCAGGTTCAGCCGGTCCTTTGAAAACTCGCTCTGCCGTTGCATGACGGCTTCGCCGCGCTCGTTGATCGCCAGTACGCAGACCGCGCTGTAAAATCCGTCGAACCAGGGCCGGGCGCAGCCTTCACAGTAGGGGACGAGACCTTCGTCGCCCATCGATCTTTCGGCCAGACGGGCGCCGCAGTCAGGGCAATAGCTGTATCGCATGAGTCTGTACCTCTTGGGCGTTGAGTAAAGTGAGCAATGCCCGCCGATTGAGTATAGCATGGGGCCTTATCAGTCGCAAGAGGAAAAGAGCGAGGATGCATCGTCGGCCTGTGGCAGGATAATATTAAAATTTGAAAAACCTATTGCGAAGAAAGCCGCTTTTGTGTTATAACCCGACTTTGCCAGTAAAGAAATGAGTGAACACAGGCCAGCTATGGAGCAGGGACATAAAAAGCCAAAATAATTAGTACGTGCAATCAGAAGAAGTGAAGCGAGGATTTCAGGGAACGAAGATCCCCAAGAGTAAA
>JAFUHB010000010.1 GCA_017469085.1 Clostridia bacterium
AATGATCCGCTCAGTCGGCCGGGGTGCGGGAGCACTCCGGCCCTTGTTGTGTGTTTTGTAAAAAAGAGGAAGTGCAGATGATACATCAATATAAGCTCAACGGATACAATATCGTGCTGGATGTCTTCAGCGGAAGCGTCCACATTACGGACGAGGCGGCCTACGACGCCATACAGTACCTCGACCAGGGGAAGACAAAGGAAGAGGCCGGGAGGCTGCTCGAGGAAAAATATCGCGCCAAAGGACTGACCGAAGAGGACGCGGCAGACATCTTTGCGGATATCGAGGAGCTGCGGGATGCCGGGAAGCTCTTTACAGAGGATGTCTACAAGGATCACAAGTATGACATGAAACAGAGAAATACCGTGATCAAGGCGCTCTGTCTGCTCGTGGCACATACGTGCAATCTGGGCTGCGAATACTGTTTCGCCTCTCAGGGCAAGTTCCACGGCTCCGCGGGACTGATGAGTTTCGAGACCGGAAAGCGCGCGCTGGATTTCCTGGTGGAAAACTCCGGCTTCAGAAAGAATCTGGAGGTGGACTTCTTCGGGGGCGAGCCGCTTATGAACTTTGAGGTGTGCAAGCAGCTCGTCGCATACGCCAGGAGCATTGAAAAGGAAAAAAAGAAGAATTTCCGATTCACGCTCACTACCAACGGCGTGGGGATCACAGACGAAGTCATTGAATGGGCAAACCGGGAATGTCACAACGTGGTGCTCAGCCTGGACGGGCGAAAGGAAATCCACGACCGCCTTCGGGTGGATTACCAGGGCCGCGGCTCCTACGACCGGATCGTGCCCAAATTCCAGCGGCTGGTCCAGGCGCGGGGGGGCAAAAATTATTATATGCGCGGCACCTTCACCCACGCCAATCCCGATTTCCTGAACGATATCAAGGCCATGCTGGACCTGGGCTTCACCGAGCTGAGCATGGAGCCGGTGGTCTGCGCCCCCGGCGACCCGGCGGAGCTGACCGCGGACGACCTGCCGATCGTCATGAAGCAGTATGAGGAGCTCGCCGCCCTCATGCTGGAGCGGAGGCGGGCGGGAAAGCCCTTTACCTTTAACCATTACATGATCGACCTGACCGGCGGTCCCTGCATCTACAAGCGCATCTCCGGCTGCGGCTCCGGCACGGAATACATGGCGGTCACCCCCTGGGGCGATCTTTATCCCTGCCACCAGTTCGTCGGGGAGGAGTGCTTCCGCCTGGGGGATATCTGGCACGGCGTGGACAATCAGGCCGTCCGGCAGGAATTCGCCGACTGCAACGTTTACGCCCGCGAGGAGTGCCGGGATTGCTGGGCCCGGCTTTACTGCTCCGGCGGGTGCGCCGCCAACGCCTGGCACGCCACCGGCTCCGTCCGGGGCGTATATCGGACTGGCTGCGAGCTGTTCAAGAAGCGCGTGGAATGCGCCATCATGCTGGAAGCCGTTCGCGCCACGGAAGAAACGCCATGACGACGCCCATCGCCGACTTCGTCCGCGCTTACGCGGCCTCCGGCACGCTGCGCGCCCATATGCCGGGGCATAAGGGCGAAGCACTGCTCGGCCCCGAGCCGCTGGACATCACCGAGATTCACGGGGCCGACAGCCTGTATGAAGAAGGCGGCGTCATATCCGAAAGCGAGCGCAACGCCGCTTCCCTGTTTGGCTCCCGGCATACGCTGTATGCCACGGAGGGCTCCTCGCAGGCCATCCGGGCCATGCTGCTGCTGGCCCTCAAAAAAGGATGGAGGCAGGGCAAAGCCCCCGTGCTCCTATGCGCGCGGAACGCGCACCGCGCCCTGTTTTCCGCCGCCGCACTGCTGGATGTTTCGCTCCGCTTCCTGCCAAGCGCGCAGGCGTCCTACCTTTCCGGGCAGGTTGACTTAAGCAGCGTGGAAAAGGCGCTTTCCGGGCAGGCCGAGCCTCCCTTCGCCGTCTATCTGACGACCCCGGATTACCTGGGCGGCATGGCGGACGTCGGAGGCATATCCAAGGTCTGTCAGCGGTACGGCGTTCCCCTGCTGGTCGACAACGCGCACGGCGCTTACTTAAAATTTTTGCCCGAATCTCAGCATCCGATGGACCTGGGAGCCGCCCTCTGCGCGGACTCCGCCCATAAAACGCTGCCGGTGCTGACGGGCGGCGCTTACCTGCACATCGGCGCGCCGGGCTTTACCGCACGGGATGGGAAGGACGCGCTGCTGCAGTTCGGCTCCACCAGCCCCTCCTGGCTGACCCTGGCCTCGCTGGACCTGGCCAACGCCGAGCTGGCGAACGGCTACCCGGCCCGGCTGGCGAAGTTCACCGACGAGGTCGCGGCGCTCAGGCAAACGCTGACGTCCTTGGGGTGGGCCCTGTACGGCGAGGAGCCGCTCAAGCTGACGATCCGGGCCAAGCGGGCCGGATATACTGGCGACGAGCTTGCCGATCATCTGCGGCAGTCCCGCATCGAATGTGAATTCAGCGACCCGGATGATCTGACGCTGATGCTGACCCCGGAGACCGGGGAGGTTGGCCTTCGTCGGATCCGGGAGGCGATCCTCTCGCTGCCGATCAGAGCGCCGCTGCAGGAAGGCCCCGGCATCCCCCTTCCCCCGGAGCAGCGGGTCATGACGCCCCGTCAGGCCCTGTTCGCGCCCGCCGAAACCGTGGCCGCCGAAGCGGCCGTGGGCCGGGTTCTGGCCGAGCTATCGGTCGGCTGCCCCCCCGCCGTGCCCATCGTAACCGCCGGCGAAATCGTGACTCCGGAGGCCGCCGCGCTGTTTCGGTATTATGGCGTGGAGCGCGTCCGGGTCGTGCAGGAATCATAACCCCCAGGAGGTTTTTCAGATGGATATCGTCGATCGTTTTTTGGCCTATGTCGCGCTGGATACCAGCAGCGACGAGAACAGCCCTTCCTGCCCCTCTACCGCCCACCAGTTCGATCTGGCCGCCCTGCTGCGGGATCAGCTGGCGCAGATGGGCGCAAAGAACGTCCGCATGGACGAGCACGCCTACGTATACGCCGAAATACCGGCCAACCGGGAAAACCAGCCGGTGATCGGCCTGATCGCCCATATGGATGTGGTGGATTGCGTGCCTTCCTCAGGCATCCAGCCCCGCCGCCTCCGCTACGAGGGCGGGGACATCACGCTGAACGAGGCGCTTGGCATCGTCATGCGCGAAAAGGATTACCCGGCGCTCCGCGCCCTGACCGGCCAGGAGCTGATCGTGACCGACGGCACCACCCTGCTGGGCGCCGATGATAAGGCCGGCGTCACCGAGATCATGGAGCTCGCGCAGTTCCTGCTGACCCATCCCGATTTTCCTCACGGCACGGTCAAAATCGGCTTTACGCCCGATGAAGAGATCGGCCGAGGGGCCGACCTGTTCGACGTGGCGGGGTTTGGGGCGGACTTCGCCTACACCGTGGACGGGGACATTCCCGGTGGTATCGAATACGAAAACTTCAACGCGGCGGCAGCCGATGTCGAGATCAAGGGGCACAACATCCATCCCGGCTCGGCGAAAAACAAGATGCGCAACGCGATCAAGCTGGGCATCCAATTCCAGCAGCTGCTCCCCGCCCTGGAATGTCCGGAGAACACGGAGGGCTACGAGGGCTTCTATCACCTGCAAAGCTTCCAGGGAAACGAGGAAAGCGCGTCCCTCAAATATATCCTGCGCGATCACGACAAGGAAAAGCTCGCCCTCAAAAAGGCGCGGATGCTGGCCGCCGCCGATTATCTGAACGTCCTGTACGGCGAAGACACCGTGACCGTCTCCCTGCGCGATCAGTACGAAAACATGCGCTCCGTCATCGAGCGGAACATGCACGTCGTCACCCGTGCCCAAGAAGCGGCCCGCCGCGCCGGCCTCACGCCCGTCAGCGTGCCCGTGCGCGGGGGGACCGACGGAGCCCGTCTGAGCTTTATGGGCCTCCCCTGCCCCAACCTCGGCACCGGCGGCGGCAATTATCACGGCACCTTTGAATACGTCTCCGTCGACGGGATGAAGCAGGTCGTGGAGGTTTTGAAGGAAATCGTCAGAGCAACCGGGGTTCACGCATAAGAGCGTGAACCCTTGGCGGGGAAATCCTGTCCTCAGTTCGCAATAGCGTTCTAAGGCGCTAACGCGCCTGATAACGCTTTGCTCACTGGGACTTCATCCGCCTGTATCGCCCACAGGGCGCGGCGGATTGCGTCCCCCCGCCAACACCACCCCTTGGACGCCTTTTCCTCTCGGATCGCTTCGCGCTCCTCCCGGGCGGAAAAGGCGCAAGGAATGAATTTTCGCTCTCGGATGGCAAGCTAACCTTCGCGAAAATTCTCCTCGGGGCGGCAAAGCCACCCCTGCGGATTACACTGAAGGGGCTCCGCCCCTTCAAATCCCTGGAAGTTAGTTTGTTTTTGTAACTAATTCTTCATTCTTGTATTTGCAGTGGTCTGTAGTAGGAGGAGCGCCATGCAATTTTTCGTCAATGTCTGGACGACGCTGGAAAAGTATAACAGCTTTTTCCTGGAGGGCGTGCAGAACACGCTGATCATCGCCGTGTTCACGGTGCTGTTCGGCACGATCCTGGGCATCCTGATGGCCATGGCGCGGCTGAGCAACTTCAAGCCCCTCCGCTGGCTGGCGACGGCCTACATCGAGTTTTTCCGGGGCACGCCGCTGATGGTGCAGCTGATGTTCATTTTCTACGGCCTGCCCATGATTGGCATCACTTTCCCCGAGGTTTCCTTTATCGAAAATTTCCAGCGCTTCGCGGCGGGCATCGTGGCCATGAGCCTGAACAGCTGCGCCTACGTGGCCGAGATCATCCGCAGCGGCATCCAGGCGGTGGATAAGGGCCAGATGGAGGCCGCCCGGTCGCTGGGCTTCAAAAAAAGCCAGAGCATGACGCTGGTGATCCTGCCCCAGGCAGTCAAGAACATCCTCCCCGCACTGGGCAACGAATTCATCACCGTGATCAAGGAGTCCTCCATCGTGTCGGTGATCGGCATCGCCGACCTGATGTACCGCACCAATGGCGTCAAGGCCAAGAATTATAAGACGCTCGAGTGCCTGTTCATCGCCGCCGTCATCTATTTCATCATGACCTTCGTCAGCAGCCGGCTGATCGCCCTGATGGAGAGGAGAATGAACCGTGCCCACAAATAACGCAAGCAACATGATCGAGGTCCGGGGGCTGACCAAGCGCTTCGGCAAGCTGACCGTGCTGGACAACATCAGCACCGATTTCGCCCAGGGCGAGGTCGTCAGCATCATCGGCCCCTCGGGCGGCGGCAAGAGCACCTTCCTGCGCTGCCTGAACCTGCTGGAAACGCCCAGCGAGGGTCAGATTTTCTTCGACGGAGTGGATATCTGCGATAAAAAAACGGATATCAACCTTCACCGCCAGAAGATGGGCATGGTGTTCCAGCAGTTCAACCTGTTTGAGAACATGAACGTTATGCGTAACATGACCGCCGCGCCGGTCAAGATCAAAAAAATGCCCCAGGCCGAGGCGGAGGAAAAGGCGCGCGGCCTGCTGACGCGGGTCGGCCTGCTGGTTAAGGCGCTGGCCTATCCGAGCCAGCTGTGCGGGCGCCAGAAGCAGCGCTTAGCATTCGTCCGAGCCCTCATGATGGATCCGGAGGTGATGCTGTTCGAAGAGACCAGAAGCGCCCTCGACCCGGAGATG
>JAFUHB010000091.1 GCA_017469085.1 Clostridia bacterium
AGCGACCCGCCGGCTCAACTCATCGATCTCCCGAGCGTGCAGCGAATCGTTTACCTCCACATGCACGCTGCCCACCAGCCGATCCGGGCCATAGCTGTGCAGGATCAGGTCATACGCGCAAAGCACCTGCGGGTCCTTAAGCACAGTCGCCTTGACCGCGTCGGTCACCTCGCGGCTGATGCGGCTGCCCAGGATGTCGTCCAGCGTTTCGGCCAGCATGGAAAAGCCCGCCTTGATGATGAACACGGAGATCACCACGCCCACATAGGCCTCCAGGCTGAGGCCGGTCCAGGTATACAGCAGGGCGCACAGCAAAACGGAGGCCGAAAGGATCGCGTCGGACAGCGCATCCTGGCCCGAAGCAATCAGCGATCCGGAATGGACGCGCTCGCCCACGGCCTTTACATACCGGCCCAGCAGTACCTTGACCGCCACCGCCTCCGCGATGATCACCAGCGACCAGACCGAATAATCCGCCGCCTCCGGGGCGATGATCTTCTTGACCGATTCCACCAGCGAGGTGATGCCGGCGTACAGTACGATGGCCGCCACCACCATGGCGCTCAAATACTCGATCCGTCCGTACCCGAGCGGATGCTTCTTATCCGGCTTTTTCTCGGCCAGCTTCGCCCCGACGATGGTGATGACCGAGGACATTGCGTCCGACAAATTGTTGACGGCGTCCAGCACCACCGCGATCGAATGGGATAACAGCCCCACGACCGCCTTAAAGGCCGCCAACAGCACGTTGGCCAGTATGCCGATCACGCTGGTGCGCACGATCGCTTTGCTTCTTTGCTCCATTTCCCGCTGCATACATTTCCCTCCGCAACTTCTCCCCAAAATCCATATTATACCCGATATTGTCAGTTTGCAATTCTTCTGATAAAATAAATTGATTCATCCACATATCAGGGAGGCGGCCATGAAACGGATTCTTGCCCTGCTGACAGTCTGCATAATCGTCTTAGGGAGCGGCGCTTTACTTCCCGCTCAGGCGGACACCACGCCGCATACCAACTGGTATGAAATATTCGTCCGCTCCTTTGCGGACAGCGACGGCGACGGCTTGGGCGACCTGAACGGCGTCCGGGAAAAGCTGCCCTATCTTACGGATCTCGGGTTTACCGGCATCTGGCTAATGCCCATCATGCCAAGCCCGAGCTATCACAAATACGATGTGACAGATTACCAGGCGATCGATCCCGAATACGGCACGCTGGATGATTTCCGGGCTCTGATCGAGACAGCGCACGAAATCGGGATCCGCGTGATTCTGGACCTGCCGGTCAACCACACCTCCGTTTTGCATCCCTGGTTTCAGGCTGCGGTGGAAGCCCTGCGCGAGGGCCGGAGCGACGACCCCTATATCGAATACTATCACTTTTCCAGGGAACGGAGCTCGGCGTCCGTTTTATTGGAGGGGACGGATTGGTATTACGAGGAACAGTTCTCCGGCGGCGGCATGCCCGACCTGAACCTGGATAACCCCGCCGTTCGGGACGAGATCAAGGATATCCTGGCCTTCTGGCTGAACGAGTGCGACGCGGACGGCTTCCGTCTGGATGCCGTCACCAGCTATTATACCGGCAGCGCCGAGCGGAATATCGAGTTCCTCCGCTTTCTGAAGGACAACTGCGAGACCCTCAAGCCGGGCAGCTTTCTGGTGGGCGAGGCATGGACGGGGCTCAGTCAGATCGCCGCGTATTATGAAAGCGGCGTCGACAGCTTTTTCCTCTTTCCCGCCTCACAGGCTGAGGGATATATCGCCAAGGCGCTTCGGGGCCGTTCTCCCGCGACCGGCTTTGCGGCCGACCTTGCCAAGGTCCGTTCCGCCATTCCCGACGGCTTGATCACGCCCTTCATCGGCAATCATGACACCGGCCGCGCCATCGGCGTGCTGAGCGCGCGCAGCGACACCCGGAAGGCCAAATTCGCCTATGCGCTGCTGCGGCTGCTGGGCGGCGATACCTTCACCTATTACGGCGACGAGATCGGCATGGCCGGTTCCCGAACCGACCCAGACAAGCGCCTCGCCATGAACTGGAGCGAAACGGAGCGTACCCAACAGCCGCCGGGAACCAGCGCCGAGGAATATCCCCTGCCCGGCGTGTACGATCAATTGGCAGATGAAGACTCCCTGCTGCGCTATATTAAGCGCGTGAACGCGCTGTTCGCTGAATGGCCTCAGCTATCCCTCCAGCAGGAGGAGATTTTGACCTCGTCCGCCTATACGCTGACTTTCTCGCGCGGTGAAAACGACGAGCGGCTGTATGTGCTGCTGAATTTCTCAGGCAAAAACGAGGAAACGATCGAGCTGCCCCTGACGGGCCTCTCCGAAGCCGGTAATCTGCTGATGCCGGGCACAACCTACACCCTATCCGAGCAGGGCGGCGTCACCACGATCACCCTGCCGCCCTACGCCGTGCTGGCGCTCCAATAAGGGGATGCGTCCATGAAAAAAGTCCCGTTCCTCATCCTTTGCCTTTTCTTCCTGCTCGTGGGCCCGGCGCTTGCCGATCAGCCCTATCGCCTGCCCATCGACCTGAGCGGCGGGATGCCGCCTGCGGCGTCGGGCTTTTCAGACGGCTGGAGCTATGAGGACCCTACCATCCGCGTTTCGGTGACCAAGGGCCGCGTCGACGAGTGCGATTATTGGGTCGCCGATGTTCAGCTTGCCGACGCGTCCCAGCTGCGCACTGCCCCGGCCGACAGCTTTGATTCCGCCATGAAGACCTCCGGGATACAGATGGCCCGCCGGGTCAACGCTGTGCTCGCCCTGAACGGGGATTATTTCTGCTATACCGGCATCGGCTATATTGTACGTCAGGGCGTCGAGTATCTGAACGTGCTGTGGGGCAACCGCGACGTGCTGCTGGTGGACGAGGCGGGAGACTTCCATGTATTCCCCCTCGCCAAGAAGGGCAGCTTTGACGGCACGGTGGAGGGCAAGCGGATCATCAACGCCTTCTTTTTCGGTCCCATCCTGGTCCAGGACGGCAAGCGCCTGGTTTATATCTCCGGCGACGGCATGGCTGAGGACGAGCCCCGCCAGCGCATGGCCATCGCCCAGGCCGGTCCCCTGCATTACAAGGTGATCTGCTGCGCCACCCACGCCCGGGGCTCCCGCGGCATGACGCTCTATCAGTTTGCTAATCTGGTCGCCCGGCAAAACGTGCAGACGGCTTATAACCTGGACGGCGGCAACTCCGCCATGCTGATTTTCAACGGCGAAAAGATCAACGACCCGGACAATCCCGATACGCGGGAAATCTGCGACATCATTTATTTTGCCTCCGCCTATCCGGGGGACGAGCCGTGACGGTCGCCAACATCCCCTACGCCGTCTGGATGGCCGCCGGCGTATTGGGCTGCTTTGCCCTGTTTGCGCTGTCTGTCAAAAAAGCGGGGCTCCCGGGCCGGACGGCCTGGATCAGCCTGGTTCCGGCGATTATCCTCGCTTTTCTTTGCGCAAAGGGCGTCTATCTGCTTTTCTTTTTCCGCCAGCAATGGGCGCGCTATGGCCTTGGCGCGCTGACTGCGCTACGGGCGGACACCTTTTCCTTTGCGGGCGGAGCGATCGGGGCGGCGTTGGGCGTGAGCCTGATCGCCCGTCTTCTTCGCCTGCCGCCAGGCCGCATCCTGGACGCCTTCGCGCCCGTCGGCTGCCTGCTCGTCGCGCTGTTTCGGTTGCTCGAGAGCCTGCTGGGCACGTTAGGCGCCGGTCCTCAGATCCTGCCGCCCCATTGGGCGATCGGCACGCCCCTCTCCCTCGTCAATCGCTGGGGAGAAGTATATTGGGCCATCCACACCATGGAGGCGGGCTTTGCCGCGCTCTGCTGTTTGACCTGCGTCTCGCCACCCTTAAAATGCGAAGGACGCTTTCGCCGATCCGCGCTTATACTGTGCGCGGGGCAGCTGTTCTTTGAAGTGCTGCGCGCCAACACGATCAGCTATCATTTTGTCCGAATCGATCAGGCGCTCTGCGCCCTGGTCCTGCTGTGCGCCGCCTGGAAAACGCCCGAACGGCCCCGACGAGCCCGACGGGTACTGGGCCTCATCCTGCTGACCGCGCTCAACGGATACGTGCAATTCGTCCTGGATAAGCCCTACCTGCTGACGGATTGGCTTCCCGCTGCTCTTCAGGAGCCGACCGCCGCCCATATCCGGCCGATCTGCCTCGCCGTGATCGCCCTGTGCGCCGGGCTCTCCGCCCTGTGCGCCGGGCTTACGGACAGATCACCCTGTCCTGCGCCTGCGGAAAATACTCCGGAGCGTCCGTGATGATCACATCCATTTGGGACACCGGCAAGGCGTTGACCGCCGTCACCCGCTCGGCCTTGGCGCGGGGGCAGAGCAGCGCGCGCCTTTCCGCCCGCTGCGCCACCCGCTCCATCAGTGAGGCCGTCGCCGCGCTGCGGCAGGTGATATACCCGTTGGATAATCCGGAACAGGCAAAGATCGCCAGCCGATAATTGAAGCGTTCCGCGCCGGCGATCGCCAGCCGCCCCGTGACCGACATATTCCGCGCCGCCAATTCCCCGCCCAACGAAATCAGCCGGTGCCTGCCCTCGGGCAGCGTCAGCGCCAGCTGCAGGCTGTTGGTCACGATGGTCAGGCGCTTTTTTTCGCGCAGATAGGCCGCCATGCCCAGGATCAGGCGGGAGGTATCCAGGTAAATCATATCCCCGTCCTGGATCAGGGAGGCCGCGCGTCGGGCGATGGCGTCCTGGGCGGCGCTCAGCGTCTCTCCCGGGTGATGGATCACCGTCTCCTCAGCCTCCTCGGGCGTCAAAGCCATCGCGCCGCCCCGCGTTCGGATCAGATAGCCGCTGCGGCTCATTTCAGCCAGGTCCCGCCGGAGGGTCGAGGCGCTCACAAAAAGCTGGCCGCTCAATTCCTCTACGCTCAGATACTTTTTGCAGTTCAGCAGGCTCAAGATCGCGGCGAAGCGCTCCGTTTTTTTCATGCTGCCCTCCTACACGCGGATCACAGGTGTCGCCGTGTTCACGGGATACACCGGATCGTCGGTAATGATCTGGTCCAGGCTGTCGATATGAATGATATTGTATGGGCGATGCAGGTTCATCTTGCTTTTGTCGCACATCAGCACCGACCTTCGGGCGTGCCCAAACGCCGCCTGCCTCACCGATACGCTGTGCTCGAGCGTCTCGGCGGCCCAGCCTTCCTCCGTCACCGCCACGCTCGAAATGAAGGCGTAGTCAAAGTTATAGGCCTCGATTCCCTCCACCGCCAGGCTGCCGTAAAAGGCGTGGGAGGGGGCGTAATACTCGCCGCCGGTCAATATCAGCCGGTGGCACGTATTTTTCATCAGCGTCATCAGCATCAGGCTGTTGGAAACGATGGTCAGGTTCTTTCGCTCGTTCAGGAAGCTCACCATGCTCAGCACCGTTGTCGAGGAATCGATAAAGATCAGGCTCCCGTCCTCCACCAGCTCGCTGGCGGCACGGGCGATCTTTTCCTTCGCCTTGGCGTTGACGGCGGCCCGAAAGTGCACCGATGCTTCCGTATGATGCTCCTGATAGGGGACGGCGCCGTTACGGTTGCGGTGCACCAGCCGCCGCTCCGACAGTTCCTCCAGATCCCGCCTGACCGTCGCGGGGCTGACGCCGAACTGCGCGCACAGCTGCGGCACCGTCGCAAAGCCCTTAACGTTCAGCATCCTCAGGATGCTGTCCAGCCTTTCATCGCGCAGCATATCTCCGTTTTCCCTCCGTTTTGATCACAGTCACGCGTGATTTCCGCTCATATTCGCGCATTAAAGCTCGTTTACACACTGATTATACGTGCTTTTTCGCAGAAATTCAACCATATATTGCACAGTTTTGAGCATTTCGCTAAATAACGCGCAATGATTGTCAAATAAGTTTGCATCTGCTACCATACAAGCAGGAATTGGCCGGATATGAAGCGGCCCGGAATCGTACCCAATAGATAGAAAGAGAGGGATCATGTCATGAAAAAACTGTTAGCCGTCAGCATCGCCCTGTGCCTGTTACTCCTATGCTCCTTCGCCTTCGCCGAGGTTGAGCAGCCCGCCGGCTGGCCCAACGGCGTCATCTCCTGGATCATCCCGTCCTCCGCGGGCGGCGCGGCGGATACCTTTACCCGCGCCCTGGGCAACGCCGGCCTGGGCGGCAACGTGGTCGTGGAGAACATCTCCGGCGGCGGTCAGTCCATCGGCATGAGCGAGTGCGTCACCCGCCCCGCCAACGGACAGACGCTGATCACCCTGTCCACCACCGGCCTGATCACCCAGCCCCTGACCGCCGAGGTCATCTACTCCGCGGCCGACTTCCGCTACATCACCACGCTGGCCAACGACTCCGTCGGCGTGGCCGTCACCCGTCCCTCCTCCGAGCTGGAAACGCCCGATCAGGTCTGGGAGCTCATCAACGGCGACCGTGAGTATGTCGTCGGCGTCAGCTCCATCGGCGG
>JAFUHB010000092.1 GCA_017469085.1 Clostridia bacterium
GCCAGATGGTGCATGGATCATTTGGTCTGATAAAGCCGAATGAAGGGAGGCGTAGCAGAGCTACGTTGACCGAAATGAGGCAAAATCAGTCCGAATGAGGCATGTGCCAGGTGCGTCGCCGAATTAATCAGCGGTTCCTTAGCGCCGATCATCAATAAAATCATTTCATTGGGACGGATTCCCTGTCAAAATGAACCCTTCTTCCCCAGATTTCAACACTCTCAAATGAAGTTCCTGATCGGAGGGATAGAACATGTCGGAGGAGCATAAACAGGCGACCGCGGAGGGAAAGCTCCGGGCGCTCCGGGCCGCGTTTCCGCACACGATCCCGGTGCTGATGGGCTTTTTGGTGCTGGGCCTGGCCTACGGCTGGCTCATGAAAACCAAGGGATACGGCGTGCTCTGGTCGGTGATCGCCAGCATGTTCTGCTTTGGCGGGAGCATGCAGTTTGTCATGATCACGCTGCTGACCCTTCCCTTCCGGCCTCTGAGCGCTTTCATCATGAGCATCCTGGTCAACGCCCGCCACCTGTTCTACGGCATTTCCATGCTGGATAAGTTCAAGGGCCTGGGCAAGGCGCGGTTTTTCCTGATTTTTTGGCTGTGTGATGAAACGTATTCGATCGAAGCGGGCGTCGAGCCCCCGGAAAACGTCGACCGCAAATATTTCTACTTATTTATTTCCCTGCTCGATTATTGTTATTGGGTGGTGGGGACCGCGCTCGGCGGGATCCTGGGCGGCCTGCTGACCATCAATACCGCCGGGCTGGATTTTGCGCTGACAGCGCTGTTTGTGGTGCTGCTGGTAGAGCAATTGCGCAAGCGCGAAAACTGGCTGCCCTGCCTGATGGCCGCCGCCTCCACGATGGTCATGCTGCTGCTGTTTGGGGCGGACAGCTTTGTCATCCCCGCGATGGCGCTGATCCTGGCACTGCTTCTGCTTACGAGGAGCAGGCTTGAAGCCGCCCTGCCGCCCGAGGAAGGAAAGGAGGCGCTTTGAGATGGAACTGACCGCGCTGCAAACGCTGGCGATCTTCGGGGCCGTCATGATCGGCACGATGATCACGCGCTTTACGCCCTTTCTCCTTTTCCCGGAAAATAAGCCGCTCCCCAAGGTGATCCATTATCTGGGCCGGGTCCTGCCGGCCGCGATGATCGCGCTGCTGGTAGTGTACTGCTTCAAAAACGTCAGCCTGATCGATTCCCCTCATGGCCTGCCGGAACTGATCGCCTGCGCCTTCGTCGCTCTTTTGCAAATGTGGCGGCGCAATACGCTGCTCAGCATCGCGCTTGGAACGGCGCTGTATATGGCGCTCATTCAGGTTGTATTTGTTTGATATTAGTAAAAATTATGCAGCAATCAAAATAATTGATTATTCCAGTGTGTATTTCCTGTAAATCCGGCCGTAAATTGTCCAGTAAAATCACGAACAATAATAAAAAATTATAGTTATGCCACAAAATATTATTTGAAATTTGAATAGAAAGCGGCTATAATACACTCCAATCAATATAGAGGTTTTTCATTGCTTCCCTGATTCCCGAGAAGCAATGAAACGACTTTTGGATTTTCATCTGTGCGGGGATGAAGGAGAAGGGTGAGCGGAGTGAGCAGAGCGAATCAGGACCAGCTGAAGGAAAAAGAGCTGTTTGAAAGCATGCCGATCATGAAGGCGATCATGAAGCTGGTCGTTCCGACGGTGATCGGGCAGATCATCCTGGTGGTCTACAATATGGCCGATACCTACTTCATCGGCCAAACCAACGACCACTATAAGGTTGCGGCGGTCACGATCTGCATGCCGGCCTTCATGTTCCTGTCCGCCATATCCAACCTGTTCGGCGTGGGCGGCTCGAGCGTGATTTCCCGCTCCCTCGGGCAGGGCAAAACGGCGCGCGCCCGCTCGACCTCAGCCTTTGCCATGTGGGGCTGCCTCATCACCACGCTGGTGTATGCCCTGGGGGCCTTTTTGCTGCGCGATACCTTCCTGAACCTGCTGGGCGGCAGCGATCCCACGGTACACGCCTACGCTATCCGTTACCTGATGGTCACGGTGGTGGGCTGCGGCATCGGCGCAAGCATGAGCACGCTGTTTTCTCACCTGCTGCGGTCGGAGGGCCGCAGCCTCCAGGCCAGCTTCGGCATCGCCATGGGCGGCATTTTGAACATCCTGCTGGATCCGCTGTTCATGTTTGTGATCCTGCCCAAGGGCAACGAGGTGCTTGGCGCGGCCATCGCCACCGGCCTGTCCAACGTGATCGCGGCCATTTACTTTATCGTGATCCTTTATCGCAGCAAGCAGGACTCCGTGCTGGGCTTCCGCTTCTCACATAAAATGGTGGAGGAGGATATCCCGAAGGACGTATTCAGCGCCGGTCTCCCCGCCTGCCTGATGACGCTGTGTGAAAACATCTCCTACGCCGTGCTCGACAACCTGATGAGCGCCAACGGCGTCATCATGACCACCGGCATCGGCGTGGCCAAGAAGGTCAACATGCTGGCCCATTGCATGGTGCGCGGTATGTCTCAGGGCGTGCTGCCCCTGATCGGGTACAATTATGCCTCCGGCAACCATAAGCGGATGCGGCAGTCGGTGCTGATCTGCATGTCCATCTCGGTCGGCCTGGCGACGGCCTGCATGGTGATCGGGCTGACGTTGAGCAACGCGCTGATCACGATCTTCCTGCCCGACGGCGGCGAGGCGGTCAGCTACGGCGCGCGCTTCCTGCGCATCCTGTGCATCGGCGGTCCCTTCTCCGCCTGCGCCTACGCCTTCATCAGCTTTTTCCAGGCGACGGGCGAGGGCCTCAAGTCCCTGCTGCTGGCCTTGCTGCGCAAGGGCGTGCTGGACATCCCCATGATGTTCGTGCTGAACGGCCTGTACCCCATTTACGGCATCGTATGGGCCACGCCGATTGCCGATATGGTATGCTGCGTGGTGGCGATCTGCCTGTTCGTAAACTTTATGAAGCATCACGTCAACCTGAATCGGGATACCGTGCCGGAAATCGATTGATGGCCGGCGGCTGTTCCTACCAATGCCGCGAGGCTGGAGCGAATCATGACTGATCCCAAAATCCTTTCCCTGCTGGAGGTCTATGAAACGGGCAATTTTACCCGTGCCGCGGAGCGGCTGAGCCTGTCCCAGCCCGCGGTCAGCCAGCATATCCGGCAATTGGAGGAGGACCTGAACGTCCGCATTTTTGAGCGCGCGCACAACGCCCTGCACGTGACCCGGGAGGGGGAAATCGTGATCAAGTTTGCCCGCCGGATGCAGGCGCTTGATCATAATTTGCGGGAAGAGCTGACCTCGGAGCGCAAGCAGATCACCTCGCTGACCGTGGGCATTACGCATACGGCGGAGAGCAACGCCATCGCTGAAGCGCTGGCCCGGTATGTGAACCTGCGGGAAAAGGTGTCCATCAAGGTGATCACCGGCTCGATGGACAGCCTGTACGCCGCCCTGCGCAATTACGAGCTGGATATGGCCGTCGTCGAGGGCCGGATGCCCGATCCGCGCCTGCGCTGTGTGATGCTGGATACCGACTGCCTGGTGCTGGCCGTATCCCCCACGCATCAGCTGGCCCGGCACACGATGGTCACCATCGAAGAGCTGATGCAGGAGAAGCTGATCCTGCGCCTGCCCAACTCCAGCACCCGCAACCTCTTCATTTCGTCCCTCGAAAGCCATAACCTGCATCTGAGCGACTTCAACGTGGTGCTGGAGATCGATAACATCGCCACCATCAAGGACCTGATCCGACGCAATTTCGGCGTTTCCGTGCTGGCGCGCAGCGCCTGCATGGACGAGCTCAGCAAAAAAAAGATGGCCGTGCTCCCCATTGAGAATCTGTCCATGATGCGGGAAATCAATCTGGTCTATCCCGAGGACTTCGATCATCCCGACCTGATCCAGGACATCGTGCGCAGCTATAACGAAACCCGCGTGGCCGTTACCGGCGCTGCCAATGAGTAATTGACTTGACAATCATGTTTTCTACGGATTTCTCCTCCCCAAATGGGAGGATTTTTCTTTGCGCGCGTAGAATAAATAGCATTTACGCGGGTCGGCTGGTGGCCGATGCGTGATGTTTTTAAGGAGGCTGTTTTCATGGACAAGGAAGTGTATCTGAGCCTGTATCGTCATTCGCTGGCGCATATCCTGGCGAAGGCGGTCATCGAGCTGTACGGCAAAGAGGTGCAGTACGCCATCGGCCCGCAGATCGCCGACGGATTGTACTACGACTTCGCGCTGCCCGTATCGGTCACCCAGGAGGATTTCCCCAAGATCGAGGACAAGATGCGCGAGATCATCAAGCGCCGGGAAAACTGGACCCGCAAGGAAATCTCCCGCGACGGGGCGCTGGCCCTGTTCGAGGGACAAAAATATAAGACCGAGCTCATCCGGGACCTGCCGGAGGACGAGATCATCACCGTGTACTGGACCGGCGAGGACTTTGTGGACCTGTGCCGGGGCCCGCACGTGGAAAACAGCCAGGAGCTGATGAGCGCCGCCTTCGAGATTCACGCCCTTTCCGGCGCGTACTGGCGGGGCGACGAGCACAACGATATGCTCCAGCGCATCTATGTTTGGGCTTTCCCGACCCGGGATGAGCTCAAGGCGCATAAGGCCATGATCCAGGAGGCGCTCGAGCGCGACCATAAGAAGCTCGGCCCGCAGCTGGACCTGTTCATGATCGACGAGACCGCGCAGGGGATGCCGTACTGGCTGCCCCGCGGCTATCGGATGTACAACACGCTCCTTTCCTGGTGGCGGCAGATCCACGACGCGCACGGCTATCAGGAAATTTCCGGCCCCGTGATCAACAATAAAAAACTGTGGCTGATCTCGGGCCACTGGGCGCATTATGTGAACAATATGTTCATCATCCCCGGCAAGGACGGCACCGTCGAGGCGGCAGATACCATGGCCGCCAAGCCCATGAACTGCCCCAACGCTATGATGGTCTTTAAGCGCCGCACCCGTTCCTACCGCGACCTGCCCATCCGCTTCAGCGAGACCGACGTGATCCACCGCAAGGAAAAGACCGGCCAGCTGAACGGCCTGTTCCGCGTGCAGGAATTCCGTCAGGATGACGACCATACCTTCGTGACCGAGGAGATGATCGAGGCCGAGATCGACGATATTCTCTCCATTGCGGACGAGATCTACTCCACCTTCGGGCTGAACTACCGGGCGGAGCTGTCCACCCGTCCGGAGGACTTCATGGGCGATATCGCCCTGTGGAATGAGGCGGAGGCTGCCCTGAAGCGTATTCTGGACAAGAAGTACGGCGAGGGCAATTATGAGGTCAACGATGGCGACGGCGCCTTCTACGGCCCCAAGATCGACCTGCAAATGAAGGACGCGCTGGGCCGCGAGTGGCAGTGCGGCACCGTGCAGCTGGACTTCCAGCTGCCCCGCAACTTCGGCCTCACCTATACCGCGCAGGACGGCACCGAGCAGACCCCGGTGGTCATTCACCGTGCGATCTTCGGCTCCTTCGAGCGCTTCATCGGCATCCTGATCGAAAACTTCAAGGGCTCCTTCCCGTTCTGGCTGAGCCCGGCGCAGGTCGGCATCGTGCCCATCCGGGTGGAAAACAACGACTACGCCCGCGAGGTGGCCGCCAAGCTGTCCGCTGCCGGCGTGCGCGTCGAGGTCGATTACGCCGACAAGAATATGAACGAGAAGATCAAAACCTATAAAAAGTATAAGGATCCCTATATTCTGGTCCTGGGCGCGAAAGAGGCCGAGACCGGCACCGTATCCCTGAACATTCGCGGCCAGAAGGAGCAGATCCACGGTATGCCCGTCGATACCTTCGTCGCCCTGTGCGAAAGGATGAATCGGGAACATTCCCTGACCCTGCTGAACGGGGCGGAATAAGCTCCCAACACGAAGAGACGCGAGCGGTCACCCGCCGCGTCTTTTTTAATTTTTCAAATCAAACATTGGTTGATTCATCCATGCTTCTATGCTATCATGGACATGGTGCTCCTTATTTCGTCCTGCCGGACAGGGCGAGGAAGGTGCGCAACGAAGGGAGGGCTCGACATGCTGCCGCATGGGACGATCGGGAAGAACATCAAGCGCTTTCGCCTGGAGCTCAAGATGACGCAGGGCCAGCTGGCGGAGAAGGTGGGCGTTACCATGCAGGCCGTCAGCAAATGGGAGCTTGGCGGCACGCCGGACGCGGAGCTTCTGCCCGAGATCGCCGCCGCGCTGGGCGTTTCCATTGACGCGCTGTTTGGGCGGGACGATGAGGTCAAAAAGGACCCGATCCGCTCGTTTGCCTATGAAGTATCCGTCCTGCCGGAGGAGGAGCGGCTGCGCCGGGTCATTCTCTGTGCGCTCGCCGGCGCCATCGCGACGGCGGGGAACGATTCGCTGAACGATATGATCCCGCTGGTCACAGGCGTCAAAACCTGGAACGGCAAGGAGCACCTGCTCCGCCTTTTATCCAGCCACGGGTGCGCCGTCGGCAACCTGACGGACGGAAAACAATATATCTTCATGACGCCCAGCGAGGACGGCAGCTATGACTGGGCCCTTGCCTCCAGGGCGCATTATCAAAGGCTTTTTCAACTGCTGAGTCAGGATGAGATCCTCCGGATTCTTTTCTTTTTGATGCGCAGGCGCCGGGATGCCGCCGTGCTCACCGAGGTGATCGCCAAGGGGGTCTGATTGGGCGTGGAACAGGCCGAGGCCAGCCTTACAGCGATGGCCGAGGCCAGTCTGGTGATCAAACGGGCGGTGGAGGGCGAGCGGGGGGCCCTGTCCGCCTGGTCATTGATCCACGATCTGGAGCTATTGTCCGTCCTGATGCTGCTCAGCGATGTCTCTCAGGAACGCCTGTTCATGATCAACATGGAGCTGGCGGAGCCGGAAAAGGTCACTTTGTTGAAAAAATCTATCAAAAGTTGATTCGATATCGAAACCATTGTTTGTATTCAACCGTGCCTTCTGCGATAATCCAATCACAGGAGGTGCTTTGCATGAAGCGGGAAAACGCGCGCTTGCTGCGCAACCGAAATTACCGCCTGCTGCTTGAGGCGGGGCTGATCAATCGCTTTGGGGACTCCGTCGACGCGCTGGCGATGACATGGCTGATGTATTCGGTCAGCCAAAGCGCTTCGCTGACGGCGCTCAATTTCGGGCTCAACTTTCTGCCCACGGTGCTGTTCCAGCCCTTCTGCGGGGCCTTCGTGGGGAAACGGGATTTGAAAAGGGTGATGGTCGTTGCCGATTTAATCCGCGCGGTCCTGATCGGAACGGTGGCCCTGCTTGCGACGACCGGCCTGATCCAAAGCTACATGCTCCTGATTTTTACCTTCCTGATCTCCACTGTGGAAGCCTTCCGTGTGCCCAGCCAGACGGCGGTGATACCGCTGATCCTGGAGCAGGAGGATTATTCCCTGGGCCAGTCCCTCTCAAGCTCCCTTTCGAGCGTGGTACAGTTGATCGGAACGGCGATCGCCGGCTCGCTGATCGCCCTGCTCGGCGTATCCGCGGGGATCTGGATCGACACCGGCTGCTTTTTTGCCAGCGCGCTGCTGATCGGTCTGATGCGCCCGCGCCGCCCGGAGGGAGCGCCGCCCATAACGGGCGGGGTATGGGCCGATACGATGGATGGACTTCGATACCTGAAAAGCGACCCCCTGTTGCTGGTGATTTGCGCGATCGCCGTGCTGATCAACGCGCTGGTGGTGCCGTTCAGCTCCCTCGAGGCGGCGATGTGCAGTGAATTGTTTGATCGGGGTCCCGAGGTCCTTTCCGTGATCGGCGTCGCGATCACGCTGGGCAATATCCTGGGCGGCGCCCTGTTTTCGAGGATCGAAAAGAAGGCGAAGCCCAACCTGCTGATGTTTTTTTGCTTCGCCGGGGTTTCCCTGTTTTATCTGGCCTGCGTGGCGGCGGGGAGGCTGCGGGAGCAGGAGGCGGCGTTCAATCTGCTCATTACCATTGTTCCCTTTTTGATGGGCATTGCCATCGCCTGGATCAATATTTACGCCTCCGTCCTGATGCTGAAGCATGTGTCGGAGGAATACCTCTCGCGGGTCAGCGCCGTGCTGGGCGCGCTGTGCGCCGCGGGGATGCCGGTCGCCTCTTTCCTCGTTTCCATCCTGGCCGGTTATTTTTCTATCGCCGCGATCTTTACGGCTGCCGCCCTGATGACGGGAGCCGCCGGGTGCCTGGTAGCGCGAAATAAGGCGCTGCGCGAGGCCGCGTCATCTTAACAGCCCGGCCGGATCGATGCCCGGCCGGGCCGTTGAGTGAAAATATCTGATCAGATCAGGAAGGCCTTTTGCAGGATGGGGAAGTAGACGATGAAGAAGTAGACGAGCAGCGCCAGCAGGATCGCGCACAGGATCAGGTTCTTGATCCGGCGTGCCTTGCGGGTGCGGACCCGGCTGTCCTCAAAGGCCTGGTCGCTCATTTTGCCGCATTGGATCATTTTGATGACGCTGTAGATCAGATACACCGCAAGCAGCCCCATCAGGATCCAGAGGGCGATCTTATAGATCGGCGTGCCCACCTCAAACTTGACGTCCTCGCCCAGGCCGTTCACGGCCAGGCTGTTGGCCTGATGATAGAGCACCAGATGGGTGGAATCCCGCAGGTAAGCGCGGCACCAGTTCTGCTTGACGTCGGACAGCTTCAGCTCGCTGGTGGAGAGGATCAGATTCCCGCCCGCCGCCAGGAATTTATCGATCATTTCGGTGTCCATGGAGCCCAGGTAGTCCGTGATGAAGATGCCGTCAAAGCCCCATTCACCGCGGGTCACATTGGTCATCAGGTTGTAATGATCTCCGGTCCAGGTGGTGCCGATGCGGTTCATGCTTAGCATGATACCGTGGGCATTGCCCTCTTCCACAGCCATCTGGAAGGGGTTCAGGTAAATTTCACGGATGGCCTGCTCCTGGGAGAATACCGCTACCTGGTTGTAGGCTGCGCGGTTGGTTTCCTGGTCGTTTAAGGCGAAGTGCTTCATGTAGACGTACACGCCCTTCTTCTGCACTTCCCGTACAATGTCGGTGGTGATCAGGCCGGACTGGATGGGGTCCTCGGAGAAGTATTCAAAGTTGCGGCCCGAGAAGGGTGTGCGGTGGATGTTGGTAGCGGGCGCGTACCAACCGGCGGTCTTGGTCAGGATGGCGTCCTCACCGATGAATTTTCCGAATTCCTTTGCCAGCTCCTGGTTCCAGGTGGCGGCCAGGGTGATGGTGCGGGCATAACCGAAGCCGGATTTTCCGGTGATAAAGTTAGAGATACCCGCAGGGCCGTCGTACTCAAAGGTCTTGGGCTTCTGGATGGCCTCGATGGCCTTGGTGCCGTAGCCTGAATTGTTGAACAGGAGATGCTGCTCGCTCAGCTTGGTCTGGTTCAGCAGGTCGTTCCACTGGGGATCGTCGTAAGCCTTGCCCTTCATGGAAACCAGGGTAACAGGGTTTTCCACCTCCGCGCCGTAGATGTAATCATCCTTGGCGGGGAAGTCCTGGGCCGCCAGCGCTTTCAGATCCACGCTGTCCGCGCCTTTTTGCGCAAAGGCGGCAATCAGCGCTTCAGTGAGCACCGCCGTACCCGCCGTGCCGGCCGCGTCGGTGTTCTTGGACAGGCCGGCGATTTCCTGGGTGGAATAACGCAGGCCGTTATTTACCATGACCTCCCAATTGCTGCGGGACAGGTAAACGGCGTCGGGAAGCGAATCGTTATCAAACTGGTTGGTCACCTTAGCGCCGGTCACGGCGGTGTCCAGCAGCCGCAGCGCACTCAGCTCAAAGGAGCTGGTCATGGCGCTGTTGCCATTCTGGGTCATGCCGTTTTCTGCCGTATAGCCCTTGGCGGCCAACACGTTGTTCACGGCGTCGTGGGCGTCGCGTCCAGCAGTCACATAATAGGTGCCGGCGTCCAGGATCCAGGTCTTGTTGTTGATAAAGTCATAGGAAGCGATGTCCTGGAGATCGAAGGTCACGGAGACCGTTTCGCTCTCTCCCACTTTCAGCTCCTTGGTCTTGGCGTAGCCGGCCAGCGTTACGGCTGCCTTTTCCACGCCGCCCGCTGTATAGGGAGCCTGCACGTAGATTTCCACCACGTCCTTGCCCGCCATCGCGCCGGTGTTCTTGACTGTAAGGGTGGCGGTCACCCGGTCGCCGTCCTGCTTGACGCTGAAGTCGCTCCAGTCAAAGGCGGTGTAACTCAGACCGTAGCCGAAGGGATACTGCACGGTGGCGGCGTAATCAAAGTCGCCGACGCGATCCGTACCCAGTACCTTGTCCTCATAGCGGGTTTCATAATAACGGTAGCCTACGTAGATGCCCTCGCCGTAATTCATGTAGGACTGGCCGTTCGGCGTGCCGTCCGCGTTCAGGAAGCGGAAGTCTCCGAAGTTCTGCATGGCAGGCGCGGAGAGATTGTCGTAGGCCCAGGTGTCCACCAGGCGGCCCGAAGGGCTGATCTTGCCCGCAAAGATGTCCGCCACGCTGAAAATGCCATCCTGACCAGCGCCGGCGTACCACAGGCAAGCCTTGACGCCGTATGCCTCCTGGTCGATTTGACCTAATTCCATGGGATTGGCCGCGTTGATGACCAGGATCGTGCCCGCGAACACGCCGGTGTCCTTGATGCCGCGCAGCAGGTCCTCCTCCTCGTCGCTCAGCTCGAGGTAGTGCTTGCTCGGGTTGTTGCCAAAGCGCCCCATTTCACGGGGCAGATCGCTGCCCTCGCCGTTCTGACGGTTCAGCACCACGATCGCCGCGTCGCTGAAATTGGCGAAGGTCGCCTTCACAGCGTCGGTATACTCCGCCCAGGGGATCTCGTCGATTTTCCATTCGCCCATGGCGTCGCCGCCGCCGGGACCGGCGCCGGTGCCATGCACGTGACTGGTGGAGCCGGTAAATTTGGTCAGCTCCGCATTGATGCCAAAGCCCGCCTTCTGCAAGGCCCCAGCCAGGGTGTCAGAGGTGATTTCGATATCGCCGGAGCCGGAACCGGACACCGTGGCCGCGACGGAGGACAAGCCGAACACGCTTACGTTTGCCTTTTCCTTCAGGGGCAGGAAATCATCCTCGTTCTTCAGCAGCACCACGCCCTCGGCCACCACGCGCCGGGTATATTCCAGCTGGGCCTCCTTCAGGGCCTCCTCGCTGCTGTACTCGCTGACAAAGTCGCCCGCCTGAGCCGTGGTCTGCGTGCCGCCCACCGTGCCGAAAAATTCGGTGAGCACGCTGTCCCATTTGGCGGTGAGCACGTTCGCGACAACGCAGATCACGAGCAGCAGCGCCAGCACGCTGACATGCAGGGCAAAATATTTTTTCTTGCTGTATTGCTTCTCTTTTCGCATAGCGCTTTTCGCCGGTCCTTCCCGGCGAACCTCCCTTTACATGCGGTATGAAGTATACGGTAGACAGAAAAAGAGGGAGGGAACGCGATCCCTCCCCCATGTTGCCGGATCAGTCGTCGTCGGAGGACGCGGCCGCGTTGTAGGTATAGGTGCCGTCGGCCTTGATTGTGACGGAAACCGGAGTGTCATGGCCGCCGAACTTGTAAACAGGCGTGCTAAAGTTGTCCATAGGATCGTAATCGGTGCCCTCATAGTTGGAAACACGATCGCCGTTGGAGGCAGCGCCCTCAGAATTCTTCATGTAACCCAGGCCGACCAGAGCGCCCCAATCCTCAGAGAACACGCACTCGTCAGCGATATTCAGGGTCACCTGATCTCCTTCTTTGGCGTAGGAGCCGGTATAAACGTAATAGAGGAAATACTCAGGCTTTTCCGCAGAGCCGGCGATCACGGCCAACACGTCGGTATCAGCATTCAGAGAACCCATCGCCTTGACGTACTCATAGGAGCCGCCGTCCTTTAAGGTCAGCACATTCTTTTCGTTGAAGCCCACGCCGGAAACAAAGCCGTTGTTATCCGTCACGCCGGCCAGATCTTCGGTGGTATAGAAGATGGTGTAGGCATTGTCGGCCAGCGCGGCGACGCAGGCCAGGGTCAGGGAAAGGGTCAGCAGCAGGGCAATCAGCTTCTTCATCGGAAAAATCCTCCTTCACATTTGGCGCTTTTCGCGCCGGTTGGAAGGAGGATAGCACAGGACCGCCGATGTGGATTGCCTTTGTCCCAAGTGGACGTTTTTTTGTCCTGATCGGTCACTCGGGCAGCGGGAACACCAGACGCAGCACATACATGCCGCCTTCGGTATGAATGTGCAGACTGCCGCCGTACCTTTCCGCTGTGGCGGCAATGCTTTTTGTGCCGATGCCGTGCCAGGCGGCGTCCTGCTTGCTGGTTACGGGAAAGCCGTTTTCCATCTTGATCTCGCCCTCAAAGGGGTTTTCCGACTGGATCACGGCCAGCCCCTTCTTTTCATGGATGGACAGATGAAGGGACCGACGCTGCCTGTCCTCGATTTTTTGATTGGCTTCGATCGCGTTGTCCAGGATATTGGCCATCATGGTAAACAGGTCGACCGGATCGATGAAAGACAGGAGCCTACCGTCGGCGATAACCGAAAAATCGATCTCCTCCTGGCGGCAAACCAAGCCCTTTTGCATCAGCACGGTGTCCAGGCTCTGGTTCCCGGTGCGAAAAGCGGTATCGTAAATCTGCACGGCCTCCTCCATGCTCCGGATGGCCGTTTCTTTTTCCTGTTCGCCCGCGATGGTACGCAGCGCGGTCATCTGGTGGCGCAGGTCGTGACACTTGCGATTGATGATCTCGATATTTTCCTTGGTCATCTCATACTGCGTTTTGTTCAGCCTCCACAACTGCTCCTTTTGCGCCAGCTCCCGTTCCGTTTCCAACTGACGGATGCTGCGCGCTTCGCTGACCATGATAAAGCCGCAGCTGATCAGGGTATATAGCCCATGCAGCCAGCGAAGGCCAAGATTGTCGCTTTGAATACTGACCAAATACATCAGGAAGAATGTGCTCACAAGCAGGCCGACCGAGCCGGTGACGGTAGAAGGGTAGTGCCCCTGTCGGCAAATCCGGCGGGAAAAGAGCAGATAGATCAGACCGTATACGATCAGCGGCAGCAGGACATCCATGTACCAGCCCGAGCGCCATTGCTCGCCGCCCAGCAAATAGTCCAGGATGCTGCTCACACAATAAAGAATATGCTCGCAGATATAGGTAAATACCGCGCAGTAAAACGCCTCCGTCCAGGAATCGGCGCCGGCCGCCCGAAAGGCGACCGCACAGCACAGGATCACCAGGATATAGTGAAAGCCGAAATAGTACATGTATCCCGCTTCCCCCGTCAGGGGCGCGAGCGCCATCCCTACGCCAATGCACCCGGCCAGCAACCCGACCAGCAGCGGAAGGGATAAGTACCAGCCCCGCCGCTTTTGAAGCGGCAGAAAAAACACCAGCAGGGCCGGGAGCATGGCCCGCGGAAAACCGGACAGATAATGAAGCAGCAGCGCGTCCGTCATGAAAAATCCGCCTCCAGGTAATCGGCAAACGCCTGCAAAAAATCCTTCTTGCGGTTGCGGCTGATGGGCAGCTGATGTTCACCGATCAGCACGGTGTCCTTGCTGATGCGGTCGACGCGCTTGAGGTTGACCAGGAAGGATTGGCTGCAGCGGGCGAAGGGCTGGCCCGAAAGCTCCTGCTCGGCCTCGCCGATGGTAAAACGCTTTTCAAAGGCTTCCCCGTCCGTTACATAGCGGACGATGTGTCCGCTGACCTCCACGAACAGGATATCGTCCGTGGATACCTTGACCCAATCGCTCCATTTCTTGAGGTACAGATAGGTGTGCTGCCGCCGCTTTTCCACTGCCCGTACAGCCTTGTTCATGCGCAGGGCGAAGGGCGCGTACTCGAGGGGCTTCAGGATATAATCGAACGCGTCCACCTCATAGCCGTTGATGGCATACTGCGCCATGGTGGTCACAAAAATCAAAATGACATCCTGATCGGCGGCACGGATCCGGCGGGCGGTCGCCAGGCCGTCCATCTGCGCCATCTGGATGTCCAGAAAAATGATGTCCCATTTGTATTGGAAGTCCTCGGCAATCTCCAGACCGTCCCGAAAGCAGGTGATTTGCACGTCAATCTTGTGCTCCCGGTCATATTGGCGGATCAGCCCGCACAACTTATCCAAAAAAGCCTGCTCATCGTCCACCACGGCGATCGACAACATGAAAATCCCTCCCCCCTGCCTGTGACCGGAATGATTAAACCTCCGCGAACGCCCGAAGGATATTCAGCCCCACCCTTCCGCTTTTTTCGGGGTGGAACTGGCAGCCCATGACGTTGTCCCGCTGTACGGCGGCGGTCACGGGCGCGCCGTATTCCGCCGTGGCGATGACGCTTGGCTCGCATTTGGCGCCGTAATAGGAATGGACAAAGTACACGCAATCCCCTTCCCGAACATAGCGAAACAGCGGGCTTACCTTGGTCAGGTGCAGCGCGTTCCACCCGATGGCGGGGATCTTGAGGCCGTCCGGCGTGATCTCGCTCAAAGGCCGTACCTCGCCTGGGATCAGGGAAAGCCCCTCGTGCGAACCGAATTCGAGGCTCCGGTCAAACAAAAGCTGCATGCCCAGGCAGATGCCCAGCAGGGGCTTGCCCCGCTTTGCCTCGCGCAGGACGGCCTGATCCAGGCCGGTTGCCCGAAGCTTTTGCGCGGCGTCCCCAAACGCGCCCACGCCGGGCAGCACCACGCGGTCCGCCTCCGCCAATACTTTTTCTTCGCCGGTCACGACGGCCTTTGCGCCGATGGCCGCAAAGGAGCTTTGCAGGGAAAAGAGATTGCCCACCCCATAGTCCACGATCGCGATCATGAGAGCGTGCCTTTCGTCGAGGGGATATCCTCCGCGTGATCCGGGTCGATAGCGGCGGCCTCCCGCAGCGCCCGGGCCACGGCCTTGAAGGCCGCTTCGATGATATGATGGCTGTTGCGTCCCGCAAGCTGCCGCAGGTGCAGGGTAATGCCCGCGTTCCGCGCGAAGGCGATGAAAAATTCCTCGGCCAGCTCGGTGTCGAAGGAACCGACCTTCTGGGCGGGGATGTCCAGGTCCAGATAAGCGCCGCCGCGGCCGGAGATATCCACGGCAGCCAGCATCAGGGCCTCGTCCATGGGCAGGGTAATGTCCCCGTAGCGGCGGATGCCCCGCCGATCCCCCAGGGCTTCAGCATACGCCTCGCCCAAAGCGATGCCGATATCCTCCACGCTGTGATGATCGTCCACGTTGACGTCGCCCTCGCAGGAGACGGAAAGGTCGACGCAGCCGTGGCGGGCGAACAGGGTCAGCATGTGGTCCAGAAAGCCTACGCCGGTCCGCACGTCGTATTCCCCCACGCCGTCCAAGTCCAGCCGCAGGATGATGTCCGTTTCCGCCGTTTTGCGCTCAATGATGGCCGTCCGCATAATCTATTCCTCCCATAGCTCGGTCAGTATCGTGAAGAAGCGGTCCATCTGCTCTTTTGTTCCGATGGTAATACGATTGTACCGCGCAATGCGCTCCTTGTCAAAGTGGCGCACCAGCACTCCGCGGGCCTTGAGCCGGCGGTACAATTCGCCCCCATCGATCGTCGGATGGGCGGCGAACACGAAATTCGTCCGGGACGGCAGCACGGCAAAGCCGAGAGCGCGGAGCCGTTCGGCGGTCTCCTCGCGGTTTTGGACGATGCGCCGGCAGTTTTCCCGGACGCGCGCCTCGTCCTTCAGGATGGCGAGGCCCAGGGCCTGGGTATAGGAATTGATATTATAAGGGTTGGTCGAATCGCGCAGGGTATCCAGCGCCTTGATCAGGGCGGGATTCCCCACGGCGTAGCCCAGACGTCCGCCCGCCAGGGAGCGGGACTTGGAGAAGGTGCCGATCACCAGGAGGTTATCGTATTCCTTCAGGAGGGAAACGGCGCTCTCGCCGCCGAAATCCACGTAGGCCTCGTCCACCACCACCGCGCGATCCGGATCGGCATTGAGAAGCTTCCGAACCTCGGAAAGGGGCAGCGGGATACCGGTCGGCGCGTTGGGATTGGCGAGGAACACGGTCCGCCCCGGAGCGGACAGGGCGCTGACATCCACCGTGAAGTCGTCCTTGAGCGGGACCTCCTCATAGGGCACGCCGTTGGCGCGCGCGATCACCGCGTAAAAGCCGTAGGTGATATCGGGAAAGGCGGCGGGCCGCGCGTCATCGCAGAGCGCCACCATCGCCAGGTTCAGCGCTTCGTCCGAGCCGTTGGTCATCATCACCTGATCGGGAGAGACGCGCAAAGCTTGGGCCATCGCTGCCCGAAGCTCCCTGGAAACGGGCTCGGAATACAGGTTCAGGGGCCTGACGTTTTCCTGCGCCCAGCGGAGCGCCTCCGCGCTGGGCGGGAAGGGGGATTCGTTGGTGTTCAGCTTCAGGTACTGCTGGTCCTGCGGCTGTTCGCCGGGCACATAGGGCGTCAGGTTTTCCAAACGGCTGCTCAGTAAACGGTTCATGTCAGTCCACGCCCTCCGTGCGGATGAGGGCGCTGCGGGCGTGGCCCGTCAGCCCCTCCTGTTCGGCAAACAGCGCAACATCCCGCGCGACCTTGGCCAACGCGTCCCGTGTAAAGTAGGTATACTGCGTTTTTTTGACGAAGTCGTCCACCGACAGGGGGCTTGAAAACCGCGCCGTGCCGCTGGTGGGCAGGGTGTGGTTAGGCCCGGCCAGGTAATCGCCCAGGGCCTCGGGACAGTTGCGGCCCATGAAAATCGACCCCGCGTGCCGCACCTCGTTCAGGTAATCGAAGGGGTTGTCCACAAACAGCTCCAGGTGCTCGGGCGCGATCTCATTGGCAATGTCGATGGCCGCGCGCAGATCGTCCGCCACGATGATCTTGCCGTTGTCGTCAATGGAGGCGCGGGCGATTTCCTCGCGGATCAGCCGGGGCAGCTGCCTTTCGATTTCGGCCTGCACGCGCTCCGCGAGCGCCGCGGAATCGGTCACCAGCACGGCGGAGGCCAGCTTATCGTGCTCGGCCTGGCTCAGGAGGTCGGCCGCTACGTGGGCGGGGTCGGCCTGATCGTCCGCCACCACCAGGATCTCGGAGGGCCCGGCAATCATATCGATGGAAACCTGACCGAACACCTGCTTCTTGGCCTCAGCCACAAAGGCATTGCCGGGGCCGACGATCTTATCCACCCTGGGAACGGTTTGGGTGCCGTAGGCCAGCGCGGCGATGGCCTGCGCCCCGCCCACCTTAAAGATACGGTCCACCTTGGCGACGGAGGCAGCCGCCAGGATGGCGGGGTTGACCTTGCCGTCCCGGCCGGGCGGCGTGGTCATGACCACCTCGGGCACGCCCGCGATGCGCGCCGGGATGGCGTCCATCAGCACGGTGGAGGGATAGGCCGCCGTGCCGCCCGGCACATACAGGCCGGCGCGATCCACCGGGATCACCCGCTGGCCCATCACGACGCCGTTTTGGTTCAGGATGAAGCTGTTGCGCTTCTGACAGCTGTGAAAGGCGCGGACATTGTCTGCCGCTTCATTGAGCACGCGCAGGAATTCGGGGTCGACCGCCGCGACCGCCTCTTCGATCTCCTCCCTGGACACCGTAAGGCTGTCCAGCTTCGCTCCGTCAAAGCGCTCGGTCAATGTAAAGAGCGCCCGGTCGCCGTCCCTGCGAACGGCGTCGATAATATCCCGAACGGCTCCTGCCACGTCTGTCTTGGGGACGGCGCGGGCAAAAATATCCTGCGGCGCGACCTCGCCGTATTTCATGATGCGGATCATTGCGGTTCCTCCAATCCGGCCGAGAGCCCGGCCGCGATTTTTTCGATCATGTCCTTCTGAAAGGCAAAGCTTGCCTTATTGGCGATCAGTCGGGCGCTGATGGGCGCCACCTCCTCGATCACCTCCAGATTGTTTTCCCGCAGGGTCGTGCCCGTTTCCACGATGTCCACGATCACGTCGGACAGCCCCAGGATGGGCGCGATCTCGATGGAGCCGTTCAGGTGGATCACGTCGATGTCCCGTCCCTTGCCCGCGTAATGCGCCCGCGCGATGCGCTGAAATTTGGTGGCTACGCGCAGCGTCCGTCCGGGATCCAGATATTTTCCCTGAGGAGCGGCCACCGCCATGCGGCATTTGCCCAGCCCGAGGTCGGAAAGCTCGTAGACGTCCGGCTCATACTCCAGCAGGATATCCTTCCCGGCCACGCCGATATCCGCCGCGCCGCGCTCCACGTAGATGGCCACGTCGGAGGGCTTGGCCCAGAAAAAGCGGAGCCCCAGCGCCTCGTTATCGAAGATCAGCTTGCGATTTTCCTCCCGGATGGCGGGGCAGGGAAACCCCGCCCGCTCAAACCGTTCATACACCTTTTCACCCAGGCGGCCCTTGGGCAGCGCGATATTAAGCGTCATCCGCCGTCACCCCCTTTTCGGTCAGCCGGTATATTTTTCCCGCCCGGAAGCCTTCGGACGGACAGGGACGCGCGGCGGCGCTCAGGCCCTGTTCTCGGAGCTCGTACAGCGCCCGGATGACGCGGGCCGGGTCCTCCCCCGGATCGTAGATCAGCAGCGCGTCTGCGTCATTGCTCCGCGCGCCGGGCGTCAGGCGCTCCAGCGCGTCCAGGTATACGGCAAAGCCGATCGCGCCCGAGCGGCGGCCCATCTTGCGCATCAGGCGGTCGTACTGCCCGCCGGCCAGCACCTTTTCCGGCACGCCCTCCACATAGCCCTGAAACACCAGCCCGTTGTAATAGCCGAGGTCGTTGACTACTGAAAAATCCCACCGGATCATATCGGAAACCCCGGCGGCACGCAGCGCTTCGGCAATGCGCTGAAGGCGCGCGGCCCCTTCCAGGCCGATCAGGCCGGAAAGCCTGGGCAGCGCTTCGTCCGCCCGGCCCGAAACGGCGGATAATGCCAGCAGCTTTTCGGCGGCGTCCGGCTCGGCCCCTTCCCGCTCGCACAGCGCCCTGAGCTCATGCGTATTTTTCTGGGACAGGCAGCGCAGCGCCTCCCCGGTTTTTTCCGCCGGCATATGAAGCGCGCCGATCAGCTCGGATACGACGGACAGGTCGGACACGTTCAGCACCGCGTTTTTCGAGATCCGCTTCAGGCTCTCCGCCGCCAGCGCCAATACCTCGCTCAGCTCGTAATCGCCGAGATCGCCGATACATTCGACGCCGGCCTGCGTGATTTCCGAAAATTCGCGGCTATACCCGGCTACGCGATATACGTTTTCCTGATAAAACACCTTTTGCACCGGCCCGCCGTCCCGGCCGCCCCGCACGATGGACAGCGTGACGTCGGGCTTTAAGGCCATCAGCTTGCCGGTGGTATCGGTAAACGTGATCACATTGTCGGATACCAGGAAATCCTTGTTCCCGGCGTAGAGGTCGTATTCCTCAAAGCGGCGCATCCGGTATTGCGCATACCCAAA
>JAFUHB010000093.1 GCA_017469085.1 Clostridia bacterium
CCATGTCCTTGCCTCCTCTTGTCAGATTGGTTTTGCGATATCCTTCATCCATTCCTTTTCCTGTTCGTTCAGCGTTCCCTCCAGCCAGGCGATGGTCTTCAAGCCCTGTTCGTCATATTCCCGGCCCCTGGAGGAAACGAATTTTTTCGTCGTATACAAAGAGCACAGCGCTGCGTCCCTGAGCGAAACGCGGGAAAGCGCGCGGATGCGCTCAAGCCCGTCATAGTCTTCGCGGTTGGGCTCGATGGCGTCGGCCATAAAAACGATCAAATCCGTCAGCGTCATGTTCTCCCGGCCCGTCGTGTGGAAGCGGATGGCGTCAAGAACCTCAGCGTCCGTGACCGAAAACTGTTCCTTTGCGATCACCGCGCCCACGGGGCCGTGCAGCAGCGCACCGGAGTGGAGCACCTCCGCGCTGGCGGTCAGATGATGCGCTTCGGCGATGCGCCGCATTTCCTTGACCGTCATGCACTTGGCGCAGTCATGGTAAAGCGCCGCCTGCGATACCTTCAGAATGTTCCCGCCATAGGTCAGCGCCAGGCGGATGGAAACCTGCTGCACCCCCAGGCTGTGCTCCCAGCGGTGCGTCGTCAGCATCTTTTTCAGCTGTTTTTTCCCATCGGGAAGATACGCGCCTTCCGACGCGATATAAGCGATCTCCCGCCGATCCATCCAATCCGGATCCACAAGGGCGGCGATCTGCCTGCGGCAGTCCCTGTCGGCCATCAAGCCGCCGGGAACGTCGGCCACAGAAATATCCAGTCCCTCCCGCATCAGCGCCGAAAGGATGTCGTCCGCTTTGAAATCCGGCGTCCGCCAGCAGATGAACGCGCTGTCCCGCACGCCTTTGAACTGCGGCTGAGACGCAAGGCGCAGGAGGGCTTGCGCAGACAGGATAAAAAAGCACTTCGCATCCGTATAAGCCCGCCGTATTTTCCGAATCAGCGATAGCGCGGATTCAGCCTGATAGACAAGGCCGTACGGGATCATTTCCATGCTGTTTTGCCCCATCAGGCCAATCATGCACATGCGGTAGCGCTGGTCGATCCGCGCGTGATTCTGGCTTTTCTCCTTCTTTTCCGGCAGGGGCAGCGGCACAAAAATCAGCTTTTCGAGTCCATGAGCCTCTTTGGCGGCGTTGGCAAGGTTCAGATGATCGAACCTAAACGGGTCAAAATCATCAAGAATCACACCAACACGCCGCATTTGATCACTCTCCTGCAACCAGTATACCAAATTTTCCGCGTCTTGAAAAGCATTCTTTTCAAAAATGCGCACGGAATCTCTTCAAATCTCAGCGACGTCAACGTATAATGACGGCAGCATGAAAGGAGCAAAGCAGCATGATCGATCAGGCAATCCAGTATATCAGCGCCCTTTTCGCAGGAAACGCAGGCGGTCACGACACGGCGCATACCCTGCGCGTTTACAAAAACGCCATGGCGATCGCCGATACGGAGCCCGGGTGCGACAGGGAAGTGGTAGCCCTTGCCGCGCTTTTGCACGACGCGGACGACCACAAGCTTTTTCAAACAGAGCACAACGAAAACGCGCGACGCTTTTTAAGCGCGCAAAACCTCAGCGCTGAAAGGATGGAAGCGGTCGTCGAAGCCGTCAACGCGGTGTCCTTCAGCCAGAACAGGGGCAGGCGGCCAGCCACCCTGGAGGGCAGGATCGTGCAGGACGCGGACCGCCTGGACGCCATCGGCGCGATCGGCATCGCCCGCACCTTCGCCTATGGCGGCGAACACGGGCGCGCGCTTTCTGATTCCGTGCAGCATTTTTACGACAAGCTGCTCCTGCTGAAGGATGAAATGAACACGGAAAGCGCGAAAGCCATCGCCGAAAAGCGTCACAGCCTGATGCTCGCCTTTCTTTCCGCGCTGAAAGAAGAAACCGGTCTGGGAAGGCCTGACCCGAACGCCGGGAACGAGCGCTGAGCCCCCATCGCGAAACACATTGCACAATGAAAAAAAGCTTTCCCTTGCGCAGCGTATTGCATATAATTATAAGATCCCTATTTATGGGGTCATTATCGAATGCACGGGGAGTTTTCAATGCAGCAGGATCCGATGAAAACCGGGAAGGACGCGTACCAGCCCGAGGAAGGATGGCAGGAACGCCGGAACGGCGGCGATCCCTTTGAAGGGACGCAGCCGTGGACCCAGGTGTCCAATCAGGCGGGCTGGCAGGGCGGCGCGAACAGCCGCAGCCGAACCATTCCCCCCGCCTTCCATGGCGGCAACAAATACCAGTCGCCAAAGCCGCCGTCTTTCCAGGCACAGCCGGCGCCCTATCAGACTCCGCAGGCGTCCCCGTATCAGCCGGCGCAGCCATCCCCCTATGCATCCCCGGCAGCCAATCCGTATCAGGCACCTCAGACAACAAACCCCTATCAGACCCCGCAGGCCGCAAACCCGTATCAGGCGCCTCAAATAGCAAATTCTTATCAAGCCCCGCAAACAACGAATCCGTATCAGACCCCACAGACTGCAAACCCGTATCAGGCGCCGCAGGCGGCGAACCCATATCAGGTACCACAGCAAGCGCCGTATCAAAGCCCACAGACGAATCCATATCAGGCGCCCCCCGCGCAGCAGGAACAGGCAGCAGCCCCGGGAAGCGAAACGCCTCCGGAAGCGCCCAAGGAGCCTGCAGCCAGTGAAGCAGCTGACCAGAGCAGCCAGAAATCGCCCGCCATCACCCCGCCCTCCGGCCCGAGGGCCACGCCGCCGACCGGTATCAGGCCAAAGCCCGTCCGCAAGGCCGTCTATATCGCCCTGACCGCTTTCGTGCTGATCGCGGCGGCGGCCGCGGTGTTTATGATCCTCGGGAACCGCCCGCAGGATTACGCCTATGTGCAGGCGGGCACCCTTTCCACCGTTTACCGCGGCGACGCGCTCATCGTGCGCAACGAGACCATTTACACCCAGGAGGGCGTTTCGCGCATCGATTACATTGCCGAAGAAGGGCAGGCCGTACAGCGGGCCCAGAACGTATGCCTGGTGTATTCCAGCGGCTTTTCGGACAGGGAACTGACCACGCTCGAAAACTACAGGCGGCAGATCAAGGAATACCACAAAACGCTCGTCTCCACCTCCGCCACAAAGGACGTGCAGCTCGACCGGCTCGAAGGCGAAGTCCACGCGACCGCCGCCGAGATCCAGTCCA
>JAFUHB010000002.1 GCA_017469085.1 Clostridia bacterium
ACGAGAGCCAGAGCCGCTTCTATGAAAACATCCTGGGTCGGAGCAAGGGATACATTCAATATGTTTTCCCCAAGCTGCGCGAGCTGTTTCCCTCCCTTCAAAAGTATGCGTGGGAGGATGTGTATCGGGCCGTCAACCGGGTGCAGCCGTCCCTGATCCGCACGGAGGCGGACGAGGTCACTTATTCGCTGCATGTGATGATCCGCTATGAGCTTGAAAAGCAGCTGATGGCGGACGAGCTTTCCGTTCACGACCTGCCCGAGGCGTGGAACCGGCTTTACCGGGAATACTTGGGCGTGGAGGTGCCCGACGACAAGCGCGGCGTGCTGCAGGACAGCCATTGGTCCTTCGGAGCGATCGGATATTTCCCCTCCTACGCGCTGGGCAGCGCGTATGGCGCACAGTTCCTGAAGAAGATGCAGGAGAGCGTCGATGTGGAAGAGGCGCTCCGGCAAGGCGATTTTCAGCCGATCAACGCCTGGAATCGGGAGCACATCTGGCATTACGGCTGCTTATTGACGCCGCAGCAGATTCTCGACCGGACGCTGAACGCGCCCTTTGATCCGGATGTATATCTGGATTATCTGGAAAACAAGTGCCGGGAAATCTATGGGCTGAATGAATCCTGATATCCCATATTTCTGAGAATAATATTAACCGGGCGGCGTCGGATCATGGCGCTGCCCGGTTTTGCTCGACATACTGCCCTAAATACAAAGATTCCGGAGAACGAATCGTCCTCCGGAATTTTGGCGGAGAAGCCGGGATTTGAACCCGGGCGACCTTTAACAGTCCTACTCCCTTAGCAGGGGAGCCCCTTCGGCCACTTGGGTACTTCTCCATATACATTTCGCGCGTCAGGGAAAATGGCGGAGAGAGAGGGATTCGAACCCCCGGTGCCTTGCGGCATCACCAGTTTTCAAGACTGGCGCCTTAAACCCCTCGGCCATCTCTCCGCGTTAAAGAGGCGGCCTTAAGCGCTCGATTAGTATAACAATAAATTCATTTCCTGTCAATCAGAAATTTTCGACGGGAGCGGAGCCTGCGACGATGCTGCCGTCTGATCGGAAACGGAGGCCTCAAACTGATCCAGCAGGGCGTACACCGCTTCAAAGGTCGGGGCAGTGTTGATGCGGGTGCGGATCTCGGCTGCGCCGCGGACTCCCTTGATATACCAGGCGAAGAACTTTCGCATTTCCAATAAGGCGGTCCGTTCGTCATGCGCGGCCCGCATGTAGGCGGCATGCCGGCGGGCGGTTTGCAGCCGTTCGTGAATATCGACGGGGCTGCAAATTTCCCCGTTCAGGGCCGATCGAAGCTCCATGAACACCCAGGGGTTTCCAAGCGCAGCGCGGCCCACGGCCAGCCCCTGGCAGCCTGTGACCTTCAGCGCCCGCAGAGCGCTTGGGCCGTCCGCGATATCGCCGTTGGCGACGACCGGGATGGAAACGGCTCGCCGGACTTTCGCGATCCCCTCCCAATCGGCCTTCCCACTGTATTGCTGTTCCCGAGTTCTGCCGTGAACGGTGACGAGCTTGGCCCCCTCCAGCTCGGCGATACGAGCCAGCGATGCGGCGTTGCCGGTGTTTTCGTCCCAGCCGAGGCGCATTTTGACGGATACGGGCAATGCTGTTGCGGCCGAAACGGCGCCGATGATCCGGCCGGCCAGGGACTCATCCCGCATCAGCGCGCTGCCGGCCCCCCCGCCGGTCACCTTGCGGGCAGGGCAGCCCATGTTGATATCGATCCCGACAAAGCGGCCGGTATCTGTCAGCGCCTTGGCCGCCTCGGCCATCCAACTGGGATCGGTGCCGAAGATCTGCGCAAGCAACGGCTTTTCAAAGTGAGCCCGCGCGGTGAGCCTGCGGTATGCGCCGATCGACTTTCGGGCCGTCATATATCCCTGGGCGCTGATCATCTCCGTGGTCGCTATATCACAGCCCTGCTCCTCGCAAAGCAGTCGAAAGCACCAATCCGTGATCCCGGCCATGGGCGCGAGAAACAGCGGTATAAGGGCGTCTGTATCGAAGGGGAACGTCTTATTCATCCAGGTACTCGATCAAATTCATATTTTTAATATGCCAATGCCCGTTTTCCTGCGTCAGGATCACCTGATAACGCGCCGTTCGCCATTTGGGCGGCGTGGAGGCGAGGGCCATTGCCTCGGCATTCTCGCGGCCCGCGGCATTCAGCTTGCCGTCAATGGCGGGGATGCTTTCGCGCACCGTGGCGCGGGCGGTATCCTCCCAGGGCCAGCACCAGACGGATTCCATATCCAGCCGATGGTCGAAGCCCGTGATCGAATAATAAAGCTGATACGGCGAATTGCCGTTTCGCGCGATCGACAGGGCGGGGTCGGACGCCAGATAGCTGGACGAAAAATAATTTGACAGCTCCTTTTCATCGCTGCTCTGCATGACGACCTGCGCCCGGCGCGCCATGCCGTCCTTGAGGATGATATAGATGTTGCTGGCGTTCATGGCCAGATAAAACCCGGTCATCAGCAAACCCAGGACCAGGCAGACGATCAGCAGCCGGGTTGCGCCGTACCAGATCAATTTCCGGAAATACTTCACGATCTTTGTCTCCTAATCAGCGGGGCGACTTCGCCCCAATCATTATAGCATAGTCGGATGGGATTGCACCAGTTGAAATTTTATGTTTGACAAGCCTGCCGATTGGTACTATAATATCAACGTTGCCAAGGGGAATGGTGTAATGGTAACACGTGGGTCTCCAAAACCTTTGTTGAGGGTTCGAATCCTTCTTCCCCTGCCAGAACGACGTGCTTACCGCTACGTCGTTTTTTTGATCGATTTTATAAAGGTTAGGAGGTATCCATATGGACATGGTGGAGGCGATCCGGCAGCGACATTCTGTGCGGCGGTTTACCGACCGCCCGCTGGACGAGACGGCGGTACGCGCTTTGCAGGAGGAGATCGATGCCTGCAACCGCGAGAGCGGGCTGCGTATCCAATTGGTTCTCAACGAGCCGGAGGCGTTTCAGGCCAACAAGCCCAGTTATGGCCAATTTGGGGGCTGCCGGAATTATCTGGCGATCATTGGGCCAAAGGGCAAGGATGAGGAAGCGGGCTATTACGGCGAACGGATCGTGCTCAAGGCGCAGACGCTCGGCATCCAATCCTGCTGGGTCGCGCTGACCTATCAAAAAGGAAAGACGCAGGGCACGTTAAACGCGGGAGAAAAACGATATCTGGTGGTCGCACTCGGCTATGGCGAGACAAGCGGCGTGAGCCATAAAGGAAAAGCCATCACGGATGTGAGCGATTATCACGAGGGCGATCCTGCCTGGTATCGCGACGGGCTTGAGGCGGCGCTGCTGGCCCCGACGGCCATCAACCAGCAGAAATTCCGCTTTGAACGCAAAGACGACAAGGTGGTCGCCCGGGTGTCCGGATTCGGTTTTTATACCAAGATCGATCTGGGGATCGTCAAGTGGCATTTTGAAATCGGCTCCGGCAAGGGTCCGGAAATATTTAATATCTGATTATGGCATACGGCGTTTCGCTCGTGTAAGCGGGCGGAGCGCCGTATGAGGCTGCCGGAATGACGTTTGCATGAGCCGATCGGACGCTTGCAAAAAAATTCCCAATCATGTAAAATATGATCAGCGACCAAAACCGTTTTGGAAAGGGGGAACAAACAATGGCATATGTACTCAGCTGCTGCTCGACCGCGGACCTGAGCAAGGAGCATTTTGAAGCGAGGGACATTCACTATGTCTGCTTTCATTATCAGCTGAACGGCAGGGACCTGCCGGATGACTTGGGGCAGAGCATGCCGTTCGATCAATTTTATCAGGCGATGGTGGATGGGGCGGAAACCCGTACTTCCCAGGTGAATACGGAAGAATATGTCAATTATTTCACCTCTTTCCTGGAGCAGGGGCTGGATATCCTGCATTTAACGCTTTCCAGCGGTATTTCGGGTACGATCAATTCGGCCAACGCGGCGGCGGAGCAGCTGCGCGGCAAGTATCCCGACCGGCGGATCATCATCCTGGATTCGCTGGCGGCGTCCTCGGGCTACGGCCTTCTGATGGATAAGCTGGCCGACCTCCGGGACCAGGGCATGTCCATCGACGAGGTGGCCGGCTGGGTGGCGGACAATCGGCTGCACGTGCATCATTGGTTCTTCTCAAGCGATCTGACCTTCTATATCAAGGGCGGGCGCATCAGCAAAACGGCCGGCTTTATGGGCAAGCTGCTGCACATCTGCCCCCTGCTGAACGTTGATTACCTGGGACGGCTGATCCCCCGCGAAAAGGTGCGCACCAAACGCAAGGTGATCGAGCGGATCGTCGAAATGATGGAAGCGCACGCCCAGAACGGCCATGACTACAACGGGAAATGCTATATCTGTCAATCCGCCTGTTATGAGGACGCCAGGGCCGTGGCCGATTTGGCGGAGAAAAGGTTCCCCCGCTTGAACGGCAGGGTCGAAATCAATTCGATCGGCACCACCATCGGCTCGCATACGGGCCCAGGTACGGTCGCGCTGTTTTTCTTCGGGGACGAACGGGTCAACTGAGGATTCTTTCGCACAGGGCATGAGCGCTCTGTGCGTTTTATTCGTGGAGGACGCATGCTGGTTGTTGCCAAGGACGGGACGGGAGATTATACCCAGATACAGGACGCGGTGGACGCCGCAAAGCGCCGTGGCGGTCCGGACCAAACCGTTTTGATCAAGCGCGGCGTATATCGGGAACGCGTGGTCGTGCACTGCGATGGGCTTCGCCTGGTTGGGGAGGACGCGCAGGAGACGGTGATTACCTGGTCCGCCTGCGCGCGGGATCGGGATGAGCTGGGATGCGAAAAAGGCACCTTTTTATCCTTTTCCGTGCTGGTCGCCGGAAACGATGTGACCGTCGAGAATCTGACGATCCGAAACGACGCGGGAGACGGAAGAAAGGTCGGGCAGGCGGTGGCCTTATATGCGGCCGGCGATCGGGGCGCATATCTCCGCTGTCGCCTGATCGCGCATCAGGACACGCTGTTTTGCGGCCCCCTGATGCCCAAGGTGCAGGCGGAGATCCGGCCGCGCCTTTCTTCGGCGGAGTGCGTGGAGAGCGTTGGCGATTGTCCGCCGACACGGGGCAGGCAATATTTTGAGGGCTGCCATATCCGCGGGGCTATCGATTTTATCTTTGGGCCCTATCGCTGCTGGTTTGAAGGCTGCGAGTTTTTTATGAACGAGCGCGGCGGCTATTATACGGCGGCCAACACGCCCGAGGGGCAGGATCACGGCTTTATCTTTCACGATTGCCTTCTGACCGGCGCGTGTTCCCCCGGCGCGGCCACTCTCGGGCGTACCTGGCGGCCCTATGCGAGGACGGTCTTTCTCGATTGCACGATGGATGAATGCGTCAGCCCGACCGGGTTTTCGGATTGGGATGAAAAGCGGGTGGTGACGGAACGCCTGGGTGAATACGGAACACGGGGCAGAAAGGCCGACCAGGCGCAGAGGCACCCCGCGCAAAAGCGGCTGACCGTCCGGGAGGCCGAAGCGCTGACGGTACATCATGTGCTGGGCGGGACGGACGGCTGGCAGCCCAAGCGGCATATTGAGACCTGGTTTTTATGCGGCGACTCGACCATGGCGGATTACCCGGCGGACCGAGCCCCGATGGCCGGCTGGGGACAGGCGCTTCCGACCCTGCTGACGCCCCGCGTGACGGTTGAAAACCGAGCGATCAACGGGCGCTCGAGCAAAAGCTTCGTCGAGGAGGGAAGGCTGGAGGAAATTGAGTGCTTGCTGCGGGCGGGAGACAAGCTGATCATTGGATTTGGGCACAATGATGAAAAAATAGCCGATCCTGCCCGATATACCACGCCGGAGGGCACCTATCCGCAATATTTGAATATGTTTATCGATGCCGCGCTGAAGCGGGGCGCGGAGCCTGTGCTGGTGACCCCGACGGTCCGCCGCCGCTTTGATTCGGAAGGCCGCCTGATCCCGACGCACGGCGCT
>JAFUHB010000094.1 GCA_017469085.1 Clostridia bacterium
ATCTCACCTCGATAGTATATTATACGTGCCATTATATTGTATTATATCCGGATGAAAAAAGCAAGCAAAACCTCTTGGATTTTCTTGCTTTCTCATGCACTTATGTGAGCTGAATTTGATGATCTATGTGGCAAAGTCGGGTTTTATCACATCAGACAAAGAAATACAATCTTGCGGTTTTCAAGCTGTTTCGGCGTTAAGAAAGATACGGGGAACTCTGTCGCTGATATTGCAGACGATTTCATACCCAATGGTGCCGATGAGCTCGGCCATCTGATCGGCGGTCAGAACGGCATCGCCGGAGCGTCCCAGCAGCACCGCCTCGTCTCCGGGCAGAACCGGACGTCCGATCTCGGTGACATCCACCATCATTTGATCCATGCAGACCCTGCCGACAATCGGGGCGCGCCGCCCGTGGATCAGCACAAAGCCCCGGTCGGACAGCGCTCTGCTGTATCCGTCAGCATAACCGACGGGCAGCGTGGCGATCGTTCGCCTGGACATGGCCCGGTAAGCGCGGCCGTAGCCCACGGTGTCGCCCGGGACGATCGTTTTGACCGTGGCGACCGTACATTTCCAGCTCAGCGCGGGAGCGATCCCCACAGGCAGGCGATTTCCACGGTCAGGCTTCAGACCGTACAGCACAATACCAAGCCGCGCAAGGGGATAAGCGCTGCCGTAAAAGAGCCCGCCGGTTGAATTCAGGCAATGGATCTGCGGCAGGCGAAGGTCGCGCACCCGATCGGCCAACGCCTCAAACAGCGCGATCTGCTTCCGCGTGAAGGCCGCGCTTTCCGCCGCCTGGGGCGTATCCGCGACACAAAGATGGGTGAACAGGCCGGTCAATACCAGCGGCGCCGGTACGTTACGGATCGCCTGCTCGGCCTCCTCCGGGCAATCGGCGTTCAGGCCGATGCGCCGCATCCCGGTATCGATCGCGTAATGGCAGGTGATCGGCCGGTGAGCCGCTTGGGCCAGCGTCTGCGCGTAAGCAGCGTCAAGCAGGGTCTGGGTAAGGCCATATTCCGCCAGGGTGTCCGCCTGGCTAACGTCGGTATAGCCCAGGATCAAAATCGTGCCGTGAACGCCGCTGTCCCGCAGCCGGAGCCCTTCCGCCAGCGTGGCGACGGCAAATTGCCGGACGCCGGCATTTTGCAGCGCGAGCGCTACCTGCCGGTCGCCATGTCCGTAGGCGTTGGCCTTCACGACGGCGATCACCTCGGTTTTGGGGGGCAGGGCGGCCTGATACAGGCGATAATTCTGGATCATCTGGCGCAGATCGACCTCAGCCCAGCAGCGGCGCAGGTCAGGGGAAGGAAGGGAGGATGTCAATCGGATCGTCTCCTTTTTGCTGGTTTCACAGGGGAATTCGGGGTGCTATCACATATGCTTACAAGGGAAACATGGTATTATATGGAAATTAATTTACCAAATCATAGTCAAAAATGTTGATTTTTTGAACAACTTTTGCTATACTTTCCTTCAATGGAGGCATTGGAATGTGCCTCGCTTGCGTGGGGGGATCTGCATGGAATACAGGGTCGTGATCGCGGATGACAGCGCGCAGGATATTCTATGTATCCGCTCGATCATCGAAAGCCTGAGCTTTTCCATGGAGGTTGTGCTGCAAACGGCAAAAACGGAAACGGCGCTGCATTTCTTGCAGATGACGGGCGCAGAACTGCTGATCCTGAACGTTGAACTGTTCGGAGCGGCGAAATGCCTCGAGGCGGCGGCGCGGCTGAAAAGGCGACCGCAGGTCATCTTGCTTGGGAACGGCTTTGACATCGCGAACGGCCATCCCATGACCGCGCGCTGCCGGGTCCAAAAGCCCATCAGCAGCATGCGAATGATCAACGCGCTTCACAGCGCCCTGCAGGCCCTGAAGCGCAGCTCTGAAGAATGAGCTCCGCCGCGCGCCCTCGCCGCCCGGCGGTTTTTTTCATAAATGAAGCCAGGCGGCACCAAGATTATATCGCACAAGCGCCTGAAATGTAACTCGATGGACGCAAAAGGATCAGTCCCGACCCGAGAACAGCATAAACGAAAACGATTCGAGCGTTTTTTACAACCAAATCGATCTGTACACTTATGGACAACCGATCAAAAGTAGTTTATACTGATTATCAGAAAGCGCCCGTCCTTGATGTAGGCCTTCTGCTTTCTCAACATCACCCTTCCCACCTTCATGGGAGAAAGGAAACATTGATGAAGAAAAAAATCCTGTCCCTCACGCTGGCGCTGGTCATGGCGCTCAGCGCAACCGCAGCCTTCGCCGAGCCCGCGGAAACTGCCGTCGGCTACGCTTCCTTCGCGGAGCACCTGGAGGCTTTTCTGAGCGCCCTTTCGCTGGACGAAAACGACCTGTCTTTGCAGGCCAGCGACGGCAGCAGCCTGTATGCCCTGCTGTTGGACCGGACAAAAGGCGTCTGTAACCTCGCCGCCCTGATGAACGGCAATTCCCTGGCCCATGCCCAGTTCGACGATGAGGCCGCCTATCTGTCCATCGCCGGGCAGGACGGCGTCAACGGCATCCGGTATGCCACCGTACAGTCCGTCCTGGATCAGCTGACCGCGCAGGTCCTGGAGCAGTTCGGCCTGCAGGGCGTGACGCTGGAAAACGTCCAGGAGGACATTTCCTTCCTGGGCGGCTGGCTGATGGGCCTTGTCACCAAGCTGGGTGAGACCTACGAGCAGTCCGGCACGGATTCCGACATCACACTGACCCTGAACGCTCCTCTGGCCGCCGACGTTTACGCGGATGGCATCGACGAGCTGATCGCCAACCCGCAGTTCGAGGCGATCATCGGGCGCTACGGCAAGCTCCTGGGCGTCACCTACGACCAGGTCAAGCAGGGCTGGGCCAGCGAGCGTCAGGACTTCCGCGACACCCTTGCCAAGATGACCTGTGTGGTGCATGCGCAGCTGACCGAGAATGGCGAGATCCTGCTGGATGTAACCAGCACCATGCCCGTCAACGCGGGGACCCAGGCCGAAGGGACCCTGGTCCTGACCATGAACGGCGGCTTTGACAATCACGGCCTCCAGCTCACCGGAAAGCTTTCCAGCCCCGAATACCCGGATGACACCGTGGATTTCGCCTTCGGGCTGACCCGGCGGCAGTCTCTCTGGAGCGTGTCGCCCGACACCATCACCTTCACCATGCGCGCCGCTTCCGGCGCGAACGAGCTTGCTTACGCCGATCTGAAAGAGGTGATCGGCGCGGACGGCCAGCTCGAATCCTACTATTATGTGGTCCGCACGCAGGAAGACGAGGTCGTCATCGATCTGCAGGACGACACGCTGACCATCTCGCAGGACGGCAACGCCGTGATCACCGCCGCCTGGACCGACAGCACCTTTACCATGGCGGTCGACGGCGTGAACATCAGCGCTACCTGGACGGAAATCAGCCCGGACCAGTATCAGATCGCGCTCGAGATCAACGACGGCAGCCAGGTGATCCCGGTCACCCTGACGATCAGCTTCGCGGATGTAAACGGCGTCGAAGCGCTATACGCCGAGATCGCCATGCAGGGCGAGACGGTGGCCGCCGTGCAGCTGAACCCGGTCGAAAAGACGGAATTCCCCTCCCTCAAGGACGGCAGCGTGGAATACGTCACCGAGGAACAGCTGATGCAGCTGCTGCAAAGCGCCGTATCGATCGCCTTCTGATCGTCGTTTCACACAAATCCATAAGCTCGGGGCCGACGCGTAACGCGCCGGCCCCTGATCATGTTCAGTTTAGCAGCTGCTTTAAGTAGGAAATAGATCAATACTTCTCCGCCTTGATTTGGAAATAGGACTGGGGATGGTTGCAAACCGGGCATACGTCGGGCGCTTTGGGGCCCACCACGATATGGCCGCAGTTGCCGCACTGCCAGTTGGTGTCGCCGTCCCGGGAGAATACGATCTCCTTGTTCACGTTGTCCAGCAGCTTGCGGAACCGCTTCTCATGCTCCTTTTCGATGGCGGCTACGCCCTCAAAGAGCTCGGCGATGTGGTCAAAGCCCTCCTCGCGCGCTTCCTTGGCAAAGGTCACGTACATGTCAGTCCATTCAAAGTTTTCCCCATCAGCGGCCGCCTTCAGGTTCTCCTTGGTATCGCCGATCCCGCCCAGGAGCTTGAACCAAATCTTGGCATGCTCCTTTTCATTGGCCGCCGTCTCCTCAAATAGGTTGGCGATCTGCACATAGCCGTCCTTCTTGGCCTTGGACGCGAAATAGGAATACTTGTTCCGCGCCTGGGATTCGCCCGCAAAGGCCTCCCACAGATTCTTTTCAGTCTTACTGCCCTTCAGTTCCATCTTCTGGGTCCTCCTATCGTTTCATATACATTTGGCCCTGCGCGGCGGCGTCTTTTCCGCCCGCAGGGCCATTATATCATCCGTTTGCTGAACGCACAATATGTCGTAACGGATCAGGAGCGGATCTCCGCGCCGAACTCCTCGCGGCAGGTCTTCAGCACCTTGTTCATCAGGCGGACGATCTCCTCGTCGGTCAGGGTATGATCCTCCGCGCGGAAGGACAGGGAGAAGGCGACCGATTTGCGGCCCAGACCAACCTGCGGCCCGCGGAACACGTCGAAGAGGGAGATATCCTCCAGCAGCTTGCCCGCCGCCTTCTTCATCGCCGTCATCACCGGGCCGACCGGCTGATCATCCTGCATGACCAGCGCCAGGTCGCGGGCGACCGCGGGGAAGCGTGCGATCGGCTTCACATGGCCCATCGGCTCCGCGGCGGCGAACAGCGCGTCCACGTCGATCTCGGCGGCATAAACGCGGCCGCTCAGCTCATAGCTTTCCGCGACCTCGGGATGGATCTCGCCCACCAGCGCCACCCGCTGCCCCTTGAACACCAGCGCTGCCTGGCGGCCCGGGTGATAATAGGGCTCTTCGGCGGGCACGATCTCGTATTCCGCGCCGACGGCCTTGCACATCAACTCGACCGCGCCGCGGACGGAATAAAAGTCCTCTCCCCCGCCAAAGGCGCACAGGCACAGGCTTCCGCGCTCGGTCGGCAGGTTTTCCGCCGTGCGGTGCGCGTTGTCGAACACCTTGCCCACCTCATAGATCCGCACGTCCGAATTGCCGTGGGCCTGGTTGGTGGCGGCCGTGGTCAGCACGCCGCACAGCAGCGTGGTACGCATGAAGGCGGAGTCCTCGCCCAGCGGGTTGCGCAGGGGCAGGGCGTTCAGCCGGTCGTCGTCCGGGCGAAGCAGCAGCTGCTCCAGCTTTTTCTTGGCCAGGAAGGAGAAGGTCATCGTTTCATAATAGCCCAGGCCGGTCAGCAGCTCGCGCAGGCGGTCGTTCTGCAGCATGTGCGCCGAGCGCTTGCCGTTGGCCGCTCCCTTGAGCTCGGTCGAGGGGATCAGGTCGTAGCCCGCGTAACGGAGCACCTCCTCGCAAAGATCGGCCTCTCCCTCGACGTCCTGCCGGAAGCTGGGCGCGGTAGCCGTCAGCGTATCTCCGTCCACCGTCGCGTCAAAGCACAGCTTCCTAAGGATCCGCACCATTTCCTCGCCGGACACCTCGACGCCCGCGCGGCGATTGATCCGGGCAACGGAGGCCGTGAGCGGCTGCTGGCATACCGGATCAGGATACAGGGCAATCACGCCGGGCACCACGTCGCCCGCGTCCAGCTCGTTTACCAGCTGGCAGGCGCGGTTCAGCCCATCCAGCACGGTAGCCGGAGAAACGCCGCGCTCAAAATGTCCGCTGGCCTCCGTGCGGAAGCCCAGGGCGCGCGCCGTCAGGCGGATGCTGGTACGGTCGAACGCCGCCGCCTCGAACAGCACCTCGCGGGTGTTCTCGGTGATTTCGCTCTCCTCGCCGCCCATGATACCGGCCAGGCCGGTGGGGCCCTGCTCGTCGCAGATCATCAGCTCGCCGCCCCGCAGCGCGTGATCCTTCCCGTCCAGCGTGCGCAGGTTTTCCCCAGGCTCGGCGCGGCGCACGATGATATGCCGGCACCGCACCTTATCCAGGTCGAAGGCGTGCATCGGATGGCCGTTCTCCAGCATCACGAAGTTCGTGATATCCACGATATTATTGATGTAGCGCATCCCCGCCGCGTGCAGGGCCTGCCGCAGCCAGGCGGGGCTTTCGCCGATGCGCACGTTCTTGATCACACGGGCCGCGTACCGCGGGCAAAGGTCGCTGTCCCGGACCTCCACGCGGGCGAAATCCGCGATATCGCCGTCCGCCTCCCGAACCGTAATTTGGGGCAGGGTCAGCTCCGTATTCATGGCGGCCGCCGTCTCCCGCGCAACGCCCCACACGCACAGCGTATCCGGGCGGTTGGCCAGTATCTCAAAGTCGATCACGTGATCGTTCAGGCCGAAGATCTCCCGCACGTCGGTGCCCAGCGGATGATCCTCCCGGAACACCAGGATCCCCTCGTCCCCGACGGAAGGGTACAGCTCCACCGGGACGCCCATCTCCGGGCCGGAGCAAAGCATCCCGCAGCTTTCGACGCCGCGCAGCTTGCCCTTCTTGATGACGCCGCCTGGCAGCACCGCGCCGATCATCGCCACCGCCACCAGCTGGCCCGCCGCCACATTGGGCGCGCCGCAAACGATCTGCAGCGGCTCGGCTTGCCCCACGTCCACCGTGCAGACGTGCAGGTGGTCGGAATTGGGATGGGCCTCGCAGGTCAGCACCCGGCCGACCACGACGTTTTGCAGCTTCTCGCCCAGGTCGTCGATGCCCTCGACGCCCGTGCCGGTCATGATCATCCGGCTCTGGTATTCCTCCGGCGTCACGGGGATCGCCGCGTATTTTTTCAAAAGATTCATTGAAACCTTCATCGTCTGTTCCCTCCCTGAGCTCAGCGGAACTGTTTGAGGAAGCGCAGGTCGCCCTCATACATCAGCCGCATATCCTGGATCCCGTAGCGAAGCATCGTGATGCGCTCGAGCCCGACGCCGAACGCGAAGCCGGAATATTTCTTGGAGTCGATGCCGCACATATCCAGCACCTTCGGGTTCACCATGCCGCAGCCCAGCACCTCGATCCAGCCGGTGTTCTTGCAAACGCGGCAGCCCTTGCCGCGGCAGTTGACGCACGTCAGGTCCACCTCGGCGCTCGGCTCGGTAAAGGGGAAGAAGGAGGGGCGGAAGCGCACCTGGATATCCTCGCCGTACAGGCGCTTGGCAAAGGCGTCCAGCGTGCCCTTCAGGTCGGCCATGGAAACGCCCTCGTCGATGACCAGGCCCTCGATCTGATGGAACACCGGGCTGTGCGTGGCGTCCACCTCGTCGGCGCGGTACACGCGGCCAGGGCTGATGATGCGGATGGGGGGCTTGCGGGTCGTCATGATGCGGGCCTGCACGGGGGACGTATGGGTGCGCAGCACCACGTTATCGTCGATATAAAAGGTGTCCTGCGCGTCGCGGGCCGGATGGTCCTTGGGCAGGTTCATCAGCTCAAAGTTGAACAGGTCCAGCTCCACCTCGGGCCCCTCGACCACCTCGAAGCCCAGGCCGGTCAGGCAGTCGACCACCTGATTGAGCACCAGCGTATTGGGGTGCAGGTTGCCAAGGCGCGGCAGGGCACGGGGCTCGGTCACGTCGATCTGCTCCCGCTTGAGGCGCATTTCCTGCTCCAGCTGCTGGAGCTTTTGCTGACGCTCGTCCAACAGCTGTGTAAAGCGCTCGCGGCGCTCGTTGATCAGCTGACCCATCTTGGGCCTTTCCTCGGCGCTCAGCGCGCCCATGGACCTTAGCAGCGCCGTCAGCTGGCCCTTTTTGCCCAACATTCTGACGCGCAGCGCTTCAATGTTCGCCAGCGTTTCCGCCCGCGCCATTTCCATGTCCAGTTCCTCATCCAACCGCTGCAGCTCTTCCCTGATGCCCATCGACCGATTTCCTCCTCATCCGTTCATACAAAAGAAAACGCCCGGACGCCTTCCCTCTTTCAAAGAAAGCGCACGGGGCGATCCTCACGCTGTACCACCCGTTTTCAGCCTGCGCCGGATACGCGCAAGGCCCTTGGGACCCGATAACGCAGGTCAGACGGCGTCGGCTACTGACGAAACGCTTCGTCCCGTTCACCGCCGCGGCTTGGAGGCGAATACCCCGCGCTATCCCGAGACGGCTTGCAGCCTGTCGGCCGTCATTCTCTGAGCGGGCGCGTTTTCCCGGGGGTTGTTCCTCCGCATCGCCTGTAACGACAAGGATTGTATCACGCGCGTTGTCAGAAGTCAACTTGGAATTTACGCTTGACACAGTCGAATCTTCATGATATCATTTTGATATCAAGTTCGGAGGTGCGCTCGTATGACTGAAAAGCTGCTGAATGGAAAGAAAAACGGAATGGCCGTACTGCTTGGGCTGATCGTCCTGTATCTCCTTGGCATCCTGGCGACCGTTTTCGGAGGCATTTTAGCCGATAGCGGCAGCGCGGCCGGCGTCGTCCTGCTGGTGCTGGGCATCCTGATCGTCAGCCTCGGCTGGCTGCCGGCGCTGGGGCTCAAGATCATCAAGCCCCAGGAAGCGCTGGTGCTGACGCTGTTCGGCAAGTACATCGGCAGCCTCAAGGAGCCCGGCTTTTACTTCGTCAACCCCTTCTGCGTGGCCGTCAATCCCGCCGCCAACACTAAGCTGAACCAGAGCGGGGACGTGACGACGTCGCGCCGCCTGACCGTGTCCTCCAATGGCAATGTGAGCGTCGAGCAGGGCAGCAAAAAGCTGTCCCTAAAAATCATGACCCTCAACAACAACCGCCAGAAGATCAACGACTGCCTGGGCAACCCCATCGAGATCGGGATCGCCGTCACCTGGCAGATCGTGGACACCGCCAAGGCCGTTTTCAACGTGGACAATTATAAGGAATATCTGTCTCTGCAATGCGACAGCGCTCTGCGCAACATCGTGCGGCTGTACCCCTATGACATCGCGCCCAACGTGGACACGACCGGGGACGGCGTCGCCGACGACGGCTCGCTCAGGGGCAGCAGCGAGCTGGTGGCCTCCCGCATCCGGGATGAGATCCAGGAGCGCGTCACCGAAGCGGGCATCCGCATCCTCGAGGCGCGCATCACGTACCTGGCCTACGCCACCGAAATCGCCGCCGTGATGCTCCAGCGCCAGCAGGCCTCCGCCATCATCGACGCCCGGAAGATGATCGTGGACGGCGCGGTCGGCATGGTCGAAATGGCGCTCGAGCGCTTAAGCGAAAAGAACACCGTCCAGCTGGACGAGGAGCGCAAGGCCGCCATGGTGTCCAACCTGCTGGTGGTGCTGTGCGGCAACCACGACGCCCAGCCCGTGGTCAATTCGGGCTCCCTGTACTGACATGGCGGATGAAAGCGCAAAAAAACAGGTGCCACTGCGCCTGAACAAAAAGCTGTACGACGCCCTCGCGGCCTGGGCCGAGGACGATTTCCGTTCGCTGAACGGCCAGATCGAGTACCTCCTGACCGAGTGCGTCCGCCAGCGCAAAAAGGACGGCAAATATGTCGGTCAGGAGATCGACGTGCCGCCCCAGCTGGACGTGTAGCCGGGCAGCGTGCCCGTCTCCACGTCGTGAACGCTGCCGAACAGGCTGACCTCGATATGGGGGTCGGCCTGCTTCAGCCGCTCGATCAGCACGCGCGCCCGCTCCCTTTCGGAGGGCTTTGACCGGAGCAAGCAGGGTAGGCCCCGCGTTTGGGCCCATTGCTCCAGCCTGGCCCGCTCCGTCCGGTATAGGGGGCGGATCAGCCGAACGCCCGGCGTCCCGCTATCCTCCATGGGGGGACAGGCCTCAAGTACGCCGCGATAGAGCATCTGCCCCAGCACCGTTTCCGTAACGTCCTCCATGCAGAGGACGTCCGCCAGCTTATTGCAGGAAAGCGCCTTGGCCCAAACGGGCGGGGCGCTCTTTTGACATTCTCCCGAAAGCTCCGTCAGCGCAAGCCCAAAGCGGAGGGCGGCCTCTGTCCCCGCCTCGTCCGCGGCCGCAAATAGGGCGGTGAACCCGACGCCGGAATGACGCGCGTACTCCTGAAGCTCCTTGGCCATCAGCAGGGCCTCCGCCTCCGCCCGGACGACGGTCAGCACGCGGTCCCCCGGCTCGATCAGGCTATATCGTCGAATGGCCTTATTGAAGGGCCCCCACAGCTCGTCCCTGAACTCGGTCAGGATGCTCCGCTCCAAGACCTGACTCTCGGTCAGCGCTCTGGCCATGCCGTTTCCTCCTCTTTCCCCTGCCGGATGACCGGCGCTTCCAGACAGACGGCGCTGGGGCGCTCCCCCCGCGCTTCCTTGGCAATGACCAGGCCGTATACGATCGGATCGCCGCAGACGCGACAGCCGTTTTCATCGAGCCAGCGGAACACCGGCGCCATATGACAGGGCGAGAGCGAGGTATCGGCCGGGACCTCCAGCACGTATTGCTGGATGTTGGTCCGCGTCAGCTTTTCCGCCCGCAGGGCGGCCTCCTCCGGCTCCGTTTTGATCATCGCCCCCAGCTCGCCGGGGTAGGGCCGATCGCCCTCCCGGACCAGCTCGGACAGGGGGATGCGATAATAATATTTGTAAAACGGGATCTCGCTCAGCAGGGCCGCAAAGGCCTCCCGGTTTTCCGGCGCGTGATCCGGGTGAGGGATCAGCCAGCTTTCGTCCTCGGGCAGGATATGCCAGGGGACGCCCCGCTCGTAATCGGCAAGCAGGACGCAGAGCCGTTCCGTTTCCAGGATCTGCCCCCGGATCGACCTTTCCTGCCGACGAAGAAGGGCCAGCCTATCCTCCATCTGCCCGACGCCGCGCGCAAATTCCCGCCGGGCCAACATCACCCGGCACTCCTTCAGGCTGACGCCCAGGCAGTTGTACATTTTGACCGATACAATGGTCTTCAGGTCGGAGCTTGAATATTCCCGGTAGCCGTTCCGGGGGTTGCGCGCCGGGCGGAGCAGCCCCAGCTTTTCATAATGCCGCAGCATATCCCTGGAGACCCCAGTCACATACATCGCCTGCTGAATGGTATACACGCGTTCCCCCACCTTCCCGCCGGGCGGCGTCCGCCGCGCCTGGCGCTCTTTCACTCATTATAGCACAGAATCCGTCCAAGGCGCGACCCGACTTTGCCACATAGATCATCAAATTCAGCTCACATAAGTGCATGAGAAAGCAAGAAAATCCAAGAGGTTTTGCTTGCTTTTTTCATCCGGATATAATACAATATAATGGCACGTATAATATACTATCGAGGTGA
>JAFUHB010000095.1 GCA_017469085.1 Clostridia bacterium
AAGGTGTCGCCCGGCTGCAGCACGATGGCGGACAGCTTTTCGCAGCAGTTGCCGATGTTGGCCATGCGCCCGATATTGGCCTCGGTATCCTGGATGCCGTAATAGGAGGTATAGACCGCCAGCGGGGCACTCATGCCCGGCTCGTCGACGCTGGCCCGCACCTGCACCAGCTGCGTCAGCCGGTCGGCTTCGATCCAGCCCCATTGGCGCTTGAAGATCACCTTGGCCCAGCCGTCCTCAAAGCCGATGATGGCAAAGCGCGCCCCCTCGTACAGGGTGATCAGCTCCTCCGAGGTGGGGTCCGGCTCGGCCAGGATGGGGGTCGGCATGCCCGCCGTCGTCATATAGCGGAACACCTCGACGCCGTAGGGCGGCGTCGTCTCCGGGTCGTAGGGCTTGACGTCCTTGAGGCGAGAGCGGTACAGATATCCCTCCCGGTTTTTCGCCCGCACATACACATAGCAGGGGTCCACCGCCAGGATGTCGATGCGCAGGTCTTTTTTGAGATAGAGCACCGTATCCCCGTCCGGCCCGGTCAGCAGGCGGCTTTCGCCGATGGTCTTTGCCCTGTACAGGGGCTCGCCGTCCGGGCTGCCGTAAGCAAAGGCAGGCAGCGTTGGGAGAGCCAGCGCTGCCAGGAGGACCGGGATCCATATTCGCTTGAGGATCGATCGACGATTCATCATGCCTTATTTTTTCGCCGCCACCGCCGCGCCGCCCTCATCGGCCCGATAAATGGCCATGAACAGGCAGAAGTCGTGGCAGCTGGCCTCGATGCGGATGGGGAAGCTGTAGGAGTTGGTCATCCGGAAATTTAGGTCGCCGCTGGAGGCGTCGGTGCCGTGGGGCAGGTAGGCCGCCCCGTTGGCGCCATGGGGATGGCGCTCGTTGATGGTGATGCCGGGCAGCTGCAGCACGGTGTTATACAGCGTGGAGCTGATCTGGCAGGAGCCGCCGCCGTAGCCCTGCTTGGTGGTGCCGTCCACCAGGATGGGAGCGGGCAGGTAGCCGGTGCTCTTGTTAAACGGGCCGACGCTCTCGTTGAAATACAGCATTTCGCCCGGCTTCATGGTGCGCATCAGGCGTTCGCAGGCCACGACCAGGTTGTTGATGCGGTTCTCGTTATTGCTGTAGAAGGAGCAGAACACCGCCAGCGGCGTTTCCGCGTCCCCCCAGTCCGGATCGCCGGCCACGGGACGGATCTCGTCCAGCAGGCGGCTGTCCACATAGCCGTACATGCGGTGATACACCAGCTTGGCATAGCCGTTTTCCATGCCGATGATGGCGATCTTCGCGCCCTCCGTCAGCAGGGACAGCACCTCGCCGCCCTCCTCCGGGTCCTTGAGGATCGGGGTGTCCCGCGTGATCTGCGCCCAGTAGGTATACACCTCGACGCCGTAGGGCGGGGTGTTGACCGAGTCGATCGGGGTCACTTTATCGACGCGGTGGCGCAGCACATAGCCCACGGAATCCCCGTACACGATCTCCACCCAGCCGGGGTAAACCGCGGTGATCTGGATCTTGCGGCCGGGACGATAGGTGGTCAGCTTTTTGGAAAGCAGGTCCATCTCCGCGTACACGGTGGTCGTGGAGGTGGAATAGTTCATGGTGATGATGCCGTTATATAAGATCGGCTTGGCCGCCGCGGCCTGCGCCCCGGCCGTCGGCAGCGCCGACAGCGCGATCAGCATCAGGGAAAGCACAAGAGCCAGACTTCTGTGCCGCATAATGTCCTCCAGAAACAGAAAATGAACGAGTTTATTATAGCACAGTTTCCGCTGACTGCACCGATTTTCACAAAAAATTTACAGACTATGGTAAACGCATGAATAAAATATTTGTTACAATTAATAGACTAACTTCCGGGGATATGAAGGGGCGGAGCCCCCCGACTTTGCCACATAGATCATCAAATTCAGCTCACATAAGTGCATGAGAAAGCAAGAAAATCCAAGAGGTTTTGCTTGCTTTTTTCATCCGGATATAATACAATATAATGGCACGTATAATATACTATCGAGGTGA
>JAFUHB010000096.1 GCA_017469085.1 Clostridia bacterium
AGGGAAAGTACCAGCGCGAGCAGCTTTTTCATGTTGTTCCTCCTGATCGTTAGAAGTAGTAAACTGATTACACATTCATTATACACAGGATGAGACCGAATTGCAACGGAAATTCCATATATTTTTATGATAAACAAAAAGAATGTTCGTCAATCGACGGAAACGATCTGGAATCCGCGCTGGATCGCCTGGTCCATGCATAGCTGGCTGCCGATGTGCATCAGCGATGTGACGGAACGAAGGGCGCTTGGGACCACGTCGTCAAGGACGTCCAGGCTCAGATGGACCGAGGCGGCCGGGTATGCGGCCTCCAGGTAAATGTGCTCCGGCGTCGGATGCTCGCGCAGGAAGGCCTGGAGCGGGGCTACATCGTTGGTATCCGCCGAATAAAACACGCCGCCCTCCGGCGTTTCAAATACGAACGAATGACACAGCATCCCCGGCGCGTGGCCTGTCCGCACATAACGGACAGAGTCAAAGGAAGCGTATCCGGTCAGTTCCCGGTCCAGAATGATTTCGTACATGCCTTCCCTGCAGCCCAGGAGTCGAAGCAGGGCAACGATCTGCTCCCGGTATGCGGGTTCATCCGGCGGCACCAGATTCAGCGGGATGCGCAGCCGCTCGGCGGCGTACAGAACAAGCGTCCCTATAGAACCGCAGTGGTCTCCGTGCAGGTGGGAAATCAGCACGTCGATCGTCTTTGCTTTTTCCAGGATGCCTTTTTTGACGAGGGTCTCAAATACGGTTTCCCCGCAGTCGATCAGCAAAAGACGGTCGTTTTCCATTATGTACGCCGAATTATTGCCCTCCAGGGGGTTGAAAGCCGCGCCGCGGCCCAGAAAATGAAGCTGCATACCCGTCCTCCTTACCGTTTTTCTTTTCAAAAATTGTATCATGAAACCAGGCTGCGCGCAATAGAGCGGGCTTGACAGATGCGGAATGAAAAGAGGACGAAAAGAGGAGACGCATATTTTCAAGATCTGATTTACGGCAGGCGAAAAGCGTGCTATGATACGGTTATCTTGACGGATAGGAGGAAGGCGAATGATCATCCAAACGGAGCGGCTTACGATCCGGCCGATCGTGGAGGGCGATTGGGAGCGCCTGCTTGAGATCATCCGGGATTTTGCCGTCTCGCCTTATGCGCGTTACGATCAGCCGCTTCCACAGGAGCCGGACCGGGTCCGCGATATGGCGAAGCGCTGGGAAAAGGCGACGCGGGAGGAAACATGTTTCTTTTTTGCCGTGATCCTTGATGGCGATATGATCGGCTATATTGTTTTCCATCCGACGGACGATGCTTATGACTGCGGATATTGTTTTCACAGCGCCGCTCAGGGAAAGGGGTATGCGCTGGAAAGCCTTTCTGCGCTGATCCATGCCTTCTTGAAGCGCGGTGTCCGTTGCTTCACAGCCGGCACCGCGATAGCGAACACCCCATCCGTTCGGTTGCTGACCCGGCTCGGATTTCAAAAGATGGGGGAGGAGAAGGTGTCTTTCTACCAGGATGACAGCGGAAGCCCGATCTACTTTGCCGGCGGTCTTTATCAAAAGGAATGGAAGGAAATCGACGAAACCGCATGATACCGGTGCGAATTGCCGGGTATCTTCGGGATGAACTGGGTCGCGCGCAAAGGCGCGGTGAGCGGGTTGGCCTGGTGAGTTTGGTCGGACGAGCCCGGCCGCAGAAAAACGCTTGCGTTTTCTACCGACCCATGATATAATTTCTGCGTTGTGGCGGCATGGCGGAATGGCAGACGCACCGCACTCAAAATGCGGCGGGAAACCGTGTCGGTTCAAGTCCGACTGCCGCTACCAGTTGACGGGCTGTTGCACAACACCCGAACAAAAACGGAGCTTTCAACCAACGAGGAGGTGGAAGAAAGCTCCGTTTTGTTGTAAAATAAATCAGTGACGAAAACCTTACAACGAGAAGAGTATATTTCGATCCAGCAAGGATGTCAACAGCTGAGACTGGAAATATGCGAAGAAGCGAGTTACAAAGCGGAGAAGGACGAATGCTATCGGCAAGTAAGCGCCCAACTTGAGGAACTGGATTACAGGGAACTGTATAGCGCGTATCTGGCAGTATACCAAGGTACTGGTGGACAAGGGCTGGATCGATCCGGACGAGTTGTATGTAGATGGGACAAAGATCGAGAGCAAGGCCAACCGGTACACTTTCGTATAGCGGAAAACGGTAGAGCGGGAGCTTGGGAAGATTCGGGAAAAAGCGCGGAGCCAACTGGGGCTGGAAAACGGCTACGCGACGAGGGGAAAGCTGGCGGAAAAAGTAGAGGCGCTGAAAGAAAAGGTCGGAATCCGATTCAGAAAGATAGTGGCTGATTCCGGTTATGAAAGCCTTGAGAACTACAGATATTTGAATCACAACGGACAGGAGGCATACATTAAAAACCCAATAATTACGAGAGCAGCCGGACACGGAAGTTCCGGAATCAGATCGAGCGAGCGGAAAACATGGCATATTATGAGCCGGGTGATTATTATCTTTGTAAGAACGGACGTATTCTGGACAGGATCGGCTCGACAACGGAGCACAGCAAAGACGGAACGACCCGAGAAGTAGCCAGATACCGGTGTGAAGATTGCGACGGGTGCCCGTACAGGGCTGCGTGCTGCAAAGCCAGAGATCCGGAAAAGCGAAAAGAATTGGTTGTCTGTCAGGAGTTTGCCGAATACCAGTCGGCTTCCCTGAAAAGGATCACTTCTCATCCAAAGACGCCGAAAATGACCGCGACGCTGGAGAGTACCAGCAGGGCGGCAAGCGCGATGCAGACAACGCGAACGACCGTGCGGCGATGGTCGGCCTTTTTATTTTGATGCGACATAGGTTTCATCCTTTCAAGCGGTTTTTTGTTGTTGGCAGGCCTCGATGGCATAGGACAGCTGATCGGGGCAGGAGCTCGGCCCTTTGCAGGGCACGCCGCGCAGCAGCTGCTTTACTTCATCCGCGTCCCGGCCGATCACCATACGGGCCAGGCCTTCGGTGTTGCCCATGCAGCCGTGATGGAACTTGCAGGCGGTGATTTTGTTGTTGTCGTCGATTTCCAGATCGATGGCGGTGGAGCAGGTGCCCCGTGTTTTGTAGGTGAACATGTTTGATCTCCTTCAGTCTTGTTTTTCTGTATCGGTGGGAGCGGGATGGGCGCTTTCCCAATCGGCCCGGAGCATGGCGCACAGCCGCATGTCTGACTTTCTGCCCTTGATATACAGGCTTTCGCGCAGGATGCCCTCCTCCTTCATGCCGACCTTGTCCATCACGCGACCGGAGGCGGGGTTGGTCAGCTCGTGCTGGGCCTCCACTCGGTTCAGGTGAAGCTCGGTAAAGGCGAAGCGCAGCACCGCTTCCAGCGCCTCGGTCATGAGTCCTTGGTTCCAGTACGCCCGGCTCAGGCTGTAGCCGATCTCGGCGGTCTCATTGTCGCCGTTGAGCCAGGCGAAGCCGATCGTGCCGATGAGCGCACCTGTTTCCTTGAGCTCGATCCCGAATACCGACGGCAATCCCTTTCGGTACTGCCGACGGGCGGCGCGGATAAAGGCCCGGGAATCGCCCAACGAGCGGTGGGCCTCCCATAGTACGCGATCGGAGACCTCCCGATCCTTCGCGTAATCGAACAGGGCTTGCGCGTCCCGGCGGCGGAGCCTGCGCAGGATCAGCCGGTCGGTACGCAGCTGCGGCAGACGCCGGAAAATACTGCGGTAAAAATCAATGCCCTCTGAGGGCCGGTTGCCCATAAAAAAGCATATCCCATCTGCACGAAAACACGGCGTTTCCGCGTTATATCCATGAACGGGTGTCCCGAATGGGGAAGTCACCTGTCCGCCTCGCCGGACAGCACGCGGGCGGCCATCAGGATCCCTACGGCGGTCTTTTGATCGGTCAGCTCGCCGCGATCCACCATCTTCAGCGCGTCGGCAAAGGGAATACGCTTGGTGAACAGGAATTCGTCCGGGTCGGTATGGGCGGCGTGCTGGCTTAGGCCCGTCGCCAGGTAAATGGAGATGCGCTCGGTGCAGAAGCCGGGCGTGGTGATCACGCGGTTCAGCAGCCGCCAATGCTCGGCGTTCAGGCCCGTTTCCTCCTCAAGCTCCCGTTTTGCGCACAAAAGCGGGTCCTCGTCCGGCTGATCCAGCTTGCCGGCCGGAATTTCCCAGGTCATTTCGTCGATGGCCACGCGGTGCTGGCGGACCAGCGTGATATAACCGTCCGCGTCGATCGGGACAACGGCCGCTGCGCCGATATGCTTGACCACCTCGCGAGCAGCGGTGCCGCCGTTGGGCAGGGAAACCTGCCAGCGCTCCAGGTGCACGACTGCTCCGTCGTAAATGGTTTCACCGCTCAAATAAGTCTCGCGCAGCATTGCATCGTCCATGAGGTTGTAACCTTCCTTCCGCCGCTTCTTGGGCGCAGCCCCCGATTTTTCTGCGACGTTTCCTATATTTATTCTGCATAAAAAAGGAAAATCCTGCTCGGGCAGGAATTGACGGAAAACTGATTTCGTAATAAAATTGAAACAACTTGGTACCCATTCCGGGTGAGGAGGATCGAACGTGACAGCGAACGGCTTGAAGAAAATAGAAGGAATTGTCAGGGGCCTATGCCTGCTGGCGGCGCTGGCGGTCGTCCTTATATCGCTGACGCCGATTGCGGCGCGGGCTCAGGAGATGACCGCGCTGGATATGTATGTGACCTATGTGGACGCGCAGGGGCAGGAGTTCATGGCCTATCCGGAGCTGGTGGACGAGGGAGCGAATGCTTATTGGGCTTATGTCCCATCCGAAAGCCTTTCATCCGCCGTGCTGCACGTCCATGATATGAACGGGTATGCCGTGACCTTTCAGCCAGGCGACGGCTCCGTGTTGGCGGCGCAAAACGCCGGAAGCGCGCTGGGCGGCCCCGCGACCGAGATCGTCGGCTATACGGCGGATGGCGGAACGGCGGTTTCGCTGCGGCTGTATCTTTCCACAGAGAGCGCGCTGCCGCTGGAGGATGGACCGGACAATGGGTTAGATATGCCCGATGTGCCCGAGCCTACGCCAGACCCGATTGCCGAAGGACCGTGGCCGACTGAAGAAGCGCTGCCGACGCCCGAGGAGATCACGATTGTCGTGCATTACCAAACGGCTTCCGGCGAGCAGGTGGCGGAGGATACTTACCTGACTGCGTGGACAGGAGAAATGGCCGTCGTCAACGCGGAGCCCGCTTTTTTGCCTGAGGAGGCCAGGCTGAATGGCAGCCCGCAGCAATATATTGACTTGCCGCTGGGGACGGTCGGCGTCCAGGAGGTCACCTTCCTGTATACGCTGCCCGAGCCTACGCCCGTCCCCGCGGATGCGGCGGTGGTCATTCATTATCGGGATATCGGAGGAGCGGAGCTTGCATCGGATCAGGTGATCCTGTGCCCAGGCGGGAAAACGACCGATGTATATGCCGCTCCTGAAGATCTGCCGGAGCACTATTATCTGATCGGCGAGGGCGTTCAGCAGGTGTTGGTTGGCATCGAGGGAGCGATTCCCGATGAGTTGACCTTCTATTATGAATACCGTGCCCCCCAGACGCCGGCCCCGGCGACGCTGGTCATCCATTATGTCAGCGAGGCGGGGGATAAGCTGGCGGCGGACGGCCTGATGACCGGCACGCCGGGCGAAACGGTGACTGTGACGGCCGCGCCGGAACAGATACCCGACAATTATGAACTCATAGACGAACCCGTGAAGCAGGCCCAGTTCGGCGCGGAGGCCGGAGCGCAGACGGAGATCGCCTTCGTCTACCGGTTCGTTCAGCCTGAAACGCCCGTGCCGACGGAAACGCCTGCGCCGACGGACGCCCCGACGCCCGCGCCGGTCGCCCAGGTGGCGCTGGTGCGCGTCAGCTACACCTATCAGGGCGCGAGCCAGCTGGACTATTCCGAAAACAGGACGCTGCATGAAGGCACCACGCTGATCGTGGCGGATGAGCAGCTGATGTATCCCGGCTATACGCTGACCAGCCCGGCGCAGGTGGAAGTATATGTGGATGGAAGCGGGAATGCTTATCCAAACCTTGTCACCTTCCTCTTTGTGCCGGAAAGCCAGCCGTTTGTCGAGGGCAGCGTGACGGTTTATTATCGGACCGCGAGCGGTGAAAACGTAGCGACGCCGACCTTGGAAACGGTCCGCACGGACGGGCAGGTCATCTATGCCTCGCCGGTGGACCTGCGGGACGGCTATGAGCTCAAGGATGGTCCCCGCACCGTGGCGCTTGCCGCGGATGGGACCGTGACGCCCGACACGATCACCTTCCTTTATGAGAAAACGGCGCCGGACGAGGATGTGGACGGGGGAGATACCGATGTCCACGGCGGCTTTTCGGTGCAGCCATATTCCGGTTACGCGCGAACCACGGGCAGCAATATCCGCCTGCGCTCCTATCCGGATACCGCTGATAACGGCAATATCATTGGCACCGTGAATTCCGATGATCTGATTACCCTGACGGGTATCGCAAACGTCAAGGGGTCGCTTTGGTATTATGTCAACGTTGGCGGCCGATAGGGCTATATGGCGGCCAGCGTGGTCAAGGAGATGACCGACGAGGAGGTCGCTGCCCTGACCGGCAGTCAGACGCCGGCCCCGATGCCCACCGAGGTCGTGACCGCGCAAGACGCCGCGGGCGAGGACGGCCTGATCGAGCGGTGGGGGCAGGTCACCAAAACGCAGGTGAAGTTCCGCTCCTCCGCCAGCCGGGCCAACAACAAGAACGTGATCAAGACGCTCAATAAGAATACCAATATCTGGGTGGACCATATCGAGGAGCAGAACGGCGTTGAATGGTATGCCGCGACCGTGAACGGGACGAGCGGGTATATCCTGACGGATTGCGTCAATCTGTTTGACGAAGCGAAATCGTTGAGCTACCAGGCGAGCCTGAATTCTCCCGTTCCCACGCATACGCCCAAGCCCACGCGCGTACCCACGGCGACGCCGACCGCGACGCCGGAGCCTCCAACGCCGACGACGCCTGCGCCCATGACGCCGACGCCGATCGCCAGCGCGACGCCTCCGCAGTA
>JAFUHB010000097.1 GCA_017469085.1 Clostridia bacterium
GGACCGTGGAAATGGGTACGGTTTATCAGCTGATCTATTGGGTCACGCCCAAAGAAAACAAACGGACCAAGGCCTTTTTGGACGCTGTCCGGGAGCGCAACGGCAACCTGCCCGTATCCCTGGGCCTGATCCCAGACGCCCGGCGTGAAATGTAAGGACATGATGAAAACGGGTGACAAAGCATGAGACTGCTGTTTGCCGAGGATGACGGAGATTTGTCCAACGCGGTCAAAGCGCTGCTGGAGCGGTCCGGTTATACGGTAGACGCCGTGGATAATGGGACTGGCGCCATAGACTATGCGCTTTCCGGCGTTTACGACGGACTGATCCTGGATTGGATGATGCCTGAAAAGGACGGGATCGAGGTCCTTCACGAGCTTCGCAGGCGCGGTGTTTCCGTGCCTTGCCTGCTTTTGACGGCCCGCGACGCCGTAGAGGACCGGGTCGTCGGGCTGGACGCAGGCGCGGACGATTATCTGCCAAAGCCCTTTGACGCCGCCGAGTTGCTGGCCCGCGTGCGCGCCATGCTGCGCCGCCGGGACAGCTATGTGCCCGACGTCGTCCGCTTCGGGGATTTGACGCTGGATAAGGGGAGCTGCGAGTTGAGCTGCGGCGACCGATCCCTTCGCCTGACCGGAAAAACGTACCAATTGATGGAGGTTTTTATGGAAAACCCGCGCATGCTGTTTTCGGTGCAGCAGCTGATGGACCGGGTATGGGGCTGGGATTCGGAAGCCGAGATCAATGTGGTCTGGGTCAACATTTCCCAGCTGCGCAAGCGTTTAGCCGAGCTCCATTCCTCGGTGGAGTTGCGCGCGCATCGCGGGACCGGATATTCCCTGGAGCTGATGGCATGATCAAGAGGCTGCAGCGGTGGTTTATCCGCATCGCCATGATCGCGCTGAGCGTCGCGATCGTGCTGGTCGTTTCAATCGTGAACCTGGCCAACTGGTTCAGCGTCCGCAGCGAGTTAGGCGAAACGATCGCCCTGCTCGCGGAAAACAGCGGCGTCATAGGGCGCGGGTCATCCCGGCTGATGATCGGCCGTAGCAAGCACGCCCGCAACATCATGAACGAGTCCAACTGGTTTTCCGTTTATCAGGACGTCTCCGGTCAACTGCACGCCATTGACCTGGATCTGGAAGACGAGCCGGACGAGCAGCTGGCCGCGGAGCTTGCCGCGCAAGCCATCGCCTCCGGCAGACAAACCGCCTTCCTGCAGGATTATCTGTACCTGATCCGGGAGGATAAGGCGGGCCGGACCGTATTCTTCCTGAACTGCGAAACGCGGATCACGGCGGTCCGCACGCTGGCGCTGATTTCCGCCCTGGCCTGCCTGGGAGGGGTATTGCTCGCCTGGCTGTTCGTAACGCTGGCCAGCCGCAAAGCGGTAGAACCGACGCTGCAAAATATGGAGCGCCAAAAGCAATTCATCACCAACGCCAGCCATGAGCTAAAAACGCCGTTGACAGTGATCTCAACCAACATGGAGCTTTTGCAGATGGAAACGCCCGACAATCAGTGGGTGCGCAGCACGCAAAAGCAAACGGCGGCCATGAGGCGACTGGTGGACGAGCTGGTCTACCTCTCCCGTCTGGAGGAAGAAAACGCTCCTTTAAGCATGTGCGCTACGCGGATCGACACCCTGTTGAGCGAAACGGCGGAGCCCTTCTTCGCCATGGCCGAATACGCAGGACGAGCATTGACGATCCACGCGGAAGAAGCCTTGTGGGTCACGGGCGACGCGTCTGCGCTCGAGCGGCTGATTTCCCCCCTGCTGGATAACGCCGTCAAATATGCCGCCGGCAAGGGAGATATTATTGCCGAGGCGCATCAGGCCGGGAGACATGTGGCGCTGACGGTTTCCAACCCGGTCGCCGAGCCTCTTACTAAGGAGCAGTGCGAACGTCTGTTTGACCGCTTTTATCGCGCCGATCCTTCGCGAAGCAAAGAAAAAAAGACCGGCTTTGGCATCGGTCTGGCCATAGCGGCAGCCGTAGCGGAAAAGCATTCCGGCGCCATCCGCGCAGAGATGACCGACGAGCATCGGCTTACCTTTACCTGCCTGCTTCCCCGGACCAACCCGCCCGTTCATTGAACTTCTCTCCCCTTCTTTCCGGCTTTTAAGCCGGGTTTCTTTTTAACGCAGCAATGCTTTGATACGATTTTTCATTTTTAATCGTAAATTTTCACTCAAACACTATCAATATAGTAGATTTATGATATAATAAATTTGTTCAACTTTTGCAAAGGCAGGCGATAGAATGCGCGTGAACATGCTTCGACTCCTAACCCTCCTGCTGCTGGCTGCCCTGTTGGGTGGCTGCGCCTCCCAGGCGGATCAGGCGCGACAGGATGGGCTCAGTATCCCAATGGACAGCCTCACCCAGGAGCCCAGCTTTATCGATTGGACGCAGAACGACCGGCCCATGCAGTTGATCGCCCGGAAAACAGCTCAAGGCGCCATCCGCCTGGCATTCAATACCTGCCAAAGCTGCAGCGGAAGCCCCTATGCCTGGTTTGAATACATAGGCGGCGGTATGCTCCAATGCCAGAATTGCGGCCAGACCTTCAACATCGAGGTGGTCGGCACGCCGCGTGCCACCGGCTGCAACCCGGTCACGATCACCGACTTCACCGTCGAGAACGGCGCCGTTATCGTGCCCGCGGAAACGCTTGATGCCGGAGCCTCCCTTTTTGAAAACTGGAAGGTGTTCGATTGATGCGCTCCATTGTCTGGCGAGTGGACGGCATGTACTGTCCGCATTGCGAACAAAGGGTAAAGCAGGCGCTCAGCGGTCTTGAGGGCCTGCAGGATATCCACGTCAGCTTCCGGACCGGCCTGCTTTCCGCGCAATGGGATCAGCGGTTGCTGCCAACGCAGACCATATCCGACCGTCTTGCCTCATTTGGGTATACGCTTCGCCCAGAAAGACCGGCATTAAAAACGGTCCTGCTGCGGATATTGCTTCTGCTTGCCGTGCTGGCCGGCCTGTTCGCGCTGTTTTTATGGACACCGCTTTCCGCCCTGGCCGGCGCTTTTCCCACCGCGCAGGCCGGTATGAGCCTTGGCGCTATATTCCTGGTCGGCGCAATGACCTCTCTGCACTGCGTCGCGATGTGCGGCGGGCTGAACCTGGCCCAAAGCGCTTCCGCCGCGCAGAACGGGCGCCCCGTTCTCAAGCCAAATCTTCAGTATCAATTGGGACGCATGATCTCCTATACGACGACCGGGGCCATCGTCGGCGCGATCGGGTCCGCCCTGCAAATCAGCATTCAAGCCCAAATGGCGATTCAAATCGCTGCTGCCGTTTTCATGCTGCTGATGGCCCTGAACCTGCTTGATTTTGCCGGATTGCGCTCCCTGCTGCCAACGCTGCCCGGAGGGCTGCGCGTAAGGCTTTCCCAGCATGGTTCCGCATCCTCCCTATATGTCGGTCTTTTGAACGGACTGATGCCCTGCGGACCGCTGCAAACCATGCAGCTGTACGCGCTGTCCACCGGTTCCTGGTGGATGGGCGCGCTGTCCATGATAGCTTTCGGCCTGGGTACTGTGCCGCTGATGTTGGGCATCGGTGCGGTTGGCGGAGCCCTGAACCGTCGCTTTGCTCGGCCCATGCGTCTGATTTCCGGCGCTCTGGTACTCGTCATGAGCGTCTCCATGCTGACAAACGCCCTGTCCCTGGGAGGCCTGCTGATTCCCTCCGTCTCCGATGCTCCCGGAATTTTGACGCAGGCAAGCGCAGACGTTCAGTATATCGAGACCGAACTGGATTGGCGGGAGTACCCTGCCTTCACCGTACAGAAGGGTATCCCTGTGCGATGGGTGCTGCATGCGGAAGAGAGAAAGCTGACCGGCTGCAACAACGAGATCGTGATACCCGCTCTGAACCTTCGCATACCGCTGCACGCCGGCGAAAACGTGATCGAGTTCACCGCCGACTCGGCAGGTGAGATCCCCTATTCCTGCTGGATGGGCATGATCCGCAGCACGATCACTGTCACAGAATAGCGTTTTCGAATCATCGAAATACCAATATTTTGCCAGAATATTTCTGGCGGTCCGGTATGGAAATTTTTCCTTGTCCTTGCTGCGAGGTTTGAGCCACACAACATTCGACATGTCTAGTTGCGAGAGGGAGAGGTATCCTTTACGGGCATATAAAAGAAAGTGCAATTATTGGGCAGTTATAGGGCAGTTTTCTGGCAATTTTATGCTACTGCTACCTCGCCGAAGGGGGCAAAGCCCGGGGAGGATAGGAAGAAATCGAAGTTAATCATGGGATTACCTCATCATCCAATCACGCTAATCATTTGTGCTTTATAGTCGCCCAATTTATAAAATAATTCTCTCAATTCTGGTCTTTGTATATTGCCATAATATCCCTCATATTCTTGTTTTAGTTGGCCTGTTAAAGCCATCTTTTTAATTTCTGCTGTTAGATTATCCATTTTTGAATACCTGACTATATCTCTAATATCACCTATATCCAATATATACGCTCTTGTTTCTTTTATTCCTCTATACAAAGTCAAGCGCCATTCGTTTTGATTCTTATATCGATCCATTTTATTAAATGAATCTCTTTTTATTGTAATTGAACTATAATATGGCTCTTCCAACAATGATATACTTTCATCAGACCGTACCAAAATAAAGAGCTTAAGAGTGACTTGCAAATTCAGAGCTTCGCAGAGTATTTTATGATAGCGATCGTATACAATCTCCGCATTCGGAAGATGTTGACTGACCAGCAGGTGATAGGACGCATTCATGTCCATGGCAACGGCCATGACATCTGACAAGAAGGATGGATCTGTTTCCGCAAAAAACCGCTCAAAGTCATCCTTGCTACGGCCTTCACCAACCCATAGCACTTCTCCTTTTTCCAAATCCATCACACAGGTTGCGTAGGTGTGTCCTTTATGGATAGCAAACTCGTCTATCGCCAACAATCGCGGCCGATAGCCACTGGCTTTCAGCGCTCCCATATGTTCTTCCAGCGTGCTTTCCATGATTTCCAGGTGCAGCTTGCGGATGGTTTCCCAGTGAATTCCCGTCAGACCCTGGATTGACCGGATGGATACCTTGAATCGAAGCATTGCCTGAATCCATCGCGCAGCACGTTCTGTCACCTTTGTGCCCGGACGCCGCAAAGGAATTTCTTCGGTGAACTTCTTCCCGCATTGCCTGCACTCGTAACGATGGCATACAAAGGTCAGCTCCTGCGCTATGCCCTGCCAGACTGGCATATCCTTTAAGGTTACATTGCCATACCCGTCCGCATATACTTTCCCACCGCAATGCGGACAGCTAACGGTATCTGTTCCCTGCTCGCTCTCAAACAGCAGAACGGATTTCTCTCCCGTCATGTCTCGCATATAGCATTTGCTGACAAATTGTTGACATCTCAACTCAATTGCGATATCTTCTTCTCGGAGCATAGCTTGACTTCCTTCTTGTGTGTGTGGTAACTACAATTAGAAGTCATCTGTGCTCTTTTGGCAACCTCGTTTTTGCTATTCCCTAAGAAAACGTGAAGAACCAAAGATTTGACCTTTTAGAAGGAGAACAGTATCAGCCGTTGCCATCCTCCCCCATCTGAAAGCGGTTGTAGTAGGCGACCGTCATATCATCCAGACGAACGGACAAAAAGAAAGTGTTGCCCCGTTGGTATTCGCGGGCATTTTCCGTATCATAGCCGACGAGATCGGCGTAGCGAACGCCGCCCTGCGTATACTCGGACCGGAGATATATAGCCCCGGTCTGCGCGGCGTTTTTGGGGTTGACCTGATTGAGCGTGTCCATCGCCCAGCGCTTAAGCTGCTCCGCCTGTCGGGCGTCCATACGGCTCTCCTCCGGCAGATACACGGTCGTCGGGCTGTCGATATCCCGTTCCTTGCCGTCAAAAGACAGGTAATTCAAGTTGCCGTCCATGTCAAACAGCAGATACAGGTTGCTCTGACCCTCCGTTAGCGTTACATTCCAATACTGGACGGGGTCATAGTGGCCATCCTCCCCAAAGTACATCCAGCCATACGGATAGGCCTCCTGCCGGAGCTCCCCTTGGGCGTCATAATCAGCATCCCGGCTCATTTTGGGGTAGAACGCGGGCAGGGACAACAGCTCCCCTGCGTAGGCGCAGGCTTCCTCCTCCGTTTGGATCGCCTGACGATTGATCGCCGGATGCTCCCGAAGGAAGCGGGGCATGGAGACTGACTGCGCAGTAGAGAAAGCGCCGCCCAGCAGCATCACGGCGAGCACCGAGAAAGCGACGCTCAGCCACCGGATCGAGGGCCTGCCCCGCAGCACAGCGCTCACGCGCCGCTTCATCTGCCGCCCGGTCATCGACATGCCGGTGGCCAGCACAGGCAGCCCGGGCCGCACTCGCCTGAGGACAGAACGCACCAGCGTATCCGCGTAAGCCTGCTTATCACAGGCGTTCAGCGCGCTGACGGCCGCGTCATCGCAGCGAAGCTCGGCGTCCGTCCTGCTCATGCGCGCGGCCAGCCATACGAGCGGGTTGAACCAATGCAGGGCGCAGCAGGCGATGCGGACGGCGTTCCACACATGGTCCCAATGCCGTCGATGAAAAAGCTCGTGACGCAGCATCCAGACGGCCGTCTCCCGCTCGGCCGAAAGGGGCAGCGCGATCACCGGCCGGAACAGTCCGACCAGGCAGGCGCTGGGAAGCGGGTCGCACAGCATCACAGACAGAGGCTTTATGGAAAGCTCCCGGCACAGGGCTTCATAGTCGTCCCGCAGCGCGCCCGATATCGGCTCGATTTTCGCCTTGCGCAAAATAGCGCGGAAGCGAAGATTGGCGATCACGGCCCATAGCAGCACGATAGCCGCGCCGCCCAGCCAGATCATGGCGAGCAGGCGATAGCTGCGGCCCGAATCATTGTCGAGCAGCACCTTGGCCCGATAGATCGGATCACTCGACGAAAAAATCCCCTTCCGCAGCTGTGCCTGCGTCAGCAGGTCGTGCAGCCGCACCTGAATCTGCCCGGCAATGGGCCGAACGGCGGCGTTGGTCATATACGGCGTGCGGATCAGGTTGATCAGCGGGTTGGGCAGGGTCAGCGGGCAAAGCAGCCGGACGGCCACCAGCAGCCAGCCAAAGCACAGCGCGGTATTTCCGAGCTGCGCCCGAAGGGTTTTGCGCAGCAGGAGCATCAGCAGGATCGCGAGCGAGGCCATGATATTGGCCTCGGTCAGGAAGTTAAACAGTATAGCGGCTCTCATCCTTTCTCCCTCCTTGCCGGGCGCTCAGCCGTTCCAGTAGGTATAGGAGATCAGCCGGAACAGCGGCTCATACTGAAATACGAATTCCCGCCCGGAGGAATCGAATTCATTCCCATACAGCGCCTCCAGCACGATGTATTTCTCCGTCCCGCAGTCATAGATCGAGGCGTCCCATTGGGTTGCGCGGGCGATATCGCCCGGCTGCACCGTCTCGGCAAAACGGACGGCGTATCCGATCAGCTCCGCCTGCTTGGGATCGTTCGGGTCCAGCTGGACGGCATCCCTGCTGCGCCCAAAGGGGGATTGCTCCGGCCATTCAAGGCTGTTTACGCCGCTCCCGTCGCGATAAAGGTCTATGTGAAGCTCCGTCCCGTCGGGCAGCGCGGCAACGACCTCAAACGTGGAACGCGTCCCCAGCATCATGGTGCGGCTCCGCCAATCGGCGTTTTCGAGCGCCTGCCCGAAGGGGCTCATGCTCCAGACGAGCCGGGCCCGCTCAACGGCTTCCTCATTGGAGGCAATCGGCTCCGCCTCCTGAAAGAGGCGGGCGACCTCCTCATCCGCCTCCGTCCAGGCAGGGAACGTCCATTCCGGATAAGGCGCTTCGGCAAGGGCGACGGAGCAGCAAATCATGAGCAAAGCCAGTTATCCCTAAGAGCAAACAGGACAAACCATAAGAACGATTCTTCATTTTTTCTTTCCCTCCGTTGATTCATGATGTTGAAGCAGGTCCAGGAGCTCCTGGATTTCCTCGGAAGAGAGCTCGCCTGAATCCACCAGGTTATTGACCAGCAGGGAAGCCTTCCCCTTGAAAACGCGGCGCAGGAAATGCCCGGTTTCGGCTGCGGAAGCGGATTGCCGGTCAACGAGCGGCGTATAGGTGCGCACGGGGCCGCTTTCATCCACCCGGACCGCCCCCTTTTCCGCCAGGCGCTTGAGCAAGGTGATCACGGTATGGCGCGTCCATCCTGTTTCCGGCTCCAGCGCCTGCGTGATTTCACTCATGGTCCGGGGCGCGCGGTCCCACAGCAGATCCATGATTTTCCATTCCGCTTCCGTAATTTGCGTTGGCATGGTTTTCCTCCTTTCAAGCAGAGTAAACAGCCGTCTACATATCAGAGTGTACAACCGTCTACTGATTCTGTCAAGCGGTGACGCCCATTGTTTACAACTTTGCCCCGCCTCCCTTCTCGGCAGTCAACCTCATCAAACGACCAAAGCGCATCAACGCCCTGCCGTTGGACCGCTCTCATGTTTATTACGATTATTTTGCGTTTTTCCGGAAGGCATGACAAAAATGTAATAATATACGGACGGCAGAAAAAAACGTTTGTTGATTGTTCGGAAAAACAGCCTTTTTTGCTGATTTTTCTATTGCAAAGTTCCTGTTTGTGTGATATTCTTCGATCGGGCTGGACGCCCGATCAAATTCAAAGGAGAATCGCCTCTATGAAGAAACTGGTCGCTCTGCTTCTTTCCGCGCTGCTGGTCCTCTCCTGCGTCGCCGCTCTGGCGGACAACGTCAAGATGGACACCCTGACCTTCCAGTTCGTCCCCTCCAAGGATGCGGACGTCATCAAGTCCACGACCGCCAACCTGCCCGAGCTGGTGCAGGCTGAAATGGCCAAGCTGGGCTATGACATCGGTGAAGTTCTGATCTCCGTCAGCACCTCCTA
>JAFUHB010000011.1 GCA_017469085.1 Clostridia bacterium
GCCGCGCTGATCTCCTCCTCACGCTGGAGATGGGCGGTTTTGCTCTTTGCGCCGGTCATCGGGTCCTTGAACGCAGTCTCCCTGGCGGCGTCCCGCTCCGCGACGGCCTTGGTCTCCCATTTCTGCATGGAGAGGTGATTGATCAGCATGGCGCTCAGTGCCATGATAAACAGTCCGGTGACGATCGCCGTATTGAACGCGTCCGTCCGATGGATCTCGTCGAGCTGCCCCTGGATAAAAGCCGCTTCATCCTGGCCGGAAACACCTTCGTCGGCGTTGGCGACATAGTACTCCTGAACAGCGTAGATCGCGTCGCTCGTCGCTTTCTCATCCACACGCCCGGACCAAATAATGGCCATGAAGACCACCAGCGCCAGCAGCGAGATCCAAACTACGATAGCCTTGCCGAAGCGCCGGGCGTGGTCCTTTTTGATGATCTGTCGGAAGTAGAAAAAGCCTATGACCGTCCACACCATAACCAGTATGTAGGTCTCCGTCTCCAGCATGTCATCGCCAAACAGGTTGGGGAAGAGCATGTAGACGCCAAACAGCAGCATCGTCGCAAACCCTATAAGCCCCGTGACGGTCTCTCTGCGCCGCTTTAGCTTTCTCGCGGTCTTGAGGGTCGCGGCGGAGACAAAACCGTAGAGCATGGTCGCGCCAAGGGTGGTCACGTCCACGATCCAGCCGATGGCGGTTCTGCCGACGAAGGGGATTACGGCGCTGATCGCCGCCACCAGGATCAGCGCGTTTGCCGGAGTATTCCTGTCGTTCAGCTCGGAAAACCGACTGGGCAGTATGCCGTCTCGGGCGGTGGCCAGGAGCAGCCGGCTCAACGCTCTCAGATTGCCAATCAGGCTGGTCAGAACCAGCGCGAGCAGCGCGGCCATCAGGATCGCCACGCCCAAATCGCCCATATAGTGATGGGCGGCATAGAATGCCGGGAGCCCTTCGATGCCGCTGTAGTCGCCCAGATTGCGGATATAGTCGAGCCAGCTGGAGCAGCCCTCGGGATAGGCCGATATGCTCAGAAGCGTAACAAATATATAAATCGCCGTCGAAACGAGCACGGAGATCACCAGTATGCGATGCAGTCTGTCCCGCCTGAAGTTGAATTCCTCCGCCGAATGGGTGATGTTTTCAAAGCCAATGAAGGCCCATGGCGAGATAAACGCGATCCTCAGGCTCTGCGCAATCGCGCTCTTTTCAGGCACAAAGGCCGGCGCCCAGCCGCCCCGATGCGCCACAGCCGCAACGACGAAGCACAGGGCGATCCCGGCGGTGAACACGCACACGAGCACGACCATTAAGCGAGCCATCGCCTTTTCGTTGCGAACGCACAGCAACGTTACACCCGCAATCGCGGCCAGCGTCAGCAGAGCCTCGCCCAGGTATACCTCGTATCCAAATACCGTGAAGAGATAGCCTGTCTTGAACGTATCGCCTATGAAAAAGCGGGCAAACAGCGGCAGACTCGTAGCGTTGGCCCAGAATATGGAAATATAGGTCAGACTGAGAAACCAGAAGACCAGGAAGGCGCGGTCATAGCCGAACACCTCCTTGGTGTAGTCGTAGATGCCGCCCGCGCGGGGATAGCGGCTTGCCATGAAGGAGAAGTTCCGGCAAATGACGAGCATGAGCGCCATGCCGATGAGCAGGCCGAGGATGCTCCCCAGCGGTCCCGCCTGGGCAAGATAAGTGTTGCTGGTAACCACCAGCGAGCCCCAGCCCACGCTGGTACCCACCGCCAGCGCCCACGCCGCGGCAGGTGAAAGATATGGCTGCAAACCCATCTTCGGCTTTTGTTCTGACATACTGCTGCTCTCCCCATAATGAAGGATTATAGAATTTAATGATTATTTAAAGTATACCATAATCTGCTTCTCCTGAAAAGTCCTTGAAGCCCTGCAGTCAAATTTCATTTTCTTTTTTGAGGGCCAATCCCGACAGATCGGTTGTCCATCGAACAGAAGGCTTTCCCGCGCTCTTGCAGTGGAATCCTCTTGCCGAAACATGTTCCCTGTGGTAAACTATTCATGAAGCTATCCTATAACGTTTATACATGAAATGCTTATTATAAGGCAGGTATCGACCATGACCGGCAGACAAAAGGGAATCACTCTGGCCTCCGCCATAGGGGGCGTTGTTCTTTTA
>JAFUHB010000012.1 GCA_017469085.1 Clostridia bacterium
CATACGTCAATGAATCCTCGCCCAGCAGGTCTTCTACTGTGGCGGTGAAATCCGGATCCTGATCTCCCTTACGCTTATAGAAGTCGTCCGCTGTAACCGTCACGGGCTTTTGCGCGATCGTCACGGGGATGCACTTCGGGTTCGGGTCGTCTTCATCGGTTAAATTTTTATACCAGACATAGTAGGTTCCGGCATCGGATATAGCGGGAATATCTGCACCCCACTTGGGTTCTTCCCCTTCTGTGTCCTCCGGCGCCGTTTCAGCGTTCTCACCTATGGCGAATAACAGCTCTTCGTTATTCCCGCCGCTCACCGCAACCAAAGACTGATCCTGTCCATTATAGATCAGCCCCTCATTGGCTGTAATAATAACCCGTTCGTCTGTGACCTTAATCGCCACAGTCTGTCCGTTAGTGAGCGTCAGGGTCAGCGTCTCCTCGGTGTCAAAGGGCGCAAGACTGCTGAGCAGCCAGTCGCCCGCCTGCTGTTCCACCTTGACCAAAGTCTCGTCGGAGAAGGTCGCCGCTTGGACATCGGCAACGCTGATTTCTGTCACGCCAAGCTTCTCAAACAGGGCGCTGAGCAGGATGCCGCTCTCTCCCTCGATGCTATAGGTATAGTCGCCCCAGTGGAAATCCACCGTATACTGGGCGAGCATCAGCGCGTACATGGAGAAGCCGTCCGCGTCAAAGCGCACCGACGTTTCCCCTTGGGCCTCGATCTGCTCCGCCGCGCCGATTTCCACGCTCATCGCCACGCGACTGCCGTCGCTTTCGGCGGCCTCGGTCTGCTCCATCAGCTCCACCGCGCCCGCGTCGTCCATGTGGGCCACCAGCGCCTCCTGCTGATCGTCCATGCGCGCGGCCATGCTCATCTTCACGGAGACGGGCGCCAGCGGCTCGATTTCGTTGCCGTCGGCGTCATAAAAGGTTATGTCGACCACGAAGCAGCGCTGAATCTCCAGATTGTCCTCGGAGACGGCGTCGGTGAAGTCCGCGATGGTGTCTCTATCCCAGACGGGCGTGACGGTCATGGTCGTGCCTTCGGGGAACGCGCCCTCCGGGGCCTCCACGTTCACACGCACGAAGGCCGTCCCGCCGTTGAAGGTCTGGGCGGGATATGAGATTTCTATCGGCTCTTCCGTGGGCTCAGGCGTCGGTTCCTCGGTAGGCTCCGGCGTCGGCTCCTCGGTGGGTTCGGGCGTCGGCTCCTCGGTAGGTTCGGGCATCGGCTCCTCGGTGGGTTCAGGCGTCGGCTCCTCGGTGGGTCCGGGCGTCGGCTCCTCGGTGGGTCCGGGCGTCGGCTCCTCGGTGGGTTCGGATGTCGGCTCCTCAGTCGGCTCTGGCGTCGGTTCCTCGGGAGGGGTCTCGGTCAGCACCACCTCAATCTCCTCCACGGTTTCCTCGGCGGGAGCCTCGGTGGGCTCCTCCGTCGTTTCCTCCGTGGGTTCCGCGGTGGGCTCCGGCGTCGGCTCTTCGGTCGGCTCCTCCGCAAGGGAGGACGCCTTGCCATCCGTCAACAGAATCGTGTACTGATCGTCCGCGGTGTAGACCGCAACGCCCAGCTCCTGAAAATCCTTCAACACTGTGAAGGCATAGTTATCCTCTATCTGTTCCACAAAAATCAACTCGTCGGGAGCATCCGAATACCCGCCCAGCAGTCCGACTGCCTCCACTTCGCTGAGATCAATCGAAATTCCGATAGCCTCGAATATCTCGCTCAGCATCGACCCATTCGCGCCGTTAAAGCTGTATATATAGGAAGGAGAAAGCGCGTCGTCGGAGGTGTCTGCCGCGTTTTCGATAGGGGCATCCGTCGTCAAATCCTGCCCGATCGCATTTGCAACGCCCTCATAGTAGCGCTCCAAATCCGCCTCTATCCTCTCGGCTATTTCCGGATCATATATATTTGTGAGCTTGAAGGTATACGCTTCATCATCGATGGTATAGACGGCAATGCCCGCTTCGAGAAACTCCCAAAGCACCGTAATCATGTAGTCCTCTTCCACCGGCTCGATGCTTAGATATTCCGTGTCCTGCGCCTTGCGCTTTTTCTCGTCTACCACGGGCGCGCCCAAAACCACGACGTCAGAAATCCACTTCATATCGAGCGGCAATTCATTGACGGCCAGAATTGTGCTGAGCAGGACATTCTGAGACATACCCAAATCAAATGTAAAGGTGTTGTCCTCAAGCCAATAATCCTCTATGTCGGAATCCCCGGCCAGCTCCAAATCAACCTCGCCTGATTCAATGATCTCTGGATCAGCGGCATTTATCACAACACCTTCGTCGATCTCAAGGGAGTGGGACTCAACCGCCGCGGCTTCGTCGACCGCGACCGCGGGCATATTAAGCAATATGCTCAATACCAGCAAAATGCTGAACAACCGCTTGGCAAAGCCGCGCTGGAAGAAAGGCCTTTTCCTTTCCTTCAGCATGCCCAATACAGCGCGTTCCGCGGAACCCGCGTGCGCCCACGTTATATTGATAGCTTTTTTAAGCTTTATATCTTTCATCGCCATATCTCCTTTTAAAGGCGGAGTTCGTCTTGGCACAATCCTGTCTATATTCTATGCTGATCCCGCGAGGTCAGTCTTTATTTTGGATATACCAATCCTATTGTACAAATTACCATCTTTATTCTATCATTTTTCAAAAGAGGGGTCAATAGTTGCTTGTTTATGAAATATGAAATCAATTTGGAAAAATGAGGCATTAAGATCGGCATTCTCATTGAATTGAGAATATGAATGGGTTCGGGTTGGCGCTCATCCCCATCGACGAGCCACAGGTCATTCAAAAGACCAATCAGATGAAGGCCAATGGCATTCAGGTCATGACCTTTAATTCCGAGCTGAAGGACATCCGCGGCTTCCGATACATCGGCCAGGATCACTTCAAGGTCGGCAGGGTGGCGGGCGGACTGATGACAAAGCTGCTGCCGGACGGCGGCGAGGTGAGCATCATCAGCTCCAAGCCCCTGTCCTGCCATCCCGACCGTATGAATAGCTTTCGGACACGGCCAGCGGAAAACGACAACCATATATCCGTGATCGAGATCAGCGAAAATCAGGACGGGAAAGCGGATACCTTTAAAATCACGCTGGATTATCTGAACAGGCATCCGAACCTGAGAGGCCTCTATCTCTCCGGCAACGGCAACATCGGCGTCAAATCCGCGCTCGCCATCGCCCAGCCCGATCACCGCATCAGCATTATCTGCCACGATCTTTCCGAGGAGACAGAGGAACTGCTGAAGATGGCATCGTCGATTTTGTGATCTCGCAGAACGCCCTCGATCAGGGGTGCCAGATTGTCACAAAGGAAATGCTGTAAAATCAGCGCAAGAAAAGGAAGTCGCGCATGTTCTGTGCTATTCTTTCCATGAGGGATGATCTCTCTTTCTACTGCCAGTTGTTTTTCGCTATTCCAACTATACCAGATGAGTTCCCATTCTTTACTCCGCTTTGGTTATCTTTCTTCCATTATGTATTGTAGTCCTACAAATCCCCATCTTCTGCCGGCAGCAGAGAATAGACCGTCGCCGTAACCAGCACGATCGCCGCGCCGATGAGCGTCAGCGTGCCGGGGCGCTCGCCCAGAAACAAAAACACCCATATGGGGTTCAATATCGGCTCCAAATTCGCCAGCAGCGCCGCCGAGATGGGCGAAACGTTGCTCATGGATTTTGAGATGAAGAAGTAGCCCCCCGCCAGGCACAGGCCTAACCCCAGCGCGATGAGCCAGTGGACCGGGTTCAGCGACATGCCGGGATCGACGAAGCCGCACAGCGAAAACGGCGCGCAAAATATCATGCCCAGGAAGGAATAATCCTGCGGGTTCGCGCCGGGCATCCGCGCGCAGAAGAACACCAGCGCAAACGTCACCGCCGAGAGGATCGCGAAGGTATCGCCCAGCGGATTGCCGCCGGCGAGGCCGTCCCAGCTGCACAGGACCACGCCCGCCAGGATGAAGCCCGCGATGATTATGTGCTTCGCGCTGGGCCGCTGATGATAGAACAGCCAGAAAAACAGGATTACAAACACCGGCATGGCATATTGCAGCACGATGGCATTGGCGGAGGTGGTTCGCTTGGTGGCCGCCATGTAGAGGATGCTGGTCAGCGCCACGCCCGCCGCGCCCAGCAGCGTACCCTTCGTGAATCGCACCTTCCAGGTGCCCCGCGCCAAAGCCAGCAGCGCCGCCGCGATCAGCGAGCGCATGCCGTTCGTGGTCAGGGCATTCCAGGGCAGCGATTTGCTGAGCACGCCGGCAAAGCTCCAGCAGATGGCGCCCAACGCGACCTGCAGAGCGCCCAGGCGATTCTTGTTCATACCAAAACTTCCTTTGAAATCAATTTCAACTCAAAACATCCCGCGCCGATAGCGCGGGATATCGCGGGATTTCGTCGGCACGCGCGCCGGGCCAAAAGCGCGGCAGCGATCACCGCCCGTTTATCGGGCGGTGGAGCCCAGGTAGGCGTCACGCACGCGCTGATCCACCAGCAGGTCCGCGCCGGTGCCGCTCATGGTAATGCGCCCGGTCTCCAGCACATAGGCTTGATCCGCGCAGCGCACAGCGGCAGTCGCGTTTTGCTCGATCAGCAAAATGGTGATGCCCTCGCTCTTGAGGTCGCTGATAATCGAGAAGATATCCTTCACCACC
>JAFUHB010000098.1 GCA_017469085.1 Clostridia bacterium
CCGCCGCATCAACGCCATGACCGGCGAAGAGGATTGGGCTTTTGAAATCAAGTGCAAACCGGATACCAAGACGGAGCTTTCCGGCTGCAAGGCCAGCCCGGTGATCGGCCAGCACTCCATCGATCAGCTGGTGATCTTCACCGTCAACAAGGTCAACGAGGGCGGCAGCCGCATCGTTGCCCTGAACAAGGCGACGGGCGAGGCCGCCTGGAGCTATGACCTCAAGAACGAGGCGATCTCCTCTCCCGTGGCCGTCTACAATGAGGCGGGCGACGCCTGGCTGATCCAGGCTGATCTTGCGGGCACGCTGCATCTGCTGGACGCCCGCAGCGGCGCGCATCTCAGCGAGTTGGACCTCGGCGGCTCCATCGAGGGCTCCCCCGCCGTCTATAAGGATACCCTGGTCATCGGCACCTGCTCCAAGTCCAACCACAAGCTTTACGGCATCAAAATCGAATAATCATCGTTTCCCTGCCGGCAAAAGTGGGGAAAGCACGGCAGACGATTCGTCTGCCGATTTTTACGAAAAGGAGAATCGCCGTGAACAAACGCTATTTGGCCGCCCTGGACCAGGGCACCACCAGCTCCCGCGCCGTGATCTTCACCACCGAGGGCCAGCTGATCGCCTCCGCCGCCTTTGAATTCAAGCAGCACTATCCCCAGCCCGGCTGGGTAGAGCACGACCCGGCGGACATCCTGTCCACCCAGATCGAGGCGCTGCGCGCGGCGGTCCGCCAATCGGGCATCGACCCCAATGAGATCGCCGCGATCGGCATCACCAATCAGCGGGAAACCACCCTCGTATGGGACCGGCATACCGGCCAGCCTGCGCATAACGCCATCGTCTGGCAATGCCGCCGCACCGCTCCGATGGTAGAGGAGATCGAAAAGGCCGGTCACGCCGCGTTGATCCAGGAAAAAACGGGCCTGAAACCGGACGCCTATTTTTCGGCCACCAAGCTGCGCTGGATCCTGGAGGAGCACGGCCTGTTCGCCAAGGCTGAGGCAGGCGACCTTTGCTTCGGCACGGTGGACACCTGGCTGTGCTGGCACATCGTGTCCGGTCATCCCCACGTAACGGACGCCACCAACGCCAGCCGCACCCTGCTGTACAACATCCGCACGCAGGATTGGGACGACGAGCTCCTTTCGCTGTTCCGTATCCCCCGCGCGATGCTGCCCCGCGTGATCGACTCGGCGCAGTACATCGGCGTGCTGAATGAGGATATCCTCGGCGCGCCCATCCCGGTGACCGCCATCGCCGGCGACCAGCACGCCGCGTTGTTCGGCCAGGCCTGCTTTGAAAAGGGCATGGTGAAAAACACCTACGGCACCGGCTGCTTCATGCTGATGAACATCGGCGACCAATTCCAGCTTTCTCAAAACGGGCTGATCACCACGACCGCCTGGCGGCTGAACGGGAAGCCCACCTACGCCCTGGAGGGCAGCGTATTCATCGGCGGCGCGGCGATCCAATGGCTGCGCGATGAAATGCAGCTGGTTCAAAAAGCAGCTGAGACCGAGCCCATCTCCCGGGAGCTGGACGGCAACAGCGGCGTCTACATGGTGCCCGCCTTCACGGGCCTTGGCGCGCCCTACTGGAACATGTACGCCCGCGGCATCGTGGTGGGCCTCACCCGCGGAACGGGCCGAAAGCATCTGATCCGCGCCGCCCTCGAATCGGTGGCATACCAATCCGGAGACCTGTTGAAGGCCATGGCCAGCGACTACGGCGCGACCCCCAAGGCCCTGCGCGTAGACGGTGGCGCGAGCGCCAACCGCTTCCTGATGCAGTTCCAGGCCGATATCATGGGAATCACGGTGCAGCGTCCCGCCGTGCTGGAAACCACCGCCCTGGGCGCTGCCCTGCTGGCCGGCCTCGGCGTAGGAATATTCAACAGCCTGGAGGAAACCGCCTCCGGCTGGCACGTGGAGGATGAATTCAGGCCCGAAATGCCGCCCGAAGCGGCCGCCCGCCTGCTCAAGGGTTGGAAACGCGCCATCCGCGCGGCGCAGGCCTGGAGCGAGGAAGAGGATTGATCTACACAGCGGTCCGCTTCGGCGGGCCGCTCCTCTTTTTCCAGGGGGGCTGAAGAGCTGACCCATTTCGGGCCATTTCGGGGCGGATGGAACCATCATGAAAAACGTGACTTTTCCTGGGTTCTATGATATACTGCAATGTGGGCATTGTCACTAAGCATGTACAGAAGGGTGTAGATGTTTGAAGAAGCCTTCCAAGCAGATCCGCAGCACGCTGCTCAACGCGCTGGTCATCGTCGGAACGATCGCCATCGTGATTTATTTGGGCGCCCGCAACGGGGATATCGGCGGATCGATCGATTCCATTCTTCATTCCGATTGGCAGTGGCTGCTGATCGGCGTGGGCGTTTGGGCGATCAGCATCTTTTGTGAGGCCCTTATCAACCAGCTGTTTTTCATCTGGCAAAAGGTCAACATCCGCATCTTTTCGACCGTACACATCACCCTGCTCGGCATGTTTTATTCCAACGTCACTCCGGCCGCGACGGGCGGGCAGCCCATGCAGGTGTTCGCGTTCAAAAAAAGAGGCGTCCCGGTGGGCGTTTCTTCCTCCTCGCTGGCGGTCAAATTTTTCTGCTTTCAGGCGGCGCTGCTGAGCGCCGGGGTCGTTCTCTGGCTCACACAGCAGGATTTTGTCAACGCCGCGGTCGGCAGCGGAAAGTGGCTGATCTTTGCCGGTTTTGGCATCAACGGCCTCTCTGTCGCGGCTGTGTTATTGATCGCCATCAACCGGGACTTCGTGCGCCTGATCATCATTTCCATCATGAAGCTCGGCCACAGGCTGCGCCTGGTCAAGGACCTGGCCGCTTCCACCTCCCGCGCAGACGCCGCCCTGAATGATTTCAGCGTCAGCGTGGACATGGTGGTGCATCATCCCTTTCAGCTGATGATGCTGCTCTTGTTTTCTTATCTCCAATTGGCCTTCCTGATGAGCGCCTCCTACTGCGTATACCGGGCGCTTGGGCTTTCGGGCGAAAGCCCGCTGCATTTGCTGACGCTCCAGCTGCTTTTATTTATCGCGGCCTCCTTTACCCCGCTCCCCGGCGCGTCCGGCGTGCAGGAGGGCGGCTTCGCACTGTTTTTCCATGCCATTTTCCCGGATCATCTGATGCTGTCCGGCCTGCTTTTATGGCGGGCCGTCACCTATTATCTGGCGCTGCTGATCGGCCTGTGCTCCGTCATTTTTGAAAGCGCCCGCTCGCTGCGGATCAACCGCCGTCACGGGCAGGAAAACCGGAGCAACGCTGAGGACACAGTCCCCGTTTCGGAGGAAAACGATTCATGATCAGGAAATTATCCTTATTGCTTGGCTTTGTGATGCTCCTGCTGATTTTCCCGGCCTGCGCGGAGGAAAGCCAGGTCGACGTGACCGTCCGTCAGGGCGAGGCCTGGCTGATCCCCACCGGGCGACGGGGAGATTATACGATCGCCGATCCTGCCGTCGCCGAGGTGCGCGAGGCGTATATCATCGGCCTCAAACCCGGGCGCACGGAGATTACTGTCAGTGGCGCGCAGGCCACGCGTTTCCGGGTACTGGTGCTGTTTAACGCCGATTATGACCCGGCGGCCGATCCGCTCGCCGCGCTGAGCGCCTCCCCCGTTTCGGACGACGCCGTGCATCCCGCCGTCGTTTCCGCCTTTGACGCCCTGGAAACGCCCGCGACCGCGGACGAAGGGGAGGATGACGACGATGAGCCGGCGACAGGGGAGCCCGCAGCGCCCGCGCCTACTCAAACGCCGTCCCCTGCGCCCACTCAAGCGCCTGCTGTGACGGATGGCCCCGCCGAAGAACCAGCTCCGGCGGAAAGTGATGCCCCACGGCAGGAAGCGCAGGACACCTCCCCAGCCGTTCAATATTACGACCGTTCCGAGGTGCCCGCTATCATCAATCAGGTCATTGATTTCGGCATCAGCGAGTGGCGGGACGCCGCCAATAAAACCTGGTCCCGCGCCGGCTCCAAGAATAAATATTCCTTCTGGCAATGCGGCAAGGGCTCCAAGTGCAACATCGGCTGGTGCGGCGCCTTCCTCGGATATCTGTTTGATAACACGGGCATTCCCATGGACGAGCCCACCAAGTCCGTTCCGCATGACAGCGGAGAGCCCTATTCGGTGCGCGCCGCCGGCGTCGGCAAGATCAACAAAGGCTTTGAAAATATGAACCGCCTGACCGCTATTCCAAAGCCGGGCTATCTGGTGGTCTACGGCGAACCCCGGGGATACGGTTATAAGCACATCGGCATGGTCACGGACGTGGACGACCTGGGCGACGGCCTGTACCTGCTCAAGACCGTAGAAGGCAATATGTCCAACCGCATCAAGCGCTATTGCTACCTGTACGACAGCACTGCCCCGGCCAAGGTCAAAAACACCAAGCCCTGTCCCGCGGAATATGTCCGGGACGACGGCGAAATCAACGACTACGAGCACATCAAGACCTGGGGCATCACCACCTTCTGCATGACCTGGTTTTAAGGGGGAGAAAACAAATGACATACGTCTGCACCCGGGGCGGGGAGCCCATTGCAGATACGCGGGCCATCCTGCAGGGGCTCAGCGATAACGGCGGCCTGTATGTCCCCGCCGAGCCGGTACGGGCGACGCCCGATATGCTGCCCTTCGCAGCGGACGTGCCCTACGCGCGGCGCGCGGCCCAGGTGCTTGCGCTGTTTTTGAAAAGCTTTGACCCTGAGGAGCTGCTAACGATCTGCCAGGCCGCCTACGGGCGCTTTGATGATCCGAAAACGGCGCCGGTCCGCCCGCTGAAGGACGGCGCGGCCCTCCTGGAGCTTTATCACGGCCCTACGCTGGCCTTTAAGGATATGGCCCTCCAGGTGCTCCCCCGGCTGGTGACATCCTCCGCGCGGAAAGAAGGAGAGATGCGCGCCATCCACATCCTGACCGCCACCAGCGGAGACACCGGCAAGGCGGCCCTCGAGGGTTTCCGGGATGTGCCAGGCACGCGCTGCACGGTCTTTTATCCCCTGAACGGCGTGAGCCGTCTCCAGGAAAGGCAAATGGTCACCTCGCAGGGCGATAACGTGCAGGTCATTGCCGTGCGCGGCAATTTTGACGACGCGCAAACGGGAGTCAAGCGCCTGTTCAACGACCCCGCCTTCCGGGCGGAGATGGCGCAAAAGGGCTCCGTCCTCTCCTCCGCCAACAGCATCAACATCGGCTGCCTCGTGCCGCAGGTCGCCTATTATTTTTCAGCCTACGCGGACCTGGCGAACATTGGCCTGATCCAGCCGGGCGAAGCGATCAATATCTGCGTACCCACCGGCAATTTCGGCGACATCCTTGCGGCCTGGTACGCCAAGCGGATGGGCCTGCCCATCGGCCGGCTGATCTGCGCCTCCAACCGCAACCATGTGCTGACCGACTTCATCCGGACCGGCGAATACAATGCAGACCGTCCCTTCCATAAGACGATCTCCCCCTCCATGGATATCCTGATCTCCTCCAATCTGGAGCGACTTTTGTTCGAGCTGGCCGATCGTCGCCCGGAGGCCGTTCGCGCCATGATGGACGATCTCAAGGCCACGCGTCATTTCCGTCTGCCGGGCGATGCGCTGGATCGTCTCCAGGAAGAATTTGCCGCGTATTACGCGGATGATGCCGATACCAAGGCGACGATCCGCGCTTATTGGGAGAGCGAGGATACGCTCGTTGATCCGCATACCGCCGTCGGCCTGTCCGCTCTGCGCCAGTATCGCGCCGAGCACCCGGAGGATCGACGCTTTATGTTGGTCAACGCAACGGCAAGCCCCTATAAATTCGCCCAGGATGTCGCGGAAGCGATCGGCCTGCCGCCTGAGGAGGACGCGATGCGCGCCGCGGAACAGCTGGCAAAGCGGACCTCCACTCCCCTTCCCGGCCCGATCGCCGCGCTGAAAACGGCAGCGGTAGCGCATACAACCGTCTCCGATATCGATCGTATGGGCGAATCCGTACTCGCCGGGCTGTAAATCCCCCGTTTCATTCATACGCCAACGCAAGCGCTCCCCGCCGGAAGATATCTGGCGGGGAGCTTGTTCATATATGATATATTTTATTTTTTGAGGTCGGTCCGGATCACATAGACGGTGACCCCTTCCATGCCCTCGGGACGCAGGTCATAGCTGCCGTTTTTCGCCGCGTCTCGGGTCTCTTCATAGATACGCAGCGCTTTCTCGGCGTCGTCCTGCAGATAGGGCAGCAGCCTCTCTGCCGCGTCCTTTTCGGCCTTGAATATCTGGTCCTTAAGCTTCTGGGTGCCTTCCTGGTAAAGCTGATCCGCCCCCTCGGCAAGCTCTCCCGCGCCGTCGGCCAGTTCCTTGGAGCCGTCATACAGGTCCTTCGCGCCGGTCGCCAGGGTGCCTGCGCCGGTTGCGGCCGACTGCGCCCCTGTTTCCAGCGTGACCGTGCCGTCGTACAGCGTCTTAGCGCCGTCGCTCAGCGTCTTGGCGCCCGTAGCCAGCGTTACCGTCCCGGTGTTTAAAGAGGCCGCGCCGGTTGCCAGCGTCGCCGCGCCGTCGGTCAAGCTTTCCATGCCCTCCTGGAGAGACGCCGCGCCTGCGGCTGATTGGCTGACGCCCGCCGTATACGCGCCAAGGCCCGTCACAAAGGCATGCACCCGATCTAGCTGCTCCTTGAGATGGTTCAGGCTTTCATATCCCGCCTGCGCCGCGGACAGCTGGGCCGCGATCGTTTCGTCATTGGCCAGATAATTCCTGACATTCTCCTCGACCAGCTGATCGATCTGCGCAGAGACCGCCGCGGACAACTGGGCCTGCGCTTCATCGGTCGACATTTGAGCGGTCACCGCCGCTTCGATCTGCGCGGCCTGTTCCTTGCTCACCGCGCCCGCTTTGACGGCGGCCTGATAGCCCTCCGCATCCAACTCGAGCCCCGCGCTTTGCAGCACGGCCTCCAGCACCTTGGCCTGAACGGCTGTCGTTACTGCGGCGCGGATCTGCGCCTCATTGGCCTCCACCTGGGGTCGAACCGCCGTCTCCACCTGCGTATAGGCCGTCGCCTGCAGCGCATCCGGATTCAGCTGCGCCATGGCTCCGTCCAGCGCATCCGCATAGTTATCGGCAGTGAGCTGCGGCAGCGCGATCCCCACCTCGGAGAGGGAGGAAGCCGCCAGCTGCTCGTTCGCCGTATTCAGCAGAGCCGCCAGCAGAGCAGCCGCGCCCTGATTCAGCGCCTCGTTATTTTCGGTCAGCGTGTTCAGTCCCTCGTTCAGCGCCGTCGCGCCGGATGCCGCCGTCGTTATGCCGTCGCGCAGGGCTGCCGCGCCGTCTGAAAGCTCCTTTGCGCCATCCCGGACGCTCTCCGCGCCATCTTTCAATTCCTTCGCGCCGTCCGAAAGCCCCTTCGCCCCGTCCTTGACGCTGGTCGTGCCCTCGGATACCTGCTGTACGCCGTCCGAAAGCTCCTTCGCGCCGTCTGAGAGTTCTTTCGCGCCGTCTGAAAGCGTATCGGCCCCCTCTTTCAGGGTCGCCGCGCCGCTGGACAGTTCCTTTGCGCCGTCGTTCAGCTGAGTCAGCCCGTCATTCAGTTCATTGATCTTCGCGGGCAAATCCTTGGTTTTTCCGGTTGTCTCAGGCAGCGTCTCCCCTTTTTGAAGCGCGGTCAGCAGCGCCTCCGCTTCGCTCAGTTCCAGGTGGGCGTCGATCTCCTCTTCATCCGCCTTTTTTTGAACCTCCTCCAGCAGCGCGTCGATCGGATCAGCGGAGGCCACCGTCATCATCCAGCCCAGGTCCGCATGATCCGCGCGGAACGTCGCCGAGAAGGTTTCCGGCGCTTCGAACTCCTCGTCCAGACCGAGAGCGGCCCAGCCGACCAGGATGTTTCGCCCCGCCTCGGAAATCACCTTGGCGTTTTCGGCGATCACCTCGGTAACGCCCTCCTCGGGCAGCGGCAGCACGCTGACCGCCAGCACCGGGGCCTCCCCGTCATGCAGATAAGAAACCGTCAGCGTCGCCATGCCGGTTCTGTCCTTGAGCGCCTCCGCGGTGATCTCCTCTCCGTCCAGCGTCAGGCTAACGATGGGCGTGATCGCCGGAGCTTGGTCCGAGGTGCCCTGATACGTGATGTCCGCGCCCCTGGCCTGCCAAACGACGGTTGCTCCGTCCTGCGTGAACGTCTCATGCCCGCTCACATTTTCAATGCTTTTCAGGATCGTCTCGTCCGTCAGCTCGTCGAGCGCATCCTTGTTTTCCAGCCGGATGTTATCCGTCAGGCTTTGGATCGTGCCGTCTGCTCCGGTCACGATATACACGTGCTCGTGCTTGGCGGTTTCCGCCAGCGCGTTGACGCCGCTCACGCACATCGATACAGCGAGCAGCAGCGCGATTCCCAGTTTCTTCATAATTTCCCTCCTAATATTTTATCGAGCGGCCTTCATATCGACGGTCGTATGAACGATCAGCTTATCGAGCAGCAGCAGGACAGCCGGCAGCAGCAGGAGCACTACGCCGACGGAGCACAGCGCTCCGCGCGCGATCAGGCGGCACATCGAGGAAATGATATCCACGTTGGAATACAGGCCTACGCCATAGGTGGCCGCGAAGAACCCGAAGCCGCTGACCAGGACAGACTGCGCGGAGGAGGCGACGGCCTTCTGCACCGCTTCCTTTCGGTCCAGACCGGACAGGCGGTTTTGCTTATATCGGGTGGTCATCAGGATAGCATAGTCCACCGTGGCGCCCAGCTGGATCGTGGAGATCAGGATCGGTCCCACGAACGGAAGGGTCGTGCCCGTATAATACGGTATGCACAGGTTCGCCGCGATCGCCAGTTCAATGACCGCCACCAGCAGGATAGGCAAGGAGAATGACTTTTCCACCAGCGCGATGATCACGAAGATCGCGATGATCGAAATCAGGCTGACCACCGTAAAGTCATGATCCGTGCAGGCGATCAGGTCCTTGGTACAGGGAGCCTCGCCGATCAACATGCCGCCCTGATCATACTTTTTCAGGATCGCGTTCAGCGTATCGATCTGCTGATTGACCTCGTCGGAGGAAATGATATAGGCCGAGCTGATCAGCATCAGCTGATAGCGCTCCCCCTTCAGCTTAGCCAAGCTCTCCGGCGGCACGATGCTCTCCGGGATCCCCGCGCCCAGCAGGCTGTCGATCCCGATCACGCTCTTGACGCCGTCCACTGCCTTCATCTCCTCGGTCATATCCCGCACGTCCTTCTGGGATACGTCGGCGTCCACCAGCAGCAAATGCGTGGTCGACATGTCGAAGGTTTCCTGAAGCTTTTTATTGGCGATCACGGAGGAAAGCTCCGGCGGCATGACGCTGCTCATGTCATAATAAACGCCGACATGCTGATACCCGTAGAAGGCCGGCGCGATCAGCAGCACAAGGATCACGGCCAGCAGGCGATAATACTTGACCACGAATTTGCCGATCCCGCCCACGTCGGGCAGCAACGGCCTATGGGAGGTTTTTTCGATCGCGCCGTCAAATAGGCGGATCACGCAAGGCAGCAGGATCACCGTGCCCAG
>JAFUHB010000099.1 GCA_017469085.1 Clostridia bacterium
GATTTTTTGAGAAAAAATTTTTATTTTGATAATCCATCAACAAACAGAACCATTCTGGACGATTGATGGATTACGTGCTATAATGCCGGATGTTGGAATCGGAAAACGGAGAAGGCGCGGCGATGGGAAGCAAACGGTATGATGGAAAGGCGGCGGGGAAGCGGCAGCTTCGCGAGAGGCTGGGCCGCCCCGCCCTTTCGTATACCGTTCTGGCGATATGCTGCCTGGGGCTCGCGCTGGCCTGCGTGCGGCTGATCCGGTATGGGCAGAGCGCAGCCGGGCGCAGCCGCACCAACCAGGCGCTTCAGGCGCTGCATGCCGAGGTCGAAGAAGGGGAAACGTCTCAGGAGAAGGCGTCGATCCTCGCCGAAGATACCCCATTGCCCGCTGAAGAGGACGCCGCGAACGGCATGGAGACACAGCCCGCTTTGACGCCGGAGCCCATCGCTTTTCGGGCGGAATATCAGGCGCTTGGCGGTGAGCTCCTGCCTGAAATGGCCCGTCTCAGGGAAACGAACGGCGACCTGGTCGCCTGGCTGCGGATCCCCGGCCTGGTTGATCTGCCGGTGGTGTACAGCGGGGACAACCGGTATATGGACATTGATTTTTATGGCCGTCCCGACAATGGCGGCACGCTGTTCCTGGACGCGCTGCATCCGCTGGCGGCGGGGACTCAGCACCTGATCGTGCATGGGCACAACATGAAGGACGGCAGCATGTTCGGCCTGCTCAGCCATTATCGGCAAGCCGGTTACGCGGCGCGACATTCCGCCGTTTATTTCAGCACGCTGTACCGCCGGGAAGAATACAGGGTGTTTTGCGTGGCCCAGGTTTCGATCGATCCTTACGCGTCGTCTTACGTGCAGTATGTCGGTCATCCGACCTTCCGCGATGAGGAGCAGCTGGACTTATGGCTCGGGGAGCTCAGGAAAAACGCCCTCTACTGGGCGGAGACGCCGACCCCGGCGGACGCTCTGCTGACCCTTTCCACCTGCATCGGCGACGATCGTCTGCTGGTGATGTGCCGAAGGGTGGGCGAGCCGGATCCGGAGGCTGCCCAAGCATAAAGCCGTGGCAAATTGCCGCGGCCAGTGGAATAATAAACAATAAAATGATTAAATACGGGTGACTCTGCTGTCCTGCGCGGCCTGCGCGACCGCCCGGGCGACGGTCGGGCCGACGCGCGGGTCAAAGGCGAGGGGCAGGATGTATTCGGCGTTCAGCTCCTCGGGGGCTACGAGGTCGGCCAGGGCCAGGGAAGCGGCCCGCTTCATGGGCTCGTTGATGTCCCGCGCCCGCACGTCGAGCGCGCCGCGGAACAGGCCGGGGAAGGCCAGCACGTTATTGATCTGGTTGGGATGGTCGCTGCGGCCGGTGCCGACGATCGCCGCGCCGGCGCGAAGGGCCGCCTCCGGTTCGATCTCCGGCACCGGATTGGCCATGGGGAAAACGATCGCGTCGGAGGCCATGGAACGGATCATGCCCTCGCTGACGACATGGGGCGCGCTGACGCCGATGAACACGTCCGCTCCGCGCAGGGCGTCGGCCAACTCACCCGAAAGACGCTCTGGATTGGTCAGCACCGTCATCTCCGCCTGGGCGGGGTTCATGGGGATCCCCTCGCATAGGATGCCGCATCGGTCCACCAGCTTCAGGTGCCGCACGCCGAGGCTTAAAATATGCCTGCCGATGGCGATACCGGCGGAGCCCGCGCCGTTGATCACCACGCGGACTTCCCCAATGTCTTTGCCTACCACGCGCAGGGCGTTGATCAGAGCGGCGCCCACCACGATGGCGGTGCCGTGCTGGTCATCGTGGAACACGGGGATATCGCAGACCTCCTTGAGGCGGCGCTCGATTTCAAAGCAGCGCGGGGCGGCAATGTCTTCCAGATTGATGCCGCCGAAGGAGCCGGAGATCAGGTATACGGTGCGCACGATCTCATCCACGTCCTTACTGCGCACGCAGATGGGGAAGGCGTCCACGTCCCCAAAGGCCTTGAACAGCGCGCACTTGCCCTCCATCACCGGCATCCCGGCCTCCGGCCCGATGTCGCCCAGGCCGAGTACGGCGGTGCCGTCGGTGATCACGGCCACCAGGTTGTGACGGCGGGTCAACTCGAAGGATTTGTTATAGTCCTTTTGGATCGCCAGACAGGGCTCGGCGACACCGGGCGTATAAGCCAGGGACAGATCCTCTTTGTTTTGGACGGGCACACGGGAGACGACCTCGATCTTCCCCCGCCATTCCTGATGCAGCCGCAGGGCTTCCTCCGCGTAATTCATGCGACGACCTCCGTGCTGAAATGATTGCGCATCTATTATAGCAAATCGCGGCAGGGACGGAAAGGGTAAGCAGCGTTTTAATTTTGGACCTCGGCCGGTATTAACATAGGCGAAAAAGTGTGGTAGAATGGCGTGTCGCCGCGAGGCGAATTGACAAACGGAGGATGAAACAATGAAAAAGCACGGAAGCGCGTTCGCGCATTGGCTGATCCTGGCGGTGCTGGGTGTGGTGATCATCCTGGGCCGTCAGCTGGCGAAAAATATCGTTTATACGATCATCGGCGCGGGCCTGATCCTGGTTGCTGCGGCGGGCGTCGCCGACTGGTGGAAGGAAAAGTCCACCAAGCCCGAGGCGCTGTCCCGGCTGATCGGCAGCGTGGTATTTTGCGCGATCGGCCTGTGGATATTGCTCAACCCCGGCGCCTTTGATACGCTGCTGAATGTCGTGATCGGCCTGGTGCTGATCGTCGCGGGCCTGATTTGGTTCGCGCGGGGCTGGAAGCTGGGCAAGGATGGCCTGATCCTGACGCTGTCGGCGATCGCCGTGATCCTGGGCCTGGTCATCGCCTGCAACAACGCCGCCACGACCTGGGTGGTCATCGCCGAGGGGATCGGCCTGATCTACGTCGGCGTGTCCGGCATGATCACGGAAAAACGGTTCGGACGCTGAGGGACGGCATGATAAAAAGAAGCCTGGCCCTGGCGCTGGCCGCGCTGTTGATCATGAGCGCCCTGTCCGCTGCGAGCGCGGAGAGCCTGACGGAGCCCTATGTGGAGCACGCCTTTGCCGTTCGCAATGTGAAGGGCGGCGTCGCGATGGTCGCTCGGAACGGGGAAACGGTATTCAGCTACGCATACGGCTCGCGGGACGCGCGGGGCAAACAGCCCATGACCACGGACACGTGCTTTCGCATCGCCTCCGTCACCAAGCTGGTGACGGCGGTGGGGCTGATGACGCTGTACGACGCGGGCGCTTTTGCCCTGGATCAGGATATCTGCGAGCTTCTTCCCTTCCGGGTGGTCAATACGGCTTACCCGAACGACCCGCTGACGCCGCGGCAGCTGATGTCGCATACGACGGGACTGAACGCGACGACGCATCCGCAGGCCAACTGGGAATACCTGTCGCTCAAGGATTCGAGCCCCATGTTCAAGCGGGGCGTGAGGCCGGGGGCGCGGTATCTTTACAGCAACGCGAACGGCGGCATGTTCGGCGCGCTGATCGAGGCGCTGAGCGGGCAATCGGTCAACGCCTATATGCAGGAGCGGGTGTTTGCGCCCCTGGACATTAACGCCGCCTACAACGCGGGACTCCTGCCCGATCAGAGCGCGGTGGCCGCCGTGCTGTCCCAGGGGGGAACCACGATCGACTCCATTGAGGAGCAGATCGCGAGCCTGGCGGAATATGACGACACCTGCGATCCCGCCAACCACCTGACGGTGACGGCAGGCAGCCTGCTGATCAGCGCCGAGGGAATGCTGAAGATCGGCAACCTGCTGCTGAACGGCGGCGAGCTGAATGGGACGCGCCTGCTGCGGGAGGATACCGTGGCGATCATGGAGGCCGATCAGAACGCCTTTTCGGGCAGCTCGGTCACGGGAGAAAGCCCCTA
>JAFUHB010000100.1 GCA_017469085.1 Clostridia bacterium
GACATCACATAGCTGACAAAAATGAAGCTGAGCATCATCAGGCTCATCAGGATCTGCGTGATATAGGTGATGAACGCCGTCAGATCCCCGATCTGCATATCGCCCCGGGCGATCTGCCTCCCGCCGAACCAGATGACGGACACCACGCAGCCGTACATGAGCAGCTGCATCAACGGGCTGTTCAGGATCACGATCTTTTCGGCGCGGCGCTGGGCGTTCGTCAGATCGTCCGCTGCCTTGGCGAACTTGGATTTTTCAAAGCTCTCGCGCACAAAGGCCTTGACCACCCGAATACCGGTCAGGTTCTCCTGCACGGAGGCGTTCAGGTTGTCATACTTGGTCATCATCACGCGGAAGCGCGGATACGACAGCCGGATGATCACCGCCATCCCGGCAAACAGGATGGGCACGGCCACCAACAGGATGGTGATCAGGCTCGGGTTCAGCCGCCAGGCCCAAAAGAAGGCCATGATGAACATGATGGGGCTTCGCACTGCCATGCGCACCAGCATCATCAGCATGTTCTGCGTCTGGTTGACGTCGGTGGTCAGCCGGGTCACCAGGGAGGCGGTGCTGAACTTATCGATATTCTTAAAGGAAAAACGCTGCACCTTTTCAAACAGCGCATGGCGCAGATTGCGGGAAAAGCCCATCGCCCCGACGGAGGCCGCCCGGGCCGAGCCCGCGCCGAAGGCCAGCGACAGCAGGGCCATCAGCACCATCTCGCCGCCCAATTTGAGCAGCTCTCCCATTTGGATCGGTTCGGTATCTGCCATGGAGATCAGGTTGACCAATCGGGCGATCAGCTGCGGGATGAACGTCTCCATGACGACCTCCCCGATGATCAGGATCGGCGCCAGGATCAAATATTTCTTGTATTGCCCGGCAAAACGAAGCAGCTTTCTCAAGAACAATCCTCCTTGATTGCTCCACCAATGAATTCGTAAAGCTGGATTCGGTGGTGGAGCAATAGAATGAACAAAAACAGAGGAAAACATCCGTTTTCCATAACAGCGATTATCACACAGAGCCCTTACGCTGTCAAGACAGCCGCACGTCCTACAAACGGGCAAAAAAAAGGCATCCCGCCTTTTTCGCGCGTTTAGAACATACCATTGGCGCTGATCGGGCGGGACGCGTGTTATATTGCTTTTTCCAGGAGCGCAAACGTTCGGACGGGCCGGAAGCCTGCACGCAGATAGATGCGCTGCGCGTGGTTCTCGACGCCTGTAAACAGGGTGCTGAAGGTTGCGCCCTCCGCGATGAATTCCCGCATCAGCAGGTGAAACAGCACGGAGGCGATGCCCCGGCGCTCGTACATGGGATCGGTGCAGATGCCGCAGAACCAGCCGCGGCCGCTGGCCTGCTGATCCACCGGGCCGGTGAACGCGACGATATGGCCTTCATGCGTCGCGACCAGCAGCGGACGGGGCCCGGCCGGGACCCGGCCATCCGGCTGTAAAGCGGGATCCATGTTCGGACGGCCCTGCTCGTGGCACTCGATCTCGGAGCGCAGCACGTTCCGCCAGTATTCCTTGCCCACGCGGTCGCACATACGATCATAGTCGTAATGCAGCGAGGGATCGTAGCGGCCGGTGTAGACGCCCTGCGAGAGGAGCTCCTCCTGCTTGGCCTTCTGCCCCTCCCAGGGGACGTAATCGGCCAGGTCCAAATACATGGCGACTTCCCTGGCCCGTTCCTCAAAGCCCAGCGCCAGCAGGAAGGGATAGCCGGGGCAATCCACGTCCATGCCCGGCGCTTTGTTATGGTCGTGTCCCGGCGTGCCGGGAACGATCCAGTCCAATTGGATGGGATTGCCGTCGCCATCGAAGGAGAGCCTGGTTTTTCCCGCCGCCTTGAAGGCATTCGCCAGGGCGTCCACCAGGGCTTTGCCGATCCCCTGTCCTCTGCTTGCCTTTTGAACGAAAATGCAGGTCAGGTATCCCGGCGTGTTTTCATTGGTCTCCCCGGGCAGAAACTCCTTTTTCACGGTGCCGCTGATGAAGCCGAGGATCTTTCCGTCCGCTTCCGCGACCATCGAATACCGGGGGTCGTACTGGGGATTGCTCTCGAATTTCCGGCGGAAGTACTGCTCCGTCAGGGGGTAATATACCACCTCGCCCGCCGCCACCGCCTCGTTCCACAGGACGATGACCTGCGGCAGGTCCTCCCGCTGAAGCTGCCGAATCTGCATACCGGCCTCCTGCGCTTACGCTTTTTTCAGCATGGTCTTATGCACGGTGACGGAGCCGACGCCGAGGTTTTCAATGGTGTACGCGCCGAGGGAGGCGGGGATCACCACGATATCCAGGCAGTTCATGATGTAGAACTTGCTCGGGTCCGCCTTGGATACCACCTTCACCTTTTCGCCGTCCACCAGGGAAAGCACGTGGAACAGGCCGTCGGTATCGTCCTCGATGCGATCCCAGAAGATCAGGTTGCGCAGGGAGAAGTATAATAGGTCATGCTCGCCGACGACGATCTCCTTCCAGTCCGCGCCCTCGCGCACCGTATAGCCGTGGTTGACAAGGTTATTATCCACCCATTCCTTCGTCCGCTCGCCGTGGATGACGCGGCTGCCCATCTTCAGGTGGATGGGCCGGGGCAGGCCGGTCTGCGGGTCGATGCGCTGGTAATCGTACATTTTGTAGGTATAAGAGCCTACCGTCAGGCTGCCGATCTCCAGGATCACCTGGTTACGGCCCGAGGCGTGCACGGTGCCGGCGGGGATCATCACTTGGGTGCCCGGCTGAGAAGGAACGGCGTTGATGTACTTCTCGTAGTCGATGAGCTCGTGTGTCTTTTCCGCCTTGCGGGCGGCCTCGAAGAATTCCTCGCAGCTGCCCTCCTCACGGAAGCCCAGGTAGGTCTTGGCGCCCTGGGCGGTGACGCAGACGTAATAGCTCTCGTCCTGGCGGCCCAATTCGCCGTGGTTCTTGACCACGTATGCTTCATCCGGGTGGCACTGCACGGACATGTTGCCGTTGGCGTGATAGGTATCGTCGTAATTGAAGCGGATGGGGAAATAACCGCCGAATTGCCGATAGGCCTGTTCGCCCAGCAGCTTCTCCCCCATCGCCTGGATGAAGGTAAAGAAGGGAGCTTCAAATTCATTGTCCCCGAGCTTGGCCACGATGGAGACCTCCATCGGGATCATATCGAACACCCCGGCGCAATTGCGCATTTCCTTGGGCAGATGGCGCAGCCTGGTAAAGTAGAAGCCGCCCCATACGCCCTCTAAGTACACCGGGCGGCAGCGGAAGGGCCGCTCGCACAGCTCGCCGAACAGCGTCATCAGCTCGTCCAAGGAGACAAGCTGCATCTCCTGCGGGACATCGGCGGTGATATAATAATCCAGCTTCCCGGATTTGATCAGGTTCCAGCGCACGTCCACGCCGATTTCAAAATCCACATAATAATTCCGGCGCATCAGCAGGCCGTAGGGCAGATCGTCCTTGCCGCCCAGGTTCCGCGCCTTGCCGTACTTAAAGTTCAGCGCCGCAGTGCGCGGGGTGACATCCATCCAGACGCGCACGTCGTAGCCGTCCTGCAATTCGGGGTTCAGGGAGCCGCGGCCAAAGACCAGCACCGAGCGCTCCTTGCTCAGCGTTTCCTTGAGCGCCTGGACCTTGTCAGCCTCCTGCAGGCCCTGATACCCGCCCTCATAGCGGCGGCCGTACAAAAGCACTGGGTCCTCCTCCCGGTCCTCGGGCAGATAGGGCCGGAGCATGTCGGCGATCACATCCGGGTCCTTGAGCAGGGTATCGGCGTCGATATAATGGACCGGCGTATCCCCCGTCTGCTGGCGGATGGCGTTGACCAGCGCGCCGACCTCCGCTCCGGGATAGGCGTCGATCGCCACGTTTTTCCCTTCCTTCAGCAGCGCGGCGATCTTCTTCGCGACCGGGATCTCGCCCTTGAGCGGCTGCACGCCGCGCCCAGTGATCACATTGACCGCGTCATGGTCGATATAGGGATAGGGATGGAACATGAAGCTCATAATCAAATACTCCTTACTTTACGCTTGAACAGCGCGTTTTTTATAATCATGCCGGAAATAACCGACAATGGCGGAAATAATGATGAACATCTCGCAGACGACGCCCTCGATCGAATGGAAGGCGACGGCATACACCAGATACAGCCCGGCGGCCGGGATCGACACCAGGCGGGTGATCCTGGGATTGCCGATCCAATAGGCGACGATGCAGGCCAGGGAGCTGATCAAGGGCAGGAGGCTGAACATATTCTGCCAGACCAGGGCGTTCAGCAGAATGCTGATCGCCATAAAGACGACCAGCCAGCCCTTGCCCTGGGCCCATTTTTTATCCTGGTTGAGGAATACCGCGCTCCGCAGGATCGCGACCGAAGAAGCCGCGCAGGCCGAATACGCGCCCAAGGTCAAATAATGCAGCAACCACACACTGTCCGTGGTCAGCTTCCACCAGAGCAGCCTTTTCTGGTCCTTTTGCTGATACACCAGGATCGTTGTAACGATTCCAAGGACGCCAAGCCCATCCACCAGCCAATTCATAGACCGTCAGCGCTCCCCCGCGTCGATCCGCTCGAAGGTCAGCGGGACAAATTGCGTGCAGTTTTCCCTGCCCAGCCGGACATATTGGCAAATGCCCCGAAGCGCCGTATCATCCGGCCTTTCGGCGACGGACCACGGGATGGACAGCTCGAGCCCCAGCAGATCGGCGGATTTGGAGATCTGACCGCCGAGGACGAATTTTTCGCAGCCCAGCCGGGCGACGACATCCCGCAGGATCACGGTCAGGTGCGCGCCCATCGTCCGGAAGGCCCGCTGCGCAGCCTCGTTCCCGCTGCGCGCGAGCGTCGCGATCTCCTTGACGGGCAATGCCTCGCCAAATTCGCGCTGGATCGCCCGGGTGGACACATAGTCCTCGGCGATCCCGTCCAGATAAGGCGTTTTCCACAGCGCGAGCGAGGGCGTCTGGCGCTCGTTCAGGCAAATTTTACCGTCCCGCACCCACGCAAAGCCCAGCCCGGTGCCCAGCATCACGCAGCAAGCGTTCTTTTCGCCTTGGAGCGCTCCTTCATGATACTCGCCCAGCATAAAGGCGGTGGAATCATGCAGGAAGGAAATGGGCAGTCCCGCCTCGTCAAAGGGAGGCTTCAGGGAGCGCTGATACAGCGCCCTGAATTTGTGCTCCATCAGGCTGACGCCGGTCGCAAAATCGAAAGGGCCGCCGATGCACAGCCCGGCTCGCTCCAATTCACCCTCTTCACGCGCCTGGCTGATGATGCTCCGCAGATCGTTCAGAAAGCCCTCCGCATCCTCCTCGGCGTTGGTCGGGAACTGGCGGATCGAATCGGGCGAAAGACGCCTTCCATCCTCCTCCGAGACGGCGTATTTGATAAAGGTCCCCCCGACATCCAGCAGCAGCAGTCGTCCCATCGTCATTACGCCTCCGTTTCAAAATCGCCGAACGTCAGCAGCAGCGGGCTGTCGATCAGGGGCAGGTTCTTCAGGACGACCGTCGCCTCATAACCGGTGCTGTTATAAAAATCGTGCTCCTGCATATGCTCGGGGATGTCATATTTTTCGCCCGTCATCAGGTCGATCAGGCCGATCTTGCGCGCCTCCCCCGCCAGCAGGAAGCTGATCGTGCCCTCGAAGGTCTCGCGCATCAGGTCGACCGCCTTCCAATAGGCCAGCGCCTGGGCCCCCCGCCCGTTGTCAAAGCCCAGCATCACAATCTGTGAGGACGCGTCGTCCTGCCCAAACACGCGGGGCGAATCAAAGGATTTGCGGGTCACGGGCAGGTCGCATGGACGGACGTTCTCCGGGAAGAGCGCGGCCAGGTGCTGCATGGCCCGATAGGAGGGCTTGGGCGAATAGGTGCCGCAGGCAATGCCGTTTTCGTCAAAATCGGCATGCAGGAGACCAAAGTAACCGTAATCGAGGTAAGAAGCCTTATCCCCCACCTTGCCGTTGAGCGCCTCGATCATGTCCAATGCGCTAAAGTGAGAGGTAAAGACCACCTCGCTGGACAGGTCGAGCAGGCGGTGACGCAGGGTGTATTTGGCCTGTTTCGTCTCGGTCCAGGAGCCGCCGCGTAAAGCGCCCGCTCCCCGCGAATCGGACTGCGTGCCCGACTCGCCCTGGATGATCATGAGCTTTGGGTTATACCGGTCGATCAGGGCGCGCAGGGCGCGGATCTCCTGAAGGGCGTTCAACTCGTCGGAGTTATAACGGTGGAAGGAGACGGCGTCCGCCGCCTGCGCCACACCGCGATCGAACATGATCTTGAAATAGGGAAGGTTAATGTTACACAATACGCCGGCGATCGCCTTGGCCTCCCCGTCCGCCCGATGGATGGCGTTGGCGGTAGCCACCGCGAAATCGCCGTATTCCTCCGCGCTGACGCCATGCTTCCAGCACCAGCGGCCGTCTGGCTCGTTCCAGACCTCATACCAGCGGACCCTGCCGTGGAAATGCCGCACGGTCGCTTCCACATAAGCGTCCCAGGCGTTCCTTTCCTCCTCGGTGAAGATGGGCGGGCAGCCGACCGCGCCGAAATACTCCCGGGCGCTTGGGGTATACAGCTCATTGCCGTAGCAGAAATCGATCCAGGGCTCCTGCCCCCGGGCAATCAGATTGTCCACGATATCGTCCAACCAGGCAAAGTCGTACACGCCCTTCTGCGTTTCGGTGCGCTGCCAGCCCGATTGCAAGCGCACATAATGCACGCCCATCTCCCCAACCAGGTCATAGGCGTTCTCCGGCTCAAATACCTTGCGATCCAGCTTTTCAAAGCCGATCCCCAACCGGGAAGGACCGATCTGTTTGGCGTTTTTGATCCGTACTTGACCGTTTCTGATGAGCCGTTCCATGATCATACCTCCAGATACTCAAACCCCAGCATCATCGCAAGGTCGCGGATGGCGGGCGTTACGTCGCCGTCCACGATGCCGTAATGCTGCGTGACGCCCTGACGGAGGAGCTTGGTGAAATACTCGGTGCACTCCTCCCCGACCGGGCGGAACAGGCTGTGGGAATAGGTGGCCAGGAAGTGCTCCGTGGGCAGGGCTTCCACCTGGCCGGTGACCAGCTGGAAGCGTCCGGTCTGCTCAGAGCAATGCAGCATGGTTTTCCGTCCCTCGGGGAACACATACCAGGCAAAGGGCGCGCCGGCGTACTTCCACTTCGTTTTGGCAAAACGGACGTCGGAGGAGATCTTGCACTTGCCGCGCGGATCGGTGTAATCGTTGGGGCCGGCGTGCCCGGCCGCGAAATTCCGGTTGGGCAGGTCGATATGGAAGGGCTCGATATAATTGACGTGCGCCCCGCCGGTCAGCAGCTTCAGCGCGTAGCAGGCAACGCCGCTGCCGATATCCCCCTCCGGCACCACCAGGGTCTTGACATCCGGCGAGGTGGGCCAGAAGCCGGGGCGAAGGCCGATGTGCTGGAACAACACTGTATCGATGTCGTTGAGCACCAGCACGTCCAGGTCATACTGGGCGGCCACGCGTTCCATGGCCATTGAAGCGCGGACGGAGGCCAGGAATTTCCCCTCGTCCACGTTGGGCAGCACCTCATATTGACCGGCAATGCGCCGCATGGTGGCCTGCGCGTCCGCCTCGCTCACCTTTTCGACGGCCTCCTCATATTCGGCGACCGAGAGGAACCGCATTTCCGGCCCAGCCTGGGCGAACAGGTCGTAGGGGTTCACATAAGTGCTCCACATGACCTCGTTCATGCAGGCCAGCAGGCCGAAGGTGCTCTGCTTCAGGATAGCGCGGGCGCGGGCGGCGGCCCCAAAGGTCTTGGCGCGCTCCAGCACCTCGCTCCAGGTGCCCGCGAAAATATCCAACATGGGCCGCTGGAAGCGCTTGACGTCTCCGCTGGCCTCCAGGGAGCCGACCAGGCCGCCACAGCACAGATATTCGGCGAACTCGTCGTCGTCGTGCGTGTCCTTCAGATGGATTTCATCCCGCAGCCGATGGCAGAACAGGATGGGGCAGGGCGGCATGTCGCGCAGGAAGCGGATAAAGGCAAAATCCTCCGCCCAGGACAGATAGATAGCCAACACGAAGTCCACCTTTTCGGCGGTGAAGGCATCGATGGCCCGCTGCACGTCCTCCCGGTTCCAGGTGATGCCGGTGAAGGTGACGTCCATGGATTCCGAGGCCTCCCGGACCATCCAGGCGGCTTCCGCCTCTTTCCGTTCCCGGTAGGAGCCACGGGCGGTGCCTTCGCCGATGTTGGCGAAGCGTTCGGGAGAAATGAGGAGCAGGCCCATCTTGACTCGGCGATTTGGATTTTGCATAACGTATCCCCTTCCTGATATTTTTCTTTGATCTATGATTTATTGATATAAACGGTACTGGGTGGTGTTCCGCTCAAAAGCGCGGACCGGCTCCGCGAAATGCTCGATCAGCGTCCGCGCGTCCATCTGGCCGGTGCGGAACAGATCGGTGCCCAACAGCTTATCCAGGAAATAGCTCCCGTTCTCCTCCCATTTCAGGAAAGAGAATTGCTCCGGATACATGTTGCGAATGGTTTCCAGCAGCAGCAGCCCGCCCAGCGCGCAATCGCATTGCTCCCGGTCGGTGATGTGCAGCTGCACGCCATGGCACATGACGCCCTGATGCTTGGAAAAGGTCGGGCAGAAGGAGGTGCTCCGAAAATGCAGGCCGGGCAGCCCCAGGCGGTTCATCTCCTTTTCCAGGCTCGGGCCGTCGATGAACGGCGCCCCGGCAATCTGGAAGGGGATGGTCGTGCCCCGGCCCTCGCTGACGTTGGTGCCTTCAAACACGCACATGCCGATATAGCACAGCGCGGCGTCCAGGTTCTGGCAGTTGGGCGACGGAGATACCCAGGGAAGGTCGGTATCGTCCAGCAGCAGCTCCCTGCGCCAGCCCTCGAGCGGAACGACGGTCAGGTCGACGTCCAGCTTCAAATAATCCCGGACGTAGCGGGCATATTCCCCGATGGTCAGGGCGTATTGCGTCGGAAGCTCATAATCCCCCACGAAGGAGGAGAAACGGGTGTCCAGCACCGTGCCGCCCAGCTTGACGCCCCCAATGGGGTTCACCCGGTCCAGCACGATCATGGCCTTCCCAGCGCGGGCGCAGGCCTCCATGGCGTAAGAAAGGGAATAAAGGTAGGTGTAAAAGCGCGCCCCGACGTCCTGGATATCAAAAACAAGCACGTCGAAAGCGGCCAGCATTTCGTCGTTGAAGCGGTCGTTTTTCCCGTAGGCGCTGTACACGGTGACGCCGGTCTGCGGGTCGATGACGGTCTCGATCTGCGCGCCGGCCTGCGCGTCTCCCCTGATCCCGTGCTCCACGGCGAACAGCGCGGAAAGGCCGTACCGCTCGTTCAGGATGTCGATGGTGCTTTTGAACTGATGGTCGATCCCGGTGGGATTGGTCATCAGGCCGATTCGCCTGCCCCGAAGCAGCGCGTCCACCGTCTCGATCCGGTCGATCCCGCTGAGGACATGCTGTCTGTTCATAGGCCGCCCCCTTTACCAAATTGCTTCTGCTGCTATTATACTATGCGATGGGAAAAGCGGCAAACAAAATCGCCTGGATTTTTTCTATTTTTTTGCGCCTGATCGCTACTATTCCGCCTAACGGCTCCATAGTAACTTGGCGAGGGAATCCTTCCCCCGCCAACACCACCCCCTCGCACCGCACATGTCGCTGCTGCGGATTTTAAGTCGAGGGTGTGCCCCCTCGACGCTCCCCTCCTATTCCTTGTAATTCCTTACTCATTTCGATGAACAGGAACGTCTGATCGGCATGAAAAGGGCCCGCCCCGAAGGGCAGGCCCCCGCTTGTTAAATTTTTTGCCGTTGCGGCGAGAAGGTCGGGATTATTTGCCGACGATCTGCGCGTAAGCCTCGGCGCCTTCCTCGATAACGTCTTCCAGGCCTCGGCTCTTGAGCTGCTCATACTTCTCAAAGAACTCGTCCACGGACACCTGACCGGCGATGCACTGGTCGCGCAGCGCGCAGACGCCGGTGGAGCCGATGATCAGCTCGGTGCGGTACTCGGTGTAGGCTTCGGTTTCCAGTGTCGGGGGCATCGGATAGTAGTAGCCCTTGTTGACACCCTGGTCATTCAGGCCGTCCCAGAAGGATTTATACGCGTCGTTCAGCTCGTCCAGGGTCTTGCCGGCGAACAGGCACTGCATGAACGCGCTGGTCTGCCACATGCCGCCGAAGGGCTCCATTTCCATACCGATGGTACGATAATCCACGAAACCGCTCTGCAGGATGTCGTTATGGAGCACGGGCTCGCCGTCCACCATGTCATTAGTGATGCCTTCCAGGCCGTAGTTGTACTGGTTGATGCCTTCCTCAGAGAACTGCCAGTTCCACAGCTTCAGGATGTTCTCCACGTTGCCGCGGGCAACAGCGCCCTGGGTGATGCAGTTGATGTTCGTCACGGCGCGGCGTTCCTGCAGGTAACGATCGCCGAAGGGGCCTTCCACGGGAGCGACGCACTGGAAGAGAGCGTCGGTCACGCCCTGCTCCCACAGCGCTTCGGTGTGGGTCTGGCTCATCTGGGCCCAGGTGAAGCAGGAAGCGCACTTGTTGGCCGCCATGGTGTTATACATATCGGCCTGCTTGCGGGTGGCGAATTCCTGGTCGATGATGCCGTCGGCATACAGCTTCTGCACGGCGGTCAGGAAGTCCTTATAACGCGGATGCTCGTACACCATGGTGTAGGTGCCGTCGTCCAGCACGCAGAACTGCGCGTCGTCGGAAGCCTTGATGCCGAAAGCGTTCAGCAGGATGTGCAGGCAGCGCTCGCCGCTCTCGCCCATCTCCAGCACCAGCGGGATCTCGTCGGAGGGATCGCCGTTGCCGTTCATGTCGTTATCGCGCACGCCGTACCAGAAGGCGTTCCACTGTTCCCAGGTGGAGGGGGTGTCAAAGTCGATGACGCCCATTTCCTGGAGCTTCAGCGCCCAGTCCTTACGGAAGGTCATGGACTGAGAGCCGGGCACGTTGACGATGGTGGGGATGGCGTAGATGTGGCCGTCCGCGGAGGCCCAGTAGCTCAGACGATCGCCCACAGCGGCAACCACGTTGGGGATCAGGTCCAGATAATCGTCCAGCGGGATGATGGCGTCCTCGTTCACGAGGGCGGAGATGCCGTAGGAGCCGGGCTGGATGATGTCGGGCAGCTTGGTCACGTCGCCAGCGGCATTGGCCAGCACGGTGCTCACGATTTCAGCATAGCCGTCGCTGGTACGCCAGTCGGCGTCCACATGCACGCCGGTCATGGCTTCGATGGCGGGGAAATAGTAGCCGCCGTCGAACGTCTTGGGATACTGGTTGATATGGATGCCCAGCATGGTCATGGTCATGCCGCCATCCACATAGAAGGTCTCGCTGGGCTTGATCTCAGCGGCCTTCCACCAGTTGGGCTCCAGGTTGCCGACGGCTTCCGTAGAGGTAGCCAGGGCAGCGGTCGAGGCGGTCAGCAGCATCGCCAGCGCCAGGACCAGGGACAGGATTTTCTTCATGGTTCATCCTCCTTGTGATTTTTATTTTCTCAGCGCCTTTACCGGCGCCGCGAAAAACGTTGTTGCGGATCAGCCCTTGACCGAGCCCAGCATCACGCCAGAAACGAAGAAGCGCTGAATGAAGGGATAAATCGCGATCATGGGCACCATCGACACCACCAGCACCGCGTTTTTGACCTGTGTAGTCAGGGCCGCCGTGCCCTTCATCTGATCGCTGGTGGAGAGAGTGGCCAGATTGCTGGTGGAGCTTTCCGCCGCCAACACCACGGATTTGAGCTGCAATTGCAGCGTGCGGTTCCCCTGGCTGGAAATCAGAATCAGGGGGTTCATATAGTCGTTCCAATGGCCCACGATCACCCACAGGGCCACGGTGGCCAGCACGGGCTTGGACAGCGGAATAACCAGCTGGAACAGGATGCGGAAATCATTCGCGCCGTCGATGCGGGCCGATTCGATCACGGACATGGGGATGGAATTAAAGTAGCTGCGGATGATGACCACGTTATACGCGCTGATCAGGGAATTGAGGATCAGCGCCCAAAGGCTGTCATACAGGCCCAGCTTCTGGATCGCCAGGAAGAGGGGCACGATGCCGCCCTGGAACCACATGGTGAACATGATCACGATGGAGTAGAATTTTTTGCCGTAGAACTGGGCGAAGGCCAGCGGATACGCGGCGATGCTCAGCGCCACCAGGCTCAGCACGCAGCCCACCCCGGCCACGAACACCGTGTTGCCGATGGACCGCCAAAGGTCGCCGTCCTTAAAGATGGTGGTATATCCCTGCGGGTTAAAGCCGATGGGATAGAAGGTGACGTTGGCGGCCATGACCTGCGTCTCGTTGGAGACGGAGATGGACATGACGTTCAGCACCGGGTACAGCAGGAAAATCAGCAGCAAGGCCATGAAGGTAATGTTGCATACGTTAAAGATTTTTTCGCCCCGGGAGCGCTTGATAAAATCCTGCTCGTTATGACGGCGCTTTTTGCGGACCGATTTTTCCACAGCGGACATATGATCGCTCCTTTCCTCAGAAGATGGAGGTTTCCGACAGCTTCTTGCTGATGGTGTTGGCGATGATGACCAGCACCAGCGAAACCACGGAATTGAACAGGCCGCCCGCGGTGGACATGCCGTACTTATGCGATACCATGCCCAGCTTATAGACGTAAGTGGGCAGCATCTCGGACACCTGCAGGTTCAGGGTGTTTTGCAGCAGGTAGATCTTATCGAACACGCAGTTGAGCATCTGGCCGATCTGCATGATCAAAAGCAGGATGAACGTGGGCAAGACGCCGGGGATGGTCACGTGCAGCACCTGCTTAAAGCGCCCGGCCCCGTCGATCTTGGCCGCCTCATAGAGGGTCTGATCGATGCCGGAAATGGCGGAGATGTAGATCACGGCGTTCCAGCCCAGGGTCTGCCACACGCCGGAGACGATGTTCACGCCGTAAAAATAATCGGGGTTGGATAGGTAGTTGATGGGCGTTTTCCCCATCATGCGGAATATCTTGGCCAGCGTACCCATCGAGGGGGAGCAGATATTGTTGATGATGCTGACCAGGACCACCGTGGAAATAAAGTGGGGCATGTAGGAAATCGTCTGCACGAGCTTCTTGTAATGCACGTTGCGAAGCTCGTTGAGCAGCAGCGCGAAAACAAGGGGCGCCGGGAAGCAAATCAAAAGGGAGAGCGTATTCAGCGTCAGCGTATTCCTGATATACTGCCAGAGTTCCGGCGAAGTCAGCAGGCGCTCAAACCACTTGAGCCCTACGTATTTGGAGCCCTCAAAGCCCTTGAGCAGCTTATAGTCATAGAAGGACGCCCGCAGATAATACATGGGCATGTACTTGAACAGCGCCATGTACACCAGCACCGGGATCACCATCAGATAAATATAGCGGTTCTGCCAAATCTGATTCTTCACCCGCTTGCGAATGTACGGAGAATTGAAAATCGTCTGCCTGCGCTTGCGGGCGGAAGCGGTTGCCGTCATCGGATGATCAGTCAAGTGTGGCTCTCCTTTCTTTATGATCGTAAAATTCAGTCGCTGAGATCAATTTTATACAAAAAGGCAAAAAATCTACCGCTTTTGTCTTTTTTGGTATTATAGCATGTGTGTTTCATAAATGCAAGCCCTTTTTCACGGTTTCAGGCCCCGAGAAC
>JAFUHB010000101.1 GCA_017469085.1 Clostridia bacterium
ATTGATTTTTTTGAAAGATTATCGTGAAGCAGTAGACTTTTTGTTGGCGGCATGCTATAATCCCATGTGTCCAATTCGGCTGGTGGTCGCGCAAAAACGACATGCGCCGCATTGCATTTTACATCATTTTGTCGCCCGGCGGGCCCTCTTCAGGGTATCGTCCGCCTTGGAGCCGTTTTCGCTTCCCCATCGCCGGGCCATTGCCCGAGAGTCAAGCGTCATTTACAGCAGCATCTGCTGTTGATGAGCCTATCGGCGCAAGCCGGAGGCAATATTTTAAAGGAGGAAATTTGTATGCGCAAATTTCTGAGCATCCTGTTGGTCGCCATGCTGGCGCTGTCCCTGACCGGCTCCGCTCTGGCTGACGGTTCCGCCCTCGTGTCCTGGTACACCTTCGGCGACGTGTATCTGACCAGCGTCCGTACCGCGCTGGACGATGCCTTCGCTGCGAAGAACATCACCGTGACCGATAAGGACTCCAACGCCAACCAGACCACCCAGACCGACGACATCAACGTGGCCGTTTTGACCGGCACCAACGCGCTGGTGATCAACCTGGTCGAGTCCGGCTCCATCTCCGTGGCTCAGAACCTGCTGGACGTCGCGAAGTCCAACAACCTGCCCGCCGTATTCTTCAACCGCGCCGTGTCTCAGGACGACGCCGAAGCCAAGGCCATGTTCGAAGGCTATGAAAAGTCCGCCTTCATCGGCACCAACTTCGAGGACGCCGGCAAGATGCAGGGCGACCTGATCGGCAACTACGTGCTGGAAAACTATGACGCGCTCGACCTGAACGGCGACGGCGTCATCAGCTACGTCATGTTCAAGGGCGACGAGGCCAACCAGGAAGCCATCGCCCGCACCAAGTACGGCGTGGAAAACGCTGACGCTATCCTGACCGCCGCCGGCAAGCCCGCCCTGGCCTTCTACGATGCGAACAACGCCAACAAGTACCTGGTGGACAACAACGGCACCTGGTCCTCCACCGCTTCCTACGACTACATGCAGACCATCCTGGCGCAGTACAGCGAAGCCAACGGCAACATGATCGAGCTGGTCATCTGCAACAACGACGACATGGCCATCGGCGCGATCAACGCCCTGAAGGCCGCCGGCTACAATGACCCCTCTGCCGAAGGCAGCAAGGTCATCCCCGTGTTCGGCGTGGACGCCGTGGACGCCGCTAAGGCCGCGATCGCCGCTGGCGAAATGACCGGCACCATCAAGCAGGACGCCGTGGGTATGGCGGACGCCGTGGCCACCATCACTGCCAACCTGATCGAGGGCAAGGATAAGTTCGACAGCCTGAACGAGAACTACGTGATCGTGGACAGCTGGTTCGTGCAGATCCCCTACGCTGTGTACACCGGCGAGTAAGCCCCTCTGCCGCCCGGTCCGCCTAACAGCGGATCGGGCTTTCCCATCGGCGCGGAGGGGATGAATCCGATTTCATTTCCCCCGCGCCGTCCTCTCTACCGCTTCCCTATTCCGCGGACCCTAAAAAGCGGTATCAGGAAGCGTTGACGATAGGACCCGGAGATCATCCGTATCCTGCCGTCAGCGCTTCCAAAGGAAGGAGACAATCAGCATGGAACATGCAGAAGCTTTGCTGCGCATGGAAGGCATCAGCAAGTCCTTCCCCGGCGTCAAGGCGCTGGATCATGTGCAGCTCACTGTGCAGGCCGGCACGGTGCATGCCCTGATGGGCGAAAACGGCGCCGGCAAATCCACCCTGATGAAATGCCTCTTCGGAATTTACCATAAGGACGAGGGGCATATTTATCTGGAGGGGCAGGAGGTCAATTTCGCCAATTCCCGCGAGGCGCTGGATCACGGCGTCGCCATGGTTCACCAGGAGCTGAACCAGGCCCTCAAGCGCAACGTCATGGACAATATCTGGCTGGGCCGCTACCCCAAGATCAAGGGGCTCCCCCTGGTCAGCGAAAAGCAAATGTACGCGGACACCATGCGCGTATTTGAAGAGCTGGATATCCACGTCGATCCCCGCACCGTCATGAGCAAAATGCCCGTATCCCAGCGCCAGATGGTGGAAATCGCCAAGGCCGTGTCCTTCCATTCCAAAATCATCGTGCTGGACGAGCCCACCTCCTCCCTAACCGAGCAGGAAGTGGATCACCTCTTTAAGATCATCAACATGCTGCGTGACCGGGGCTGCGGCATCATCTATATCTCCCATAAGATGGACGAGATCCTGCGCATCTCGGACGAGGTCACCATCATGCGGGACGGCCAGTACATCGCCACCCGCCCCGCCGCCGAGCTGACCAAGGCGGAGATCATCCGCCTGATGGTAGGTCGTGAAATGACCAATCAGTTCCCGCCCAAGCTGGACACCGTCGGTCAGGAGGACATCATGCGGGTGGAGGGCCTGACGGCGGAATACTCGCACCTGAAGGACGTTTCCTTCAGCCTGAAAAAGGGTGAGATCCTGGGCGTGGCCGGGCTGGACGGCTCCGGCCGGACCGAGCTGTTGGAAAATATTTTCGGCGCGGCCACCCGCCGCTCCGGAACGATCTATAAGGACGGGAACCGCGTCCAGAACCGCACCCCGCAGGAATCCATCAAGAACGGCTTCGCGCTGGTCACGGAGGAGCGTCGCGCCACCGGCATCTTCGGCATCCTGAACATCCAGGAAAACACCGTGATCGCCAGCCTCAAGAATTATCTCAAGGGCGTCCTGCTGCAAAGCGGCAAAATGAGCAGCAGCACCAATGAGATGATCCAGGCCATGAGCATCAAAACGCCGAGCCAGAAAACCAAGATCCAATCCCTGTCCGGCGGCAACCAGCAGAAGGTCATTTTCGGCCGCTGGATCCTGACCAACCCGGACGTCCTGCTGCTGGACGAGCCTACCCGCGGCATCGACGTGGGCGCCAAGTATGAAATTTATCAGCTCATCCAGCGCCTGGCGGAGGCAGGAAAATCCGTCATCATGGTCTCCTCCGAAATGCCGGAGCTGCTGGGCGTATGCAACCGCATCCTGGTCATGTCCGGCGGCCGTCTGGCCGGCGAAGTGGACGCGGACCATACCACCCAGGAAGAGATCATGACCCTCGCGGCCATGTATGTTTGATCGAAGGAGGAACCAAACCATGTCTCAGGCAAAAGAGATCCGTCCGCACCAGAAAAAGGCCCTGTCCACGCCAGACGTGCTGAACTGGCTGCTGGATCACGCCATGATCATCATTATCCTGCTGCTGGCGGTTTATGTGACCATCCGGGTCCCCGCCTTCATCAAGCTGCCCAATATCGTCAACCTGATCTCCCTGACCGCCAGCCGCCTGCCCATGGCGCTGGGCGTCGCCGGCTGTATCGTGCTGGCCGGCACCGACTTGTCCGGCGGCCGTATGGTCGGCCTGGCGGGCTTCCTGGTCGCCAGCGTGATCGGCTCCGTGGCCGGCGTGGGCGGCGTCCTGCTCGCCATCCTGGTCGTTCTGATCACCGGCGCGGCCGTCGGCCTGGTGAACGGCTTCTGCATGGGCAAGTTCAAGCTGCATCCCTTCATCGTGACCCTGGCCACCCAACTGATGATCTACGGCCTGTATCTGACGGTTTCCAATTCCAAGCAGATCGCCGTATCCTCCTTCGTCAGCCAGCCCATGTTCTATATCAGCGGCCGTCCCGTGCCGTGGTACGTGCTGCTGGCCGTCATCATCACCGCCCTGATGTGGCTGGTCTGGAATAAGACCACCTTCGGCAAAAACATGTTCGCCGTCGGCTCCAACGAGGAGGCCGCCCGCGTATCCGGCGTCAACGTGCTGATGACGATCGTCTGCGTATTCATGCTGGCCGGCGCGCTGTACGGCTACACCGGCTTCGTGGAAGCCTGCCGTATCGGCAACTCCAGCGCAACCTTAGGCCTGAGCTATGAGAACGACGCCATCTCCGCTGTGGTTATCGGCGGCGTTTCCTTCGTCGGCGGCACCGGCAAGATTTCCGGCGTGATCCTGGGCGTGTTCATGATGCAGCTGATCATGACCGCCATGACCTTCCTGGGCATTTCGGGCGGCGTCGCCTACATCATTAAGGGCGCCGTCATCCTGATCGCCTGCATTCTGGACATGCGGAAATACCGCGCCAAGAAGTAATGGAGAAGGAAAAGCCCCTCATCGTGCTGGAGGCGCACTACAACAAGCGCAATCATTCCCGCTGCGAGCTGTACCCGGATCGGCTGGAGCTGTTTACCGAGTCCACGGGCGGCCTCCTGCCGATCTATGAAAACAAGGCGAGGACCATCCCCCTGCGTGATATCCGGCGGACGGTCATCTCCAACGGCGGGATGGGGTTCATGGGTTTCCTTTCCCATCACCCCAATGCCATCCACTTTATCACCCGGCCCGACCAGCGCCCGCTGGACGATCTGTTTCGCGACGCCGCCTTCAAAAGCGCTTCGTATATCGACGAGGGCGTCCAGCAGTTTTGCGCCAAGACCAACGCCGAGCTGACGGAAAAGCTCGCCGTCGCCACCAGGATCCGGGATTATATCGAGCAATACAACGCTGCCGATCCATCCTCCTGATCCTTGTCCTTCGCCTCCCGGCCCACAATGCCGGGAGGCAATTTTTGGCTTTTTTTGATCTTCAGAAACACGCCCCGGCGCTTGACGGGCCTGGGAAAGGATGATATGCTGATTTGGAAAGCAGATGGAAAAGGGGATGGCGGAAAGCAATGAAAAAAGGCAAGAACCGGCTGCTGAATAGCTTGATCCTGCTGGTAGGTATCGCTGGTGTGTTCAACGGAATGGCGCTTTGGCGCGAAAAAGGCTTGAGTTTGGCCTTGTTCTCGCTCCTGCTTGGAGCCGGTCTCCTGCTGTATTCCGCCTTCAATATTGTGAAAAGCGTCCGGGAAAAGGGGAAGAAAACAGAGGCGGAGAAGCCTGCCGCGAATGTCGATTCGAGACAGGTGTCCATGACGCCTCAGGAAGCACCACGTGAGAAGCAGCCCTCGCGTGAGGAAAAACCATTGCCGGCCAGAGTAAACTTCGTGAAATGGACATTCTTCCCGCCCAAGCCGTATCCGTTCAGGGGCTACTTAACGTTGGGCATTGCTGACTTTCGACCGTTCATGAGATGGGAGTTAGAGGAGGACGGAGGAACCCATGGCGATTATGCAGGGGGCGATACGATTGATCTTCCCGATGAACTATGGAAGGACCTGACCCGTGAATCCCTTCTTGCGTGGATGCATCAGACGCTGCCCACGTTTCCCCCTGACGATGCGGACTTAATGCCGTGGGATGCCGTAGAAAATGACCCGCGGCTGGATGGATGGATCGAGACGGTTCCTCAGGTTGTTATGCAGGAGAAAAAACAGGCCGAGGCGCTGCGGGAATATTTCACCGCGCATATTTCGTCGGATCCGAAGATTTTGAATCGATTGCGTTTTATGCCGAACGGCATCTATGCGCGGGACTGCGATTGGGGTCCTTATCCTCAGATTGATCGCCGTCCGGATGGGCAGGAATGGCGCGTTCAGGCTTATGTGGATACCTCGCGGGGCCCTATGTTGATTAAGAACGGCTTGAGCCAGGATGAGGCGATGAAGGAGTTGGTCCGGCTTGTCAGCGCATACGTGAACAAAGAAAAGGCGAAGAAAAAAGAAAAGGAAGAAGAAACGCCGTCCGATCCCCCGCGGCTGATGAGCATGGAATCAAAGCTTTGGGGAGAGAATCAGGACAAACGCAAGATCGTTTCCCTCAAATTTGACCGAGGGGATGATATCGACGACCGGATCGCAATTTTGTCTATGATCGATCAGCGGGAGCATCCCATTACGCATATTCATGCCGATGAACTGCATGATATGTACCAGGAATACAAGAGCTCCGGCTACGCCAGCCTGGAACAACTACAGCTGACGGCCGATGCGGACGCATGGCGGGAGCTTATGATTGACCATTTCAGCGGACAGATAAAAGGGGACGAAGGCACACTCATTCCGTTCGGAATCGATGACGATACGCTGTGGTTCAAGCTGCCGCCGGATCATGACGTTGCGTTGCGCGATGGCGTGATCCGCGTTGTAAAATCAAATGAACCGACGGAGCAGGAAGCATGAATCGGACCAATTGCCGCTTGCCGTTGGCCCGCCGATTTTTCAGTTGAATCCGGGCGCGTTTTCGGTTATAATAGAGGCAGCTCTTAGTCACTCGGCGGCTTATGCCAAAGGAGGCTTACCCCTTGTTCCCCGGCTTTACAGAGGACACCGTTCGCTTTTTCCTGGATATACGTTTTCATAACGAAACCGGCTTCATGCACGCGCATCACGATGAGTACGTTGAAAAAGTGCAAAAGCCTTTTTACGCTTTGATCGAGGATTTGTCGCCCGGGATGCTCAAAATCGACCCGGATATGGAGACGCGCCCCGTCAAGTGCCTTTCCCGCATCAACCGGGACACGCGCTATACCAAGGACAAATCCCCCTACCGCGATCACCATTGGATCGCCTTCCGCAAATCGGGCGTCGATAAAAATGGCCGGCCCTTCTTCTGGTTTGAATTCGGGCCGGACCGGCTGAGCTGGGGCCTTGGGCTGTGGGGGGAGAATAAGGAAGCCCTGGACGTCCTCCGCGCCCGGATCGAAAAAACGCCGGACGTGATCGCCGATCTGGTTTTTGATCTGGACCGGCACCGCCTCGTGGAGAGCGGAACGGAGAACCGCCGCCTCTACATGCCGCCCAGCGTCCCGGACGCGCTTCAATCCCTGTACCGCAAAAAAACACTGTATTTTGAACGACTGAACCCCAGATACACCTGGGCCGGGCAGAGCGATTTACCCAAGCGCCTGATGACCGATTTTCGCCGGATGGCGCCGATGTACCGGCTGCTGGACGAATGTGTGGCCGAGGCCCTGGCTGTCAACACGCCGATCCTCTTTGGGGGCCGATGACGAATGAACGGAGGTTTTATGTGTAGCTTCAAGCGTCTCAAGAGCGGCAGCGATATCCGCGGCGTCGCATTGGGAGCCAACGCCGTCCTGACCGAGGAGGTCGCCGCCCGCTTTGGGGCCGGATTCGCCTCCTGGCGGCAAAAGAAGGGCGCGCCGATCCGCACCGTGGCGATCGGCCGGGATTCCCGGGTCACCGGGCCCGCCCTTGCCGACGCGCTGGCCGGCGGCCTACGCGCCATGGGCGTGGACGTGACCGATTTTGGGCTGTGTACCACGCCTGCCATGTTCATGTGCCTGATCACGGACGGCTTCCGTCCGGACGCGGCGCTGATGGTCACCGCCAGCCACCTGCCTGCCGACAGGAACGGCATCAAATTTATCCTTCCCCACGGCGGCCTTTCCGGCGAGGAGCTGGACGAGCTGATCGCCGAGGCGGAGACCGTAGAGGTGCCCGCGGTGCAGACCGGCGCGCTGCTCCAGCGGGATTCCCTGCCCGCCTACCAGGCGCAGCTCGCGCGGCGCATCCGGGAGGGGCTGGACACCGATGTTTCCAAGCCGCTGCTGGGCCTGCATATCCTGGTGGACGCCGGTAACGGGGCGGGCGGCTTTTACGCCTCGATGCTCGAGGAGCTGGGTGCCTGGACAGAGGGGAGCCAATTCCTGGAGCCGGACGGCACTTTTCCCAATCACATCCCCAATCCGGAAGCGCCGGAGGCCATGGCCTCGATCAGCGCGGCCGTGAAAAAATACGGCGCGGACCTGGGCGTGATCTTCGATACCGACTGCGACCGCGCGGCGATCGTCGACCGCACGGGGCGGGAGATCAACCGCAATCGCCTGATCGCCCTGATTTCCGCCATCCTGCTGAGTCAGGACCCCGGCGCGACCATCGTGACCGACTCCGTCACCTCCTCCGGCCTCGCGCAGTTCATCGCCGAATGGGGCGGCGTGCACCACCGCTTCAAGCGCGGCTACCGCAACGTGATCGACGAGGCCATCCGGCTCAATCAGGCCGGGGTCGACTGTCCCCTCGCCATCGAAACCAGCGGCCACGCCGCGCTGCGGGAAAATCACTTCCTGGACGATGGCATGTACCTGGTCACGCTGCTGATCATCGAAGCCATGCGCCTCAAGCAGGAGGGAAAAGAGCTGTCCTCCCTGCTGGACGGCCTCCGGGAGCCGCTCGAAAGCGTGGAGCTTCGCCTGCCGGTGCTGGCGGAGGACCGCTTCCTGGCCTCCCGCAAAATCTTCGACCAGATCATGGACCACGCCACCTTCACGCGCGGCTGGCACATCGCGCCGGACAACCGGGAGGGCATCCGCATCAACTTTGACTTAAACGGCGGCCTGGACAACGGCTGGTTCCTGATCCGCCTGTCCGTTCACGATCCCGTGATACCGCTGAATATCGAGAGCGACGTCCAAGGCGGGCTGCGTCAAATGGCAGCCGGGCTGTATCAGGTCCTGAAGGGCAATCCCGACGTCGACCTGAGCGCCGTCCGGGCCTTTATTGAAAACGAGGAGGAATAAGCATATGCCCGACATTCACGAGCAAACCATCAACACCATCCGCATCCTTTCCGCCGATATGGTGCAGAAGGCGAAAAGCGGTCATCCCGGCGCGCCCATGGGCATGGCCCCGCTGGCCTACGCCCTTTGGAACGAAACGATGTCCTTCAGCCCCAAAAACCCCGAATGGAAAAACCGGGATCGCTTTGTGCTTTCCTCCGGCCATGCCAGCGCCCTGCTATATTCCCTGCTCCATCTCTACGGATATGCGCTGACGATGGACGACCTCAAGCAATTCCGCCAGTGGCAGTCGAAGACCCCGGGCCATCCGGAGCACGGCCTGACCGCCGGCGTGGAAACCACCACCGGCCCGCTGGGCCAGGGCATTGCCAACGCTGTCGGCTTTGCGATCGCCGAAACCATGCTGGCGGCGCATTTTAACCGCGAGGGCTTCCCCATCGTCGACCATCGCACCTACGCGATCTGCGGCGACGGCTGCATGATGGAGGGCGTTTCCTCCGAGGCCGCTTCCCTGGCCGGCACGCTCAAGCTGTCCAAGCTGACGCTGATTTATGACGACAATGAGATCTCCATCGAGGGCAACACCGATATCGCCTTCCGGGAGGATGTGCCCGCCCGCTTCGCCGCTTACGGCTGGGATGTGATCAAGGTCAAAGACGGCAACGATTGGCAGGAGGTCAGGGCCGCCCTGGAGCAGGCCAAGACCACCGATCGCCCCACGCTAATCGTCTGCCCCACGCTGATCGGTTTTGGCTGCGACGCCAAGGCCGGCACGCCCGGCGTACACGGCGAGCCCCTTGGCGAAGACAACCTGCTGGCCGCCGCCCGCAAGCTGGGGATGCCTGACGAGCCCTTCACCGTAGCCGACGAGGTATACGCCAACTGCCGCGCCGCGGCGGACCGCGGAGCGCAAAAAGAGGCCGAGTGGGATCAGCTGTTCGCGGCCTACGCCGAGCAGTATCCCGACCTCAAAAAGGAATGGGACGCCTGGTTCTCGCAGGAAGTCGGCGACGAGGTCACCCTGAACGACAAGCTTTGGCAGTTTGAGGGCAAGCAGGCCACCCGCGCGACCTCCGGCGAAATGATCAATCGTCTCGCGAAGCTGCTGCCCAACCTGGTGGGCGGCTCGGCCGACCTGGCCCCCTCCAACAACACCTATCTCAAGGACGGCGGGGATTACAGCGCGGAAAACCGCGCGGGCCGCAACCTGCACTTCGGCGTGCGGGAGCACGCCATGGCGGCGATCTGCAACGGCATCGCCCTGCACGGCGGCCTGCGGGTGTTCTGCGGCACGTTCTTCGTATTCAGCGATTATATGAAGCACGCGATGCGTCTGAGCGCCATCATGAAGCTGCCCGTCACCTACGTGCTGACCCACGATTCCATCGGCGTCGGCGAGGACGGCATGACGCACGAGCCCATCGAGCAGCTCGCCGGCCTGCGCGCCATTCCCGATCTCCGGGTATTCCGGCCCGCCGACGGCAAAGAAACCACGGCCGGCTGGCTGACCGCCCTGACAATGGGCCTGCCGACCGCGCTGGTGCTTACCCGCCAGAACCTGCCCCAGTATGAAAACAGCGGCGTCGACGCCCTGCGCGGCGGCTACGTCCTTTCCGACAGCAGTAAGCCGACGCCGGACGTGCTGCTGATGGCCTCCGGCTCCGAGGTAGAGCAGGCGGTGGAGGCGCAGGCGCTGCTGGCCCAGGACGGCATTGACGCCCGCGTGATTTCCATGCCCTGCATGGAGCTGTACGATCGGCAGAGCGACGAGTATCAGGAACAGGTCATGCCGAACGCCGTTCGCGCCCGTGTTTCCCTGGAGGCGGGTCACACCATGCCCTGGTACAATTACGTCGGCCTGGACGGAGAGGCGCTCGGCATCAATCATTACGGCGCTTCGGCACCGGCCGCCATCCTGTTCAAGGAATTCGGCTTTACCGCCGAGGCGATGGCTGACGCCGCCCGCCGCGTGACCAAGCGGCAAAAATAATCCGAAAGGACAGGAAGCCGGGCTGTTTTCCCTCCGCCCCAACTGGCGGAGCCGCTCGAACAGCCCGGCTTTTTTCACAGGATGCAGGCGCTGAGCGATTTGAAGGGCCTGGGGCCCGCCCGAAAAAAGGTCTTGGAGGACGCAGGGATCCACACCCTGCGGGACCTTTTGTTTACCCTGCCCGTTTCTTATAAGGACACGCTGCATCCGATGCCGATCGCCGAGATCGCATCCGGGCAGAACGTCTGCGTGACCGGATATATCAAGGGGACGCCAAAGCTGGCCCGCTTTTCGGGCCGCACCCTCGTAACGGCGCAGCTGACCGACGGCACGGGTACAGTGACGCTGCAATACTTCAATCAGCCCTGGATGAAGGACAACCTGACCTCCGACCGGGAATATTTGCTGTACGGCCGCGCGGACGAATACCGCGGCAGGCTTGTGCTGTCCAGCCCCTCGATCGAAAAGGAACGCGCCCTGATCGCCCAGTACCGTCCCCTGCCCGGCATTCCCGGTAAGACGTTCGCCAAGCTGATCGAGCAGGCGCTGATCAAGCTGGACGAGTGCGTTCGGGAAACGCTGCCCGCCGCCGTTCGCGCGCGCAACGGGCTTTGCGAAATCAACTATGCCCTCCGGGAGGCGCATCGGCCGCAGACTCCCGAAACGCTGGCCATCGCGCGTCGGCGCATGACATTTGAAACCCTGCTCTTATATCAGACCGCCATGTCCCTGCTGCGGGGCGGAAAGCAGGAGGGCGTCTCCATCGAGATACCGCCCGACGGAGAAGACGCCTTCTGGCGGTCCCTCCCGTTTTCCCCGACGCAGGCCCAGCGCCGCGTTTTGCATGAAATCGCCGCGGACCTTGCCGCCCCTTCGGCGATGTCGCGCATGGTGCAGGGGGACGTCGGCTGCGGAAAAACGGCGCTGGCCTTCGGCGCGATCGCGCTGACCGCGCAAGGCGGATATCAGGCCGCGCTGATGGCGCCCACCGAGATCCTGGCCCGTCAGCATCTGGAGAGCGCCCGCAAGCTCCTGACGCCGCTCGGGCTCCGCAGCGGGCTGCTGATCGGCGGCATGAAGGCTGCGGAACGGCGCGAGGCCCTGGCGGCCATCCAAAATGGAGACTGGCAGGTCGTGATCGGCACGCACGCGCTGATTTCCGAAGGGGTCCGTTATCACAGGCTCGGCCTGATCGTGACCGACGAGCAGCACCGCTTCGGCGTCCGTCAGCGCCGCGCCCTGGCCGACAAGGCCGATCAGGAGCCCAACGCCCTCGTGATGTCGGCGACGCCCATCCCCCGCTCCCTTGCGCTGGTTTTGTACGGCGATCTCGATCTGTCCGTGATCGACGAAATGCCCCCTGGCAGGACGCCGGTCACGACGCGGATCGTACCCGAGGAAAAGCGGGAGGGCCTGTACCGCTTTATCCATGAGGAAGCGGCGAAGGGGCGGCAAACCTACATCGTGTGCCCGTTGGTGGAGGAAAACGAGAGCCTGGGCGTGCCCTCCGCGCAGGAGACCTATGCCGAGCTGACCAACGGTCCCCTGCGCGATCTTCGTCTGGGCCTGACCTACGGCAGCCAGTCCGCGGATGAAAAGGAGCGCGTCATCACCGCCTTTTCCCAAGGGAAGCTGGACGTTCTTGTCTCCACCACGGTCATCGAGGTGGGCGTCAACGTGCCCTCCGCCACCGTGATGGTGATCGAAAGCGCCGATCGCTTCGGCCTATCCCAGCTCCATCAGCTGCGCGGGCGCGTCGGCCGCGGCGCAGAACAGAGCTGGTGCTTCCTGATGGCGCGGCCCAACGAGCGGCTCACATCGCTCTGCCGCACCAACGACGGCTTTGAGATCGCCCGCGAGGACCTCAAGCAGCGCGGACCCGGCGAGCTGATGGGCACCCGCCAGCACGGAGCGCCGCTGCTGCCCAATCAAAAAGAGGGCTTTGACATCGAACTGATCGAGCAAAGCCGCAGCGAGCTGCGCCTGCTGAAAACGCCCGGCCATGAGGAGGATTATGCCGCCGTCTGCGCCGCAGCCCGAGCAGCCTATCAGCGGGCGCTGGAAAACGTCGTATTCAATTAATATCTGTCATAATGATGAAGGACCGCCACACATTCATGGCGGTCCTTCATCATGAAAAATCACAGATCAATCGGGCAGGACGATAACCGGGTCCTCGTCCTTGGGCCGATAAAGACAGAATTTGTTGCCGATGCATTGCACCGGCTCGGCGCCCAATCGCTCGCACAGCGCCTCGCAGGCCTCTCGAGCCGTCACGGGCGCGCCGCGCTGCACGCCGCACTTGATCAGCTCCCGTGCCTTGAGCGCGTCCAACACGCTGTCTGCCAGGGTATCGGTCACCCCGTCCTTACCCACCGAAATGATGGCCGGAAGCGTATTGCACATGGAACGCAGGTATGCTCTCTGTTTGCTGGTCATGATCCGATCCTCCCAATCATTCCACAAAATCAAATTCCATATCGTCCATCCGCACGGTGCTGCCTTCCTTCGCTCCCTTTTCGCGCAGGGCGTCGATGATGCCGGCGGTGCGCATGGTGCGGTGGAACCAGTTGAGGCTTTCCTCATCCTCAAAATTGACGCTGCTGACCAGATGCACGATGGCGGGACCGCTAACCACGAATACGCCGTCCTCCTTCGTGACCTCAAACGTGGCGTCCACCAGCGGCTCAAACAGCAGCTCCTGCTCGGTAAAGGGCTCGGCGGGCGGAAGCTCGGCCAGCGTCGAGGCCACGCAGTTCATCAGCGGATCAAAGCCCTGATGCGCAGCCGCGCTGATCGCGAACACCGGATATTTCCCGTCGATATGGGCCAAAAGCCGCTCCAGATTTTCCTCCGCGCCGGGAATGTCCATCTTATTGGCGGCGACGATCTGCGGGCGGCTCCATAAATCCCCGTAGGCGGAAAGCTCTTCGTTGATGCGGTCGAAATCCTCGACGGGATCACGTCCCTCCACCCCGGACACATCGATCACATGCAGCAAAAGCCGCGTCCGTTCCACATGGCGCAGGAAATCAAAGCCCAGTCCCGCGCCCTCGCTGGCCCCCTCGATCAGGCCGGGAATATCCGCCATCACAAAGTCCTGCCCGTTCCGGCGCACCATGCCCAAATTGGGCGTCAGCGTCGTAAAATGATAATTGGCGATCTTGGGCCGAGCGGCCGTCACCACGGACAGGATGGTGCTTTTCCCGACGTTGGGATAGCCGACCAGCCCCACGTCCGCGATAGACTTGAGCTCCAGGGTAAACTCCCGTTTTTCCGTCCGCATACCGGGCTTGGCGAAGTTCGGCGCCTGGCGGGTGGGCGTCGCGAAGTGCATATTCCCCCAGCCGCCGCGGCCACCCTGCAGCAGCACCTTTTGCCGGCCGGCCTCATACATATCGGCCACCACCATGCCGGTCAGCTTGTCCCGCACGACGGTGCCCACCGGCACCTTGACGATCAAATCGGCTCCGCGCTTGCCGCTCATGCGATTGGCGCCGCCGTCTCCCCCATTTTCCGCCTCATATTTGGAACGAAAACGGAAGTCCAGCAGCGTGTGCATATTGACGTCGGCCAACAGCACCACGCTGCCGCCTCGGCCGCCGTCCCCGCCGTCGGGGCCGCCGTTTTGAACAAATTTCTCCCGATGGAAGGAAACGCATCCGTTTCCTCCGTTGCCCGCCTTCGCCACAAGCGGCGCGCGGTCCACAAACTGTGCCATACATTCCTCCGGTCACAAGCGTTCATCAAAGCCCAAATAGTATACCATATCCCGCCCCATCCTGCAAATCATACCGGCGGAGCGGATTGCAATTCCGGACGTTTTGGGATAAGATGGATGTCAGAATGAACGGAGACGCCGTGCTCCAGAGAAGGGGAGGATCCGCCCATGCGTCCCGATACCCTGCATTGTCCCCTCCAGCAGCGCCGCTGCGGGGGCTGCGCCCGCCTTTCCGTGCCTTACGGAGCGCAGCTTCGGGCCAAGCAGCGGCGTGTGGAAGCGCTGTTCCCCGGCGCTAAAGAGATTCTTGCGGCAAATGACCCCCTCCATTATCGCAACAAAATCATCTCCGCCTTTGCGCACGATCAGGACGGGCTGATCAGTGGTCCCTATGTATATGGGACGCACTTTGTCCTGCCGATGGCCGATTGCCTGCTCGAAAACGAGCGCGCTCATCATATCGCCGCTGAGCTAATGGATATCCTGCGGGCCCGCAAAATACGATCCTGGGATGAAGACAAACGGACCGGGCTCGTCCGCTATTCCCAGGTCCGCTTCGCGCGGCAAACCGGCCAGGCACTGGTTACCATCGTCACGGCTTCGCCCGCCTTCCCCGAAGGGCCGGACATCGCGCGGGAATTAAAAAGCCGCTGCCCGGAGGTCCGCTCCGTCATCCAGAATATCAATCCCCGCGCCGGCAGCGCCGTGCTCGGCTTTCAGGAAAAGCGTCTGCTTGGAGACGGATACATCGAGGATCAAATGTGCGGCCTCACCTTCTGCCTTTCCTCCCGCGCCTTTTATCAGGTCAACAGCGCCCAGGCCGAGCGCTTATATCAGGAGGCGCTCTCCCTGTGTCGGCTGACGCCGGACGACCGTTTGGCCGACGTATACTGCGGGATCGGGATCATCGGGCTGATCGCCGCCTCCCAGGTCAGGTCCGTCACCGGGATCGAGCTCAACGGAGACGCCATTCGCCTCGCCCGGCAGAATGCGGAAGCGAACCATGTTCAAAACGCCACTTTTCACAATGGAGACGCCTCGGTGATGAAAACGCTTTCCGAAAAACCGACCGTCGTCATCCTGGACCCGCCACGTTCGGGCTGCGATACCAAGACGATCTCCGCCCTGGTATCTCAGGCTCCGGAACGGATCTGCTATATCTCCTGCAATATCGCTACCCAGGCGCGGGATGTCCGGGCGCTTACACAGGCCGGATATCAGGTTCATGCCGTCCAGCCCGTCGACCTCTTCCCGATGACCGATCATGTGGAATCAGTAATCTTGATGTCAAGGGTCAAAGGATAACATCCGTAAAGCCCAGTAATACTGTGGTTTTCTGGCAATCAGATAAATTCGGCATCGGGCTGATAAAACGCTCTGCGGTAGCTTATTCAAGGACGCATCTGATCAAAAGGTGTGAAAGTTGAGTTGCCAAGTTAGATGTTAGAAAAATAAGGAGGAAGCGTTATAGCCATTGACGATAAAAAGAGTACAAAGAATTCTACATGTCAAAGTATAAATCGCCCATCGTGGCAGTTCCGAACATGGACTAAATTGCAGTTGCCAAGGAGATAATTATATGATTTCAGACGAATTAAAAACCATCATTGATA